>NZ_JBXUGI010000003.1:0-324707 GCF_057180465.1 Chryseobacterium sp. HNCC26DJ238
CGCTTTCGGACTTAATCACATAGGGGGTGTTAATAAAGGTTATCTGGGAAGCTATTACAATTATAAGTACAATGGCAAGGAAATTCAGGAGACCGGAATGTATGATTACGGAGCGAGGTTTTATATGCCGGATATTGGAAGATGGGGCGTTGTTGACCCGTTAGCGGAACAATATCGAAGACATTCTACTTATAATTACACTGTAAATAATCCAATACGATTTATCGACCCGGATGGACGTGGGGTTGAAAGCACAGGTGTAAATTTAAATAAAGATGGAAGTTATACCGTTGTAAGTGCTAAAGACGATGGAAATACAGGAATTTATTTAGCAGATGCAAAAGGAAATTATAACGTAGAAACCTCTGATCACATTGCTAATTCTTTGACCCCAAATTCATTTATGGGAGATGATGGAAATGCAATTGTGGGTGCTATAATAAATCCCGGAGATATGAGTGGAAATGATTTCCTTAATAATTTGATGGGAGAAAATGGTCCGAATATTTTTAACTATATGGCGAATGGAAAAGGTAATGAACAATACGATTTCAAAACTAATGGTCCTAATGGAGAAGCAGGAGGAACGGATCAAAGACCTGAAGGAATGACCGTAACTCAATACACATATCGAGGCGTTTTATTTTCAACAGATACAGGAACTAAAACTGATAATGTTGGAGTTATGGCTTCAGCCAGAGATGTCGGGAATTTTGGAGCGGGATATATTGCAGGAAGTAATGGTTTAGGTTGGGCAGAAGCAAGAGTGGGATTTGATACTCTTCAAAGCGTGCAAGAAGGTCGTTTAGCCACAGAAGGAAAACCAACGCAACAAGCACAAAAAGTTGGGTATGATTTGGGACACAAAGTATGGGTTCAAAACCACCCTATTCTTAATGCAATAACACCGAAATAATGAAAAAAATAATAAAATATTTTGTTGTTGTTTTGGGCATTTTTTTAGGATTATTTCTTTGGTATGACCAAAGCCGTTCTTTTTTCAAAGCAACCAATGGAGAATATATTACAATGTGGAAAAGATGGGGAGGAACGTGTTATTTAATCCCAGGAAAATATTACGGAATTACAAAGCCAAAAGATGGTTATGTTGAAACGTCAAATCTTAATTATCTTACTATATATTTTAGCGATAAACTGCCAAATATTATTCTGTTAAGGAAAGAATCTAACTATCGTTATAAGATTTTCAATCCTATAAATAAGAAATTTTTCTTTGAAGATTATTTATTAAATGAGGAAAAATATAAACCAATTATCTATAAAAAAGATGCAGAAAAATTTTCTGATATAAATAAAGATGCTTCTTTTTTAAGCATAAATATATTAGAAAGTTACGCTACAAACGGAACAGGCGAAATCCAGCGATAATAAAAATTAAAATAAAAAGCCAACTCAAATGAGTTGGCTTTTTATTTTACATCTTGCAGCACGTTAGAAAGAGCATCTTCCCCCTGCTGCGCAAAGTCTTCCGACTTCGAGCTTATAAAGATAGATGACGAAGATCAATGATCCTGTGAATCTTGGAACAGATTTTTTCGGCTACAAAATGAAATACACAGATCCTGAATACAACGCTGTCGGATCTGGAAGATATAATGGGAATATTGCAGAAATTGACTGGAATATGTCTAAAATCAACAGCCGAAAAAGATATACCTACGCATATGACGGTTTAAACAGATTATCAGATGCGGTCTATACAGAACCGGATCAGACAGATCCAAATATCTTTTATTATTGTAAGTCTCCCTAAAAACTGGACATTTTATACCCCTAAAATTATAAACAAAAAACAATTAATTTTAGGATATGAGAACGAGTAAATTTACAGACAGCCAAATATTGGCAATTTTGAAAGAGTTTAATCTTGTAATATATGGACAATGTGTTTGTACTAAGTATGAGAAAGGAATTGAGTATATCAAAAAAGATTTCAAAAATAATGGGACAAAAAAATATTATAAAGATATCCTAAATCCAAAAGCCTATGGGATATCACTTTATGAGAGTTTTTTCCGTTATATAAATCTGACAGTTATTTTAACTGGTTAAACATTGATAAATCCCAATCAACTAAAAGAAATATTTGTTTATCTAAACTGAATAAAAAATACTGGCAAAAATCATGGAAATCATCAGATTATTATACGAGGCAAAATGTCTTTACTAAGGATAAATTTAAAGGACCTTCTCACATCGCAATTTTTAATGAGTTAAGAAATGATTCTCTAAGAGTTGATGTTATATCCAATTCCAAAGAAGGTTTAAAATATTGTGGCAGTATTACTAAATACTTATTGATTTTTGATAAAAAAATAATATTAAAGAAACAAAATTTTGGACAGCTCACTATGAATGTCTGTAATTGATATTTAAAAAAATATCTTCTTCATACCATAATTTATCGTATATTAAGATAAGCATTTACCAACGATACCCGATTTTGCGGATTTGTAATCTGTGAGCAATAACAAAACCAACCGCTTTTTGGAGGTATTAGAAAGTTCACATATTTGATGAGCATCATTTTTCAGATAACAATTAAGTTATGCAGTACAGAATTTATTTCAGAAAAAATTAAGATTTGAACGTATGAATTTCAAGACTTTGTTGACGTGCTTTTCTACGGCCGTTTTCGAAATATTGTTTTCCTTTGCGATGGTAAAAAGGCTGAGATTCTGCATTTTATTCTGTACGAAAAATGTTCTGCTTCTCTCCGGAACCTGCTCCAGAAGGGTTTCTATTTTCTTCAGCTGGTGTTCCTCCTGTATTTTCTGATCGATTTCAAAATCTTCTTCGTCAGGACTTTCCCTGGAATCCGTCAAAGGAACAAATATCATTTTTCTCTTTCTGTAGAAATTCGAAATTTCCTGCTTTGCGGATTTAAATATCAGAGCCTCGATCTCAGAATCCGATTGGGCTTTTGTAAGATATTTCCAGACGTGCATGAAAATATCCTGAACGATCTCTTCAATATCTTCTTCTTCAGAAACATATTTTGCTGCAAAAAAATACACCCTGTGTTTATATTCTGAATATATTTTTTTAAAGTTGTCCATTTCAGTGATTCCCTTTTGGAGAGTTAAAAACCTGTTGCACAAAATTACCCAAAAGCATATACCCCTATATTAAGGATAGGTTAACTTTTATATTTTCAAGAATTAATCATCATCAGCTGTCCGGAAGACATTAGTTTGCTGGCATTAAAAAGCCGTAAACAGATAGTAAAGTCATGACGATCATTTTTAAATAAAAAACAAAAAATAATCTAAAAAATTATTTTAAATTAACCTTCCTTTATAAATGTCTTTTACTATGAAAAATCTTCCGGAAATTACCTTACCTGACATTTCAGATACTTTTTTATCAATGGCTTACCCTTCGGGACATAAAAAATTACCTGGTTCCGGAATCTTTTTAGCAGCCGATGTAGGCGGAACCAAAACAGAGTTTGCCCTTTTCAGGATTGACAAAAACAAATTGGTTTGCATCAAAAACCAACGATATGCTACCACGGATCACAGTTCATTTGTGAAAGCAATCCGCCATTTCCACGAAGATAAAACTTCGGTTATTGATTGTGCCTGTTTGGGGGTAGCCGGCACCATAGATGGTGATAAAGTCCGGGGAGTCAACTTTGCGTGGGAAATAGACTCCATGAAATTAGAATCTGATTTAGATATAAAAAAGGTATTGCTTATTAATGATCTGCAGGCCAATGCTTATGGCTTATCTGCCCTTGGGGATTCGGACTATAAAATCCTTTCTAAAGGAGAGGGAACCAAAGGTAATGCGGTAGTAATTTCACCGGGAACGGGTCTTGGTGAAGCAGGACTGTACTGGGACGGATCCCATTACCATCCCTATGCCACAGAAGGTGGTCATTCTAATTTTTCACCGGGTAATGAACTGGATCTGGAATTATGGAAATTTTTACATAAGAAATTTAATCACGTCAGCTGGGAAAGGGTCATCTCCGGACAGGGCATCAACAATATTTACGAATTTTTAAGAAATTACAGAGACATAAAAGAACCTGACTGGCTGACGGAACAAATAAAGGGTGAAAACCCCTCCAAAGTGATATCTGCAGCAGCCATAGAAAAAACAGATCCTGTGTGTATTGAAACCATGCAGCTGTTTTTACAATATCTCGCTGTAGAATCCAGTCAACTTGCGTTAAAGGCTAATGCAACCGGAGGAATCTATATTGGAGGAGGAATTGCCCCAAAAATTCTCAGCCTGATTGATAAAAAAAAATTTTACAAAAATTTTATTGCTGTGGGACGTATGGAACATTTACTCAAAACCATTCCCATCAAAGTTGTTCTTAATGATAAGACAGCTTTGATGGGTGCGGCCTACTATGCGGCCATGGGAATTGTGGATTAATAATAACTTATTTCTCTATTTTTATACATACTGATTCATCCGTTCAGTACCAAATGTTCCGTAGGTTTATGTATAAAATTTATGTTTACAAAGTACTGTAATCACTCTTAATGAAAAAGGCGCAGTCTTTTTTCTATTCTTTTTAATGGGACTATTTTTAATCTTTCGAACCTTATCATCATCATGTAATGCACTTCCTGGCACGTTTAAACATCTGACGAATCTGAAAAAACCGGTTAATCTCTGCTTTTATTTTTTTTCGGGAAGATTAATCCAGTGAAAGCCGTCTTTGGCTATGAGGGCTTCTGCATTTTCCGGCCCCCACGAATTGGCGGGATAATTTGGGAAATTGTTCATTGTATTATTTTCCCAATACTCAAGAACCGGCATGACTACTTCCCAGGCCGCTTCTACCTGATCTGCCCGCATAAATAAAGTCTGATCCCCGGAAATTACATCCAGCAGAAGCGTTTCATAAGCCTCCGGAGAATCGGTCTTTGTTTTTTCGGAATAATCAAATACCATATCTACAGTATTCAGGGCCATTTCAAGACCCGGTGTTTTGCTTTCGAGCTGAAATCTGATCGCCATATCTGGCTGAATACTGATAATCAGCCTGTTCTGTTTCAAAAAATGCTGTTCTCCATTATTGAACATATTATGGGGAACTTCCCTGAACTGTATGATTATGTGCGAATCTGATTTAAAAAGCCTTTTTCCCGTGCGAAGATAAAAAGGTACTCCCTGCCATCGCCAGTTATCGATATTAAATTTCATTGCAGCGTACGTTTCGGTATTAGAATCCGGCTGTACATCGGTTTCCTCGCGGTATCCGGCAACCTCTTTCCCTTCTACCCATCCTGAGCCATACTGACCTCTCACGGCTACGGTATCAATCATTCCCGGCACCATTTTCCGGATTGCTTTTAAAACATCCACTTTGCGGTCACGGACAAGGTCGGCATCAAAATTAACGGGTGGCTCCATGGCAATGATGCATAGTAACTGCAACAGGTGATTCTGAATCATATCCCGTAAAATTCCGGAATGATCAAAATACCCTCCTCTGTCTTCCACTCCGATCTGTTCCGTAACAGAAATCTGCACATGTTCGATATGCGTACGGTTCCAGAGAGGCTCCATAATTGTATTCGCAAAACGAAACGCCATCACATTCTGAACGACCTCTTTTCCTAAATAATGATCTATCCTGTAGATTTGTTTTTCATCAAAAATAGTCAGCAACTTCCTGTTTAATTCCTTTGCCGATTCCAGGTCTCTTCCGAATGGTTTTTCAATGATGATGCGTGCAGTTTCTTTACTGTTTTCTAATTTACTTTTAGAAATGTTCTCTGCAATAGGACAGAATAAATCAGGAGAAACCGCACAGTAATACAGGATGGAACAGTCTTCTTTCCACTCCTCTCTCAGCTTGCTAATCTTCGAATTAAATTCGTTATAGGAAGCAACATCTTTGATATCTGCTGCCTGATAGGAAATATGGGAAGAGAAATCGGCCCATTCTTCTTTTTTAGCCTTCCCTGTGCGGGAAAACTTATTGATCCCTTCCAATAAAGAATCCCGGTACTTCTGATCGGAAAAAGCTGTTCTCGACGTCCCGATAACTGCAAATTTTTCAGGAAGCCTCTTTTCAAGAAAAAGGTTATACAGCGCCGGAATAATTTTCCGCTTGGCCAGGTCGCCGTTACCTCCGAAAATAATTAACACCGTAGGATATACCTTTATGTCTGATGTATTTGCCATTGTTTACTGTTTTTAAAATTCTGATGAAATAATATTTTAATTTTTAATATTTTCCATCAACCATTTGGTGTGAAAGACTCCTTCTTTCCCTTTGAGTTCATATGTGTGGGAACCGAAATAATCCCGTTGGGCCTGGATAAGGTTGGTCGGCATATTTTCATTCCTGAAATTATCAAAATAACTTATTGCTGCTGAAAATGCAGGTACTGAAATACCGTGGACCACTGCATCAGAAACAATTGTGCGGATATCCGGAATACTCTGGGTAAGGTTTCCGGCAACAGATTCATCCAAAAGTAAATTCTCCAGTTTCGGATTCTTATTGAATGCCGTAAAAATATCCTCTAAAAATCCGGATCGGATAATGCAGCCCCCCCTCCATATTTTTGCAATCAGATCCAGATTCAGATCGTAGTTGAATTCTTCATTAGCCTGGTAGAGCAGATGCATTCCCTGTGCATATGCTGAAACCATTGCAAAGTAAAATGCTTCCTCCAGCTTGTCCAGATAGTCATTCTCATTTGTCTGATAATTTATTTCTGTAATTTCGGGATATATCCTGGAAGCCTGAATCCGCAAATCTTTTAAGCTGGAAAGATCACGCATTGAAACGGATGTGTCAATAACGGGTGTGGGAAGATGTAGATCCATAGCAGCCTGAGAGGTCCATTTACCGGTTCCTTTTGCCTTCGCCTCATCTCTGATATTATCGAGTAGAAGATGTTTCTCCCCTTCATTTTTATATGCGAAAATATCAGTTGTAATTTCGAGCAGATATGATTTCAGATGACCTTCATTCCATTTTTTATACACATCATATATCCGGTCATTCTCCATTTTCAGCCCTTTCTTCATGATTTCATAAGATTCGGAGATCAGCTGCATGATCGCATATTCAATTCCATTATGCACCATCTTAACAAAATGGCCTGCAGAACGGTCTCCCATAAAAGCAACGGTAGGTTCGCCGTTCACCTGAGCGGCGATTTTCATCAGGATCGGTTTTATGATTTCGTATGCCTCCTGATCCCCTCCTGGCATCATACTTGGACCTGTCCTCGCTCCTTCCTCACCGCCTGAAACACCCATTCCGACAAAATGAAGACCCTTGTTTTCCAGTTCTTTATAACGACGTTCAGTATCGGTGTAATGGGAATTCCCACCGTCTATAATGATATCGCCTTTATCCAGAACAGCCAGCAGCTCTCTGATCACACTGTCTACGATTTCTCCGGCAGGAACCAGCATCATGACAATTTTCGGACTTTGGAGACTGTCTGCAAATTCCTTAATATCTGAATACCCATGGATATTCTGAATTTCTAACCCATTAAGGGCGTTTACTTTATCGGTACTGATATCGTATCCGGCACAGTGATACCCATGATCAGCAATGTTCTGTAAAAGATTGGATCCCATCGTACCCAATCCTATCATTCCGAATGCGTTCTGATTTTTATTTTCGTGTTCCATCTGTAGATTTTATTTTTTTTAAATTAAACATTACGGTTAATCCGGCTGATAACTGTTCACTTATTTTAATATAAAGTATAACTCTCGTGATCAAAAAGAGATATTCAGATCAGATCCATACCTGCTATTTCAATGACTGTTCTCCAGATCCTGAATTTTTTTCAACCGTCTGAGATGTCTTTCGGTTCCGGTAAATTGTGCATTCAGAAAAGCCAGAACCAACTCTTCTGCATTTGCAAAGCCGGTTACGCGGCCGCCAAGACAGATTACATTCATATCATCATCTTCCACTCCCTGATGTGCTGAGAAATGGTCGGTAATCAGTGCTGCCCTTATCCCTGAAATTTTATTGGCAGCCACACAGGCCCCCACCCCACTGCCACAGACGGCAATACCACGGAAAACTTCTCCGGCAGCTACAGCTTTCGAAAGCGGAACTACATAATCCGGAAAATCATCTGTATCATTAAGCGCTAAGGCACCATAATCAACCGGTTCAAAGTGATTTTCGGCTAAAAAAGTTTTGATTTTTTCTTTAAGTTCAAAACCGCCATGATCTGCGCAGATTCCTATTTTTACCAATACTGTTGACATTTTCTTTTTTATACAGGGATTTTTTTTAATATCCATTATTAATTATACTTATAATCTTAATACGAAGTACACGCCGTTTGTAATAAATAATTGTTTTTAAACGTCGTTACAAATCCGTTTGCCTTTATCATAAGATTTATAACAAAAACGAGAGCTTCTCCGGTTTTTATTGATGATTAATTAGGGACAGCCAATGATTCTTAGTGAAAAAAGATGGATGAGCATCTATTTTATTCATCTTTCAAAAGCAGAGCTTTCGCTTTTTTTACCACGTTTTCGACCGTGAATCCATATTCTTTCATGACTTCTTCCGCCGGCGCTGATTCGCCAAACCTGTCGATCCCGATGACATCACCATCATCAGTGGTGTATCTAATCCATCCAATCGGTGAACCGGCTTCTACTGCCAGTCGCTTACGCATGTTTTTCGGGAATACTTCTTCCTTATAGGCAGCAGTCTGCTGATCAAATAAATTCCAACACGGCATGCTTACCACTCTTGCATTGATCCTGTTTTTCTTTAATTCTTCCTGGGCTTCCAGGATCAGATGAACTTCTGACCCACTGGCTATAAGAATGAGATCCGGTTCACCTTCAGAATCTGAAAGAATATAAGCGCCTTTCTCCAGATTTTTTGCACCTGCATATTTTTTTTGATCGATGACCGGTATTTCCTGTCGGGTCAATGCAATTGCAACAGGTCCGTCTTTATGCCGGATGGCAACGCGCCAGGCCTGTGCAGTTTCGTTTGCATCCGCCGGGCGGATTACGGTCATATTCGGCACGGTCCGCAATCCGATCAACTGTTCTACCGGCTGATGGGTTGTCCCGTCTTCGCCCAGAGCAATACTGTCGTGCGTAAAAACCATGATCTGGCGTATTTTCATAATTGCAGCAAGCCTCAGCGGCGGACGCATATAATCTGAAAATATCAAAAATGTTGCTCCGTACGGAATCAGGTAATGGCTCAGGGCCATTCCGTTGAGAACTGCTCCCATGGCATGTTCCCGGATCCCAAAATGGAAATTACGGCCGTCCCGGTGCTGTGCGGAAAAGGATGGATAAGCTTCCAGAACAGTATTGGTAGAAGGTGACAGATCCGCTGAACCCCCGATTAACTGAGGCAAATATTCTGCGACCGCATTCAGTACTTTTCCTGAAGCTTTACGGGTTGCAACAGGTGTATCAGGTTCAAAAACCGGCAGTTTTTCTTCCCAGCCATCAGGAAACTGACCTGAGATAACAGCTTCATATTCCCTGGCAAGATCCGGATGTGTTTTTTTATAATTTTCATAGAGTTCGTTCCACTCCTCTTCTTTTTGCGCAGATTCCCTTCCAGCTTTATGATAAAAATCCAGTACGTCCTGAGGAATGACGAAATCTTTATTAGGATCAAATCCTAAATTTTCCTTTACCAGCCGTACCTCATCTTTCCCTAAAGGAGAACCGTGTGCAGCTGCAGAATCCTGCTTATTGGGACTTCCGTAACCGATGTGGCTGTATACTTTAATCAGCGAAGGACGTGCTGTTTCCATCTGAGCGTTTCTGATCGCAGCGGACATTGCTTCAAGATCATTGATATCAGGTAGATCCTGTACATGCCATCCATAAGACTGAAACCTTTTGGATACATCCTCATCAAAAGCCAGATCAGTATTCCCCTCGATCGTAATATTGTTGCTGTCATAAAAATAAATCATATTTCCCAGTCCCAAATGTCCTGCGAGCGATGCAGCTTCAGCAGAAATACCCTCCATAAGATCTCCGTCACTGCAGATGGCATATATTTTATAGTCGAAAATGGTAAAATCCGGCCGGTTATAACGGGCTGCCATATATTGCTGGGCAATGGCCATCCCTACTCCATTGGCAAATCCCTGTCCCAGAGGACCTGTAGTGACTTCAATTCCCGGGGTGAGCCCGTACTCAGGATGACCGGCAGTGATACTGTGTAACTGCCTGAAATTCTTAATATCATCAAGAGTGATTTCATATCCTGTCAAATGTAAGTAACTGTACTGCAGCATACAGGCATGACCACAGGAAAGTACAAACCGGTCCCGATTTGCCCATTCTGTATTCTTTGGATTGTAATGCATGACTTCCGACCACAAAACGTGACCTAACGGAGCTAAAGCCATCGGTGTCCCGGGATGTCCGGAATTTGATTTCTGCACTGCATCAGCCGCCAAAACTCTTACGGTATTGATACTTTTCTGAATTAAATTTTCATTTTCCATTATTATATTTTGCTTTAACTGGTTCTATGATTTTGTCTATTCTTTACTTTGATCTTATAACTGACCTTTACTCAGGGATCATTAAAGCACCAAAAACTTTGTATTCCTTTTTCTGTTCGGGTTAATTAAGATGCCGCGGTTTCTACATCAAAACTGTGACCAATTTAATAATCCCGGACTGTCAGCTGATAAGGCAAAAAAAGTGATAGCCAGATTGTAAATATCACGGATTACCAAAAAACGGCTGCAGGAGATTTACCCAGATTAAATGTTGTAAAGTATTATCCGTTTTTTATCAGAAAGCAATATTTTTATAAAATGATTTGATTACATTAGCTTTGGTTAATATTTTAGATGAAGTTTTAAAATACCTCTTCACTCCCCTGTTCATATCAATAATACAATGCCCGACAATCACAAATCAATTTACAGTGCCCTTGCCGCCAATCTTTTAATTGCGCTGACAAAGTTTATAGCGGGAGCCTATACCAACAGTTCTTCCATGATCTCTGAAGGTATCCATTCAACTGTCGATACCACTAACCAGCTATTGCTTTTATACGGAATAAAAAGGAGCAGAAAACCGGCTGACGAATCTCATCCTTTCGGATATGGCAAGGAACTTTATTTCTGGTCTTTTATCGTTTCTATCCTGATCTTTGGTCTTGGTGGTGCTTTATCTGTTTATCAGGGAATTTCTCACATTATAGAACCTGAATTGATGAAAGATCCGTTCTGGAACTATATTGTATTGGCACTTTCCCTTATTTTCGAGGGAACTTCCCTGTTTATTGCAGTAAGGGAATTCAATAAAACCCGAAACGGCGTGAAATGGTGGGATGCGGTCATCAAAAGCAAAGACCCCGCAAGTTTTCTGGTTGTTTTTGAGGATGGTGCAGCAGTGGCAGGTCTGCTGACTGTAATGGTATTGATGAGTTTCAGTCATTTATATCAGATTCCGGAATTAGACGGGCTTGCCTCTGTCATTGTAGGGCTGATCCTTGTCTTTGTTTCTTTTATCCTGGCGAGAGAAAGCAGGAGTTTACTGATGGGGGAAGGAATTGCTCCTGAAACAAGGGGAAAAATTGCACAACTGGCTGAAAAAGATACTGCAGTCGTTAGAACAAAACATATATTATCCACCTATCAGTCACCGGAGGAAGTTGTATTAATGCTTATTATAGATTTTGAAGAGCATTTGGATACCGAAGAGATCACTGAAGCAATTCACCGGATTCGTGAAAGTATCAAAAAAGAATTTCATCTGGTTCGGTTTGTCATCATTCAGCCGGAATAAATTCATACAACCGAAAATCATTTAGAAGGGTATCCCTTTCATTAATTAACGATGCTCTCCCTTTTACGGGACAAAAATGACATTCTTCGCATAAGGAACTGTACTCATTGATGATCATCTATTTATTTACCTGAGTTCGGGATAAACATTTTTTTAAATAATTGATTTTCAAAACAATGCTATTTTATCGCAAAGAAAAACAAAGAAATTCTACTTTTTGAAACGCTTTCAAGTTAAACAATGCCACTTCGTTTATCAAAGTTATACAAGAATTTTGTATTACCTTGATAAGTTTCACGCCTTTGTCTATCATAAATCTTAGAAAATCACGTAATTACTATTTTTGTTTAGCTTTGCGTCTTATAGAGCCTCATCCCGAACTGAGGTTATTTAAATTTTAAGCCGGAAAATCAGATTTAAGTTATAAACCTGAAGAATAAAAAATTAAAAATCCGGTTTTGCAGCAATCTACTTTATAGAACAAAAAATAGGGACCGGTCAGCAGATATAGCTATCCAATCATGATCTGAGGAAATCATCTGTACTGCGGAATTAACTGCAAAACTAAAAATGACTGAAAATAATACATCGGAGTATGAAGCTGTTATGGAAAACCTGTTTCCACATCAAGCTTAAGGTCTGAAATTTGCAGACAGACTCAACTCGGTTCATTCTTTAAATTTGTAAGTATTCATCAGCATTTCGACAGGGATTGAATGCAATTTAACAGGCACTGAACATCTGACAGAACCTTAAAAAACCAATATAAATTATGCAAAACATTTTCAAAACGATCACCCGGTATTGCGCTTTTGCGCTATTTGTAGTTTTCGCCCTTTTGATCCATTCATGTTCAGAACCTGCTGACAAATTTTTTGACACCGCTGTTTTAAATACGAATACCATCAATGATTTCGCAACACCAATACTGGCGAAACATATCAATGATGAGACTGTGGAATATCCGGATATCCCCTCAAGCAAAAAACAGGGTAACGAAGCCACTAAAATGATACAGAACAATATTCTGTATATGGAAAAATCGCTTAAAGATATAAAAGCCCTGTCTGCAGGTTCGGATGACAGAAAGACCATTAAGGAACAGTCGATAGCGCTTTACGAATATGTGATTCCTGTCTATAAAAATGAGTACACGAATTATGCAAAACTTTGTGACGGTAAAGCGTCCCAGGCAGAAAAGGATGCAGTGATCCAGTCGATCGATCAGAAGTACAGGCTGAAATTTGAAACACTGTACAGCGCTTTGCTAAATACTGGTAAAGATTTCGCAAAAGCTAACCAACTGAACGTTGACTGGAATTAGATCAACAGCTTCGTTATAAAGGTGATCCCACGAAATAGATATTGTCTACGGTGTTTATCTTTACGTTTTGGACATTTCAATAAAACAGGGCAATAATATATATATTCAGGGGTATCAGCGTATAAATGTTGATACCCTTTAATACTCCCTTAAGCTGAAATAAAACGGTAGGAGCAGATCATTATCTGAAAATCTTCTGCACAAATTGATAGAGAGATCTTCGCCAGGTCAGCCATTCGTGGTAAGTCTGAGGGGATCTGTATTGGAAGTAAGGATACTGATGCTGATCTAAATAACGGGTAACCGTCTGATTGTACTCGGTGAACCTGGCATCTTCCTTCTCTCCTATTCCCAGAAAGAAGAACGGTTTCCGTTTCGAACCGATCAATTTGCGAATCGGCAATTCTTTAAAAGGATCTTCAGATGTTCCTTCATAAATTACAGGGCTGAATACACCGACAGCAGAAAACAGTTCCGGATGACCGGACGCTATATACATAGCCTGGTAGCTTCCCCGTGAAAGTCCGGCAACAGCTCTCTTACCATTGGTTTTGTATTTTTTCTCAATATAAGGAATCAGTTCCTGAATGATAACCTGATCCAGATTTTTTGTCGAAAGAACCGTTCTTGGATAATCATCAGGCTGCTTTTCCTGTTCAGGATCCAGTGCGACTCCGTAATCCATTACTACAATCATTTCCTTTGCTTTTTTTTCCGCAAAAAGATTATCGAGGATATTCCTGATGTCTCCCTGTTTTTCCCAGCCGGTAATATCTTCACCTGTGCCGTGATAGAGATATAAGACCGGAAATTTACCTGTCCTGTACCCTGGCGGAAGATAGATTTTAAAATTTCGTTTTCCTTTGGTAATGACCGAATTGAGACTGTCATTAACAATGCTGCCATGCTTTACCTCTTTCTCCAAAAAAAAATCTTCACCGGAAGGAATCTCAATCCCGCCCGTAGGCTGACCGTAACCGAAATAAAGTTGTGAATTCGGGTCATTGGTGCGTTGCCCGTCTACATTGAACCAGTAATAGTGAAAACCGATTTCCATGGAATCAGCAGAAATCTCCCAAAAACCGTCCGGATTCCTGTGTACTGTTGATTTTACATTTTTCATTCCGTCCCCGCCATCCAAAACAACCTTGTCTGCATTAGGAAAATACACTCTAAACACAGCTTTTCCATCAGTACTCACCTTCGGATACTCTTTTCCCGGCCTTACCGTTGCTGAAGTCCTGAATTCCTGGGAAAACAGAAGCGTCGAACAAAGACCGAGAATAGCAGCCAGATTTTTAACTTTAAAGTATTGCATGAATTGTTTTTTTAAATTGTAGAAAATTATGAGCCCGCTTGTACAGAGCATCGCAATGTATATGTTGTAACGATCAGCAAAAATAAATATTTAACTTCAGTTCGGAATAAAGAAAACAGAATATTTACTGGATGCTGGTCGAAGTATAGAATGAATACTTGTAATTTACTTTCAATGTTTACCAAACAGATTCCACTCTCAGCGTACAGTTTGTCTTTGATTTCATCGAATCTTCGATATCCGGAGGAATCTAAACCTGGAAAATCATGGCTTATGATGATATTGAAGAATTTATTTTTTTAAACGCAAAGTTTTATTATGCAATCCGCTATATTAAAGGAGCAAAGATGGGCGGCAGAGCCGCTTATGAAGCTCGCTTTATAAAAATCAATTTCATTGATTCCTTTCTTTGCTCCTTTAATAGGATGACTAATTAATTAAAACTTTGCGTTGCAAAATAGCGGAATTAACCTAAACTTCAAGTTCTTTTGCACTGTGGAATATTGAATGAATATCTACAATTTACTGTCAATACTCATTAAACAGACTCAGCATTCAGCTTGTCATTAGATAGATTTTAGTTTTAGTTCAGGATATCTTACCGTCAAGAGATCTAAAGTTTGAGGTGTTTCTCTGACAAAATAAGTGGATAATGGTGCAAAGCCCCTCTGCAGACCACTTTTAGCCCTCCTACGGTCTTTATAATAATTTGAGAATATTCCAGCAAAATAGTTGAGGTAGAAAAACAGGGAATGTGGTTTTGCAAGAATATAAAGAACTGAGCCATTATTCAATGTCAGGCAGATTATACTGATTCTCCATTTGGAAATGATGGAATCCGGGTATATATTTTCAGTTTTTACGGTAACAATTTGGGAGGGCTGTATTTCAGTGTCATTAAACAGAATAGTATCTGTCAGAAACAGTTTATTAAGATTCATTCCGAACTTTTGAAAAATGAATGCTGTATCAAGCAGCCAGATGACAAAAAAAAATCATTCCTCCAAGCCACAGGAAAGCATGTAACGGATGAGCAGAGAAAATTGCGCAGATGAATCCACAGATCATAGCCATAGGAAAAATGACATATCTTACCCTATCCAAATAATTGCCACTGATTCTCATATCATTTTAATCTTTTTATTTAACATAATCTTTCAAATAAAATGAATCTCTTCCATCTTCTTTTTCCTTTTCATCCACAAAATTTCTATAGGTGTATTTTTTTCCGGTATGCTGAGGCTTACTGTTCTCACGAAGATAGTCTCCGTAGTACTGAAAGCCTCCTGAAATAAAATAGTCTTTCAGCTGCTGATCTCCGCTAGCAACGATATACAGATTGCAGGATGTAAATTTTTCACCGTTGTATTTTCCTGTACTGTTGGTCTCGAACAGGTAAATCTTATTGCCCGCATTCCATACCCTGTAGGAAAATTCCGAATTCCTGTAATAGAAATCTGTCTTCCCTAATTTTTTTTCCAATAGTTTTTCAAACTTCTCTGCTTTCGAAGTTGTTTTTATTTCCAGCCTGTAGGCGTTCACTTTATTGGTTTTCCTGTTTTCGTAAAAAGATGCGTAATTGGTGGATAATATCGATTGGTACTGCGTATTAAGCGTTCCGGAAAAAGAAAATCCGGAGAAGTGCAGCAATGCAGGATCGGTACTGTTGTAAATGATCACCCCTGAAAGGTCACTGTTTTTACTTAATTCATATTTTTTCCCAACAGATGCTATATCGATGGGAAATGACAGTTTCTCAAGGTCAGCATGAGTGGCCTGACAAGCCATCAATAATGGGAAAAGGAAGAAAATAATAATACTTTTCACGGTCAATATCTGTTTCAGTGGTTATACTATAAAGTAAAGCTAATTTAATTCATTTATCATCATACTTGCTATTTTAAAAAATAATTTAACGGAATTATCTTCTGTCATGACGTTTATAATTTCTAAACACTTTTGTATATCTGGGCTGCAGGCTGCTTTCAGAATCCCGAAAAATCCTGGAAGCCGATATATTTAAGATCTATTCTGTCCGGAAGAACAGGATGGGATATTTTTTGTATTGGGAGGATTATAAATCTTACATTTATGAAATGATTAAAAGGATTATTTTCATGGTAGTGCTGTATGCTTTGTTAATTACGGCAGTGACGCTTACACTATCAGAGTCAGGTGATATCTATCTTATCATCATTACAGTTTCAGGACTTATTTTTGGTCTGTTGGTTTTCCGTGAGGTCTATAAAAAATACTTTATATCACTGCCTTCAGGTCAAAATGTACAGTACAGCAGTTCAGGTACTGAAGGCATGCTTAAGATTTCAGGAAGTCCGTTTTTATTGGGTCTTGAAAAAAAGATGGTTTCTGCAGACGATTTCTATTTTGACGATTCGTATTTTTATGCTGTAAATAAGGACAGTCAGACTGCAAAATTTAGTTTAGAAGATATTACGGAACTCAGCAAAACTTCTTACCAGATTAATAACAGCAGGATCTGGCAGGTTAAAATCAGTCATCAGGGAGAAGAAGTTGTGTTCAGATTTACTCACAATTATTCTGTCTGGAACAGGAATTTTCTTACCTTTTACCATAAAGTAAAAGAAGCCAATCCTTCAGTAATCCAGTCAAAATGGAGCTTATGGAGCATGTAATTTTTACAGGTAAGCATTAACAGTATGATTAAAAAATTCACAGATCATTTTTTCAGGTTCTTAGGATATTTCGGGATGGCTGCACTTGTCATCATCTGTGTCTTTATAGAAAACCCCATAACCTATCTTTTATATTCATTTCTGATAACGGTTGCTGTTCATTTTAACCGTTTAAAAGATATAAAGACTGATTTCCGTTATGTGATCAGGGATTTTTCAATTATTTTAAGTGTCATTTATCTCGTTCTTATTATCGTGATGTCCCTTTCACCTTTTCTCAAAATCCAGGAATTCAAAATATCTCACTGGAACTGGAAAGCAACCGAGGCAAAACAAATACGAGCATTGACTGCCTGGCACAATGGTTACAAACGAATGGGTAATTCCTATACGGATGTTTCTTATACTTACAAGGCAGGTACTGAATTGTATAAGAAGACAGAATCCGATGCCATGAAAAAATATTACCCTTTCTGGAATTTTCAGGAAAATGATGAACGGGTAAATGAGTTTTCCCAGTCAGTTTCGGAGAAAATCAGGAAAAAAGATTTTGTCATTTTCTACAGTCAGAAAAACCCGGAGAAAAGTAAACTGTTTCTGTCCGGTGATCTGTTTTACTTTCAGGGCTCTTTATTTTATGATTTTATTACAAGCTTCGTGATAGCGATTTTTACTGTTATAGGATTGTTATGTGCTTTTTTCATTTTCGGAAATAACAAAAGGGATAAAACAAAATAACAAAAATTA
Source organism: Chryseobacterium sp. HNCC26DJ238 (assembly GCF_057180465.1). Lineage (NCBI taxonomy): Bacteria > Pseudomonadati > Bacteroidota > Flavobacteriia > Flavobacteriales > Weeksellaceae > Chryseobacterium > Chryseobacterium sp. HNCC26DJ238. Next base: position 17,825 of record NZ_JBXUGI010000003.1, read on the forward strand.
CTTATGGTCATGAAATGATCAGGAAGATCAATTGAGCTAAAATATTCTCCCGGACTTTTCCAAATTAAAATGGTTTAACAGCATAATAAAGAACATGAATCGAAAGAAGTTTACGTAAAACTGAAGCAGCTGATTTTTTTCCAGGCAAAATTCTGCTCACTCTTTACAGGTAATCAAATCTACCCGTTTTTAAAACAGCAAAAAGGGGTTTTCTATTCAGAAAAACCCTTTTTAAATTTGATATTGTCAAGTGCTGAGAAAACCATTAACAACTTATTGTTCTTTTACAAAGATCTGTCTGATCATGGCACTTCCCGTACCGTTTGTCAGGTTCTCTGCTTTGCCGTTTTTCCAGTAAACGGCTGCGGATCCACCACTCTGGGACTGCTGGTATCCTCCGACATACAGATCGTTTCCTGACAGATAGAGGCTTAAAGCAGCAGATCCGTCTGAGCCCAGTGTAACAGGTGAACCGTTCTTCCAATATTTCGAAACTAAAGACTGACTGTTAGACAGGGTACCGGTGCCTGCGATATAGACATCATTTCCTTTTACAGTAATGGCCGTTCCACCTGCATAGGAAGTTCCGTCCTGAATAAGGGTGGGAGCTGCCAGATTTTTAGAATAACTTGTCTGAAGCTGTCCCGAACTGTTATAGACAACAGACCACATCATATACACATCGTTGCCTGATACCGTGATATCCTGCTGATCTGCAGTTGTACTCTGATCCGAAAGATCCGTACGCTGTCCGTTTTTCCAATAACAGGTGACCGGAGTGAGCCAGTTCGCCATCCTGCGTTCCCCGATCACATAAACATCGTTTCCGCTTACGGCAATGCCTGTGGCAATGACATTCTGTGCTTCATCCGTTAAGGTAACCGGCACCCCGTTTTTCCAGTATTTGGCTGCGTAGGTCGTTTCACCCGACTTCATTTCCTGCCCGGCAATATAGACATCATTTCCGCTGATGAAAATATCATTGGCAAAAGCATCCCTGGATCCGTCCGTCAGGTCTGTAGCCACTCCGTTTTTCCAATACCTGGCGACATATTTACCTGCGGAATTGATTTCATATCCTACATTGTGTACCTCATCCCCTACAACGACCATTCCCATAACGTCAGAACTGCCGGAACCTTTTGCCAGTAATACTTCTTTTCCGTTTTTCCAGTATTTGGCTTTATAATCTTCACGGCCGGCGGCATAAACGACAGCTCCGTCCTGATTGGCAGGATCATCACTCTCCCCATCACTCCGGCACTGGACTGCAGTGATTCCGGTAAAAAACAGGAAAGAAGAAACATAAAAAAGAGATTTAAAATTCATAAGATGGTATTTGCTGATTTCGAGGCAAAAAGTAAGCCGAATACCTGTCCGGAATGTAAAACAGATGAATCATTAAAACCTACGTTCTACACTTGTGCAGCACCCATCGACCAATTCCAATCAGTGAATATTGTCCATCGCTGCAGAAGAAAAAGCTGATCAAAACACAAAAGATATTGTAAGTTCAGTTCTGAAGATTAATGAGAGTATATGTGATAAGCCTTCCGAATTAACAGATAATAATGAGAACACAGGAAGTCTGCTATGACCAGAAGAATAAATGAAGCCTTCAAAATGAAACTCCAGATGCTACATACAAGCTAAAAGATGATATATGATTCACTACGTATGAGACTGTACCCACATGGTATACCAAAAACCGGTAATTTTTCCACAAATTCAATTTTTTCCAAGTTTAGATTTTCTTTACTTCCAGTTTCCAATTGCTCAGAATTCATGTCCTTTCATTTTATTAAAAAAATAACGCAACATAATTGCATAAAAGAAATAATTTTTATATTTGCAATACAGTTGCTTTAATAAATTAAGAACTAAAGATAAGCAGCCCGTTCTGTTTGAATGGTATTAATCTTAAAAAAATTATGTGTTTATGGCAGAATTTATTACAGTGGAGATTAGAAGAAGTATTTTTTTTCGACATAGTTACACTTATAACATAATCTATTAAAAAATAGTGAGTTCTTCTATTTTCCATATCGTTTTTGTATTAACGGTGATGTTTGCAGGCCAGTCTTTGTCAGCACAACAGTCTGTTCTGAAAGGAAAAGTTAAAGATAATCGAGCTGAGGTTCCTTACGTTAAGGTTGAGATTAAAAACATAGATAACCTCAACGATCAACAGTATATACAATCAGACAGTCTGGGATATTATCGGTTACCAGTACGTCAGAACAGCAGATATACAGTCAAATTCTCTCATCCCGGTTATAATGATTATACAAGCGACACGATTAATATTTCATCAGTTCAGAAAGAATACGTTTTGGATATTTTTCTCGAAGAAAAGTCCAGAATGGTACAGGAGATCGTGATAACAGGTAAAAAGAAAATACTGGAAGCCGATAAAGGTAAACTGACTTTTAATGTAGAGAATTCTGCATTGACCACAGGACAAACGGCGTTGGATATGCTTAAAAAACTGCCCGGAGTAACTGTCGGTCAAAACGAAGAAATCATTTTTCGCGGAGTTTCTGCTGTAAGTGTAATGATTGATGGAAAAATGACGTATCTATCGGGCAGCCAGCTGGCAAATTACCTGAAAGGAATGAGTGCGGAAGACATCAAAAAAATAGAGCTCATTACCGCTCCGTCCGCAGAATTTGATGCGGCAGGAAATGCGGGAATCATAAATATTATTTCAAAAAGATCTCTGAAAAAAGGCTATGCGGTAGATCTGCGTTCATCTGTTTCTTACGGTAGATTATGGATGACCAACCAAAATCTTTCAACAAGCCTGCGTACTGAAAGACTAAGTTTGTACGGCTCTTTTGATTACAACACTCCGCACAGTTACCGGCAGAACAAAACCCTTAATACGATAAACGATAAAGGCAATCTGCTACAGTTGGATAAAGATAGTGAGGTCAGGTACAAAATCAAATATTACACATGGCGGGCTGGTACAGAATGGCAGTTTTTGCCAAAACATAAAATCGGTGTGGCCTATCACGGCTACCTTGACGATTTTAAAAGCTCCAACAGTACTATACTGAACAGGATTAATAAGATGGGCAAACTTCACTCTTATCTTCATTCAGACAACAATATTCACGAACCCTATCATTACAATTCTGTACTTTTTAATTATCAGTTTGATGTGGACAGTTTAGGAAAAAAAATCACAGCTGATGCCAGTCATACTTCTTACCGCAATTTTTCAGACGGACTGATGGTGACGGGGAATTATAGTCCTGACGGCTCTTTTCAGCAGAAGTCCCAACAGAAATCCCATCAGCCAGGATTTATAAAAATTATCTCTGTAAAAGCTGATGCCGATCTGCCTTTTAAAAAATTCAACTTTAAAACAGGTATTAAGTATGTTGAAATTGAAAATGATAACCAATTCAGGTTTGATAGTTTACAGGCTGGAAATTTTGTGAAAATCGAAGCAATGAGTAATCATTTTAAATACCGTGAACAAATTGCTGCTGCGTATGTTTCAGGATCAAGAGTTTTTGGTAAAACAACCCTTGATGCCGGTTTACGTTTAGAGCAGACCCATGCATACGGCTATACAGTTAAGCAGGATATTACCAACAGATGGAAATACATAACACTATTTCCCTCAATTTCCATCAGTCAGTTTCTTAATGAAAGTAATAAGTTGAATGTATCGTTCAGCAGAAGAATTAACCGACCTTCGTATGCAGATCTGAATCCTGTCCGCTGGTACTCTGACCCCTACTTCTATTATTCCGGAAACCCCGGAATTGTACCCGAACTGGCCTGGATTTCATCACTTTCCTACAGTCTGAAAAGCAAATATATTTTCTCGGCATCATACAACCAAAGTGTCAATTATATTAACAGAAGACTCATTATTGATGATAATGGGGTTAGTATTAAAAGCCAAAGTGACAACTTCGGTAAACGCCATCGTTTTGACTTTACGGCATCTGTACCGTTTAAGCCTTTCCCGTTTTGGGAAATCCAGCTTTTCTCTGAACTGAGTCATACTTCTTATCCCATATCGCAGTCAAAGGGTGACCAAATCAAAAAACTATGGGCATTATCAGCCTCCCTGCAGCAGGACTTGTCACTATCTTCTGATTTCAGCATTAATCTTGCTGCTTATTTCTACTCATCAGAGCTGAGAGGCATCTATATCACAAAGCCTACAGGTAGTATTGATCTGGGTATTAAAAAGTATTTTATGGATAAAAAACTGGTGGCTCAGTTATCTGTAAACGATGTATTTAATACGAATAGGTATAGAGCCCGATCCCTATCCGACATTACAGATTACAGGTATAATGACAAACCGTATTCAAGAATTATCGGGCTCTCGTTTAAATACCATTTTGGTGGCGAAATGATGAAGTCCAGCAGTAAAAAAACCGAAGAGCAGGAACGGCTTTAAGTATTGATGACAGTTAAGCTCCTGATACTGGATGCTGCTTCATGAATTCATCTATATGAATCAGTAAACCTTCCGATTACCAGCATAACAAAGTTTCTGTGCATTTTTCTGTAATTCCCGAAGTAAGAGATATTGCTATTTCTCTACTATATTTGAAAAAATATCATTCTGAACACAATAATCATCAGGAGCAAAAACAGAAGAACAGATGACAGGAAAATAGTTTTCTCAAAAACTGATTGCCATTTTGTATACATTTTATTCTCCGTTATTTACCTGAACGGGAATTGGTTTACTACTATTACAGCAGATGGAATGATACCGAAGATTTTGATTTACCGACTTCACAATAAAGTACGAATAAAAAGAAACCGGTACAGAGAGCCCGGTTTAAGAATTATGGATAGCCAAAGCGTGAAGTGGGAAATAACCGTTCGTTAAAATAAGTAATGATAAAAATCATAAAAAAAAATATTTAACACCTCATTTTATTTTATTTGTACAGGTAGACAATAAATCGTCCGGATATCCCAAACAATAAAAGCAAATGCTTATAAAACATTCTGCCTAAAATGCTGATTTCATGGTACGATTACACTTATTGATTACCCAACGGTCAATTAACTGCAGCTTCTTTACCAAATTTTCTGAGCGTTAGAAAATGCGACCGCAGTGCCGATGAAAAACTCTTATTTTCGATGTAGGGAAGATCAAACTCTAATGCAGTCTTCTTCACAATAACCGAAATTTCCCCGTAATGGATGTGACAGACTTTAGGAAACAGGTGATGCTCGATCTGCCTGTTCAGCCCACCCAGAAAAAATGCGGCGAGCTTATTATGGGTTGCAAAATTTGCCGTTGTACGCATCTGGTGCTCCGCCCAGGCTTCTTCTATCTGTCCGGTTTCGTTGGGCACCGGGAAATTGGTTCCTTCAACTACGTGAGCCAGCTGGAAAACCAATCCCATCGTCAGCCCCTGGGCAATATGTAAAAGCAGGAAACCGATCAGAAATTGCCACCAACTTACATCCAGCGCCAGTAATGGCAATACAATAAACAGAAAATAATAAAGTGCCTTGTAGAAAAATAAATTAAAATATTCAAGTTTGGGATGTTTACTCTGATGCGCTCCGATTTTTTTCTGAAAAAACTTTACATAATCTTTACGAAATACCCACGACAGCGAGGCCAGGCTGTAAAGCGGAAAAGCATACCAGTGCTGATACCGCTGAATAGGGTTCACCTCGTCTTCTTCAGCAATCCGGATCAATCCCGGTGCGACTTCAATGTCCTCATCGTGTCCCGGTATGTTGGTATAGGTATGATGAACCACATTATGGGTAATACTCCAGACGTATGGATTGGCGCCGACCAGATTAAAAATAAATCCGAAGATTTTATTGACTTTCTTATTGCCTGAGAGTGCACCATGGATCGCATCATGACACACATTGAACCCTACAAACGCACTGAATATTCCCAGCAATGCTGACAATGGCAAAAGCATCCAAAGGGGTAAAAGCCCGGAAATGATGATAAGGTAAATTCCCGTGAATCCCATAAGGAAAAAGACAGCTTTGCCCCACATTCGGTTATTGGCATGCTGACTTATCTGATGCTGACTGAAATACTGCTCTACCCTGCTTCGTACGGTTGCATAAAAACGGGAACCGGAGGCAGATGAGAATTTTAATTTTTGTGACATACTGTATCATGATTGATCTACTTTATGCGAACAAACAGATATGCTAAAATCGTGTGTTGGAATAAGGAGAATATTGAAATTTCCTGTACATTACAGGACTGTATTGTATATAACGGAGTAATGATTCTTTTAGTATGTTTCGATTCAACTCATTACGCTTTTTTGGTCCTGCAGTATCCATGACCCATTACTTTTCAGTGTTTAATTTTCCAGGCCAATAATAAATAAATACAAACACACTTATTTTCAGATGTAAAGTTTCGCTTTTTAGATTGAGTGGTCATACTTCATAGTCAAAGAGTGTAATGAGATCACTGTAGAAAAATCTCAGTAAATACTATAGAGCCCTTTCGCAACTTCACTTTCGTGTATTTATGATTCAGTCGTTTTCGCTCTTTTAAAAATAAATTTCCTGTTATTTTTTATCAGGATTAATGAATCTCCGACTACTTTTTTATGATTCTAAAAAGTAAGATTGACTTTTGTCCAATACAGGGGAAGCCCTAACTCCCTAAACTGCCGTGAATCATAAATTTCTTTCTTCCATACAAAAGTATCATACACAAAATCGTATGTTTTTTCAGTATAAAATTTGTTATCCATTTCAAAAGCATGTCGTACATTAAAACTTCCTGTTCCTGAGATTAAAGTATTAAATTCTGAAATACTAAAATCTCCGTTTACCGAAGTTTTGTTACAGTCTGTTAGTGATAGGCTGAAAAATAGTATAATAAAAATTGGCGATAATGTTTCATTATTTATTTTTAAGGTTCTGACATACCCTTTATTAATCAAAAAATTAGCAGAAAGCCCTTTTTTCTATAATACTTGATTAGTTTTTTAGATCAATCATAAACACAAAAAAAGCCTTTAAATTGGTTGTATTTAAAGGCTTCTTATTTTAATTTCTTAACCAACGGGAGAGAGAGGGTTTTTGTAACTTCTTCCCGTCCTTTTATTGATAAGCATTTCGCTGTAGCATCTTGTGAAAGGCCTTAAATAGGGCATTTGCAAAAAGCGGTAAAATCCAATATAAAAATTTTACGTAGTAAAAGTAGAAATTTCCGTTCGGATTTGCAAGTAAAGATTGCTAAATTTTGAACAAGTTTTTTGAGTTAAAACTAGGAATTTAATCCGTCTCTTTGCGCCTGAGATTCACCGTTGAAATATTTTTAAAAGAAAAGAAGAAAAAAAAGAAAGCCTTATGGAAATTTAGCTATTGGACTTGTCAGCGAATATCTTTGTTTTCTGTTTTATTTTTTTAGTTGCCAATCTAGATTTGAAATTTTTCAGACATATTAATAATTCGCTTATATTCAAGCTAAATTGTTACTTTTATTCATAAATCATTTAAACAATTCGGATGGAAAAGTATATTCCAAGTTTTTATTATGCAAATACATACCGTCAATATGTTCTTTAGAAAATGTAGTTAGAGAAATAATTTGCTCAGATTTTATTCCAATTTTTTCAAGTATTGAAATTACTATAACAATCTCAATATATATAGATGCGTAGTATAAATCAATTCCTTTAAACACATTGTTTTTATCTTCAAAATGTGAAATATTATGTCGAGTTTGTTCAATTTTGTTTAAATATTGATTAACATCGATTCTTTCAGGTAAAAGCTGTTCAAATAATTGACGAAAATATTTTATTCTTTTATCAAAAGAAGACTTTTCAGCATAAACTTTCTGTGAAACCTTTCTAAAACATATACTGAATTTATAAAAGACAATTCTCTATGATGAACTTTCAAAAAATGTTTTTCAAATAATAATTTAAATAATTTTTGATATTCTTCATTAAAAATCCATTCATAAATAGAATTTGGGCTAATAAGTTCTAAAAAATTTAAATTGTAAGTTTTAAAATAGGTAAATCTTGAAGGTTTTATATTATAATTCCAACCGAAAAGTTCAAAATATTGTTTAATTCTTCCATTATAGTATAAGAATGTATAAATATCTGACTCTTCATCAGAAAATCCGATAAGGTAGAATAAATCTTTAATTCTGTCCAACAATCTGCACAAGTCCCAAATATTTATTGCTCCTCCAAGATGTTTTACATTTAAATATTTATATTGAGTAACGGCATATTTAAGTTTTCGTTCCCAGCTTGTTCTCTTACCATTGTAATAATTAACTTTAATTCTGGAAGAATTTACGAGTTTTATCGGTTTAAGTGATAATTCCTTGTGATTACCCTCAAAATCAAGAATTGAATCAGTAAATACCTTTTTCAAAATTTCTGATTCAAAATTAACAATATTAGCTTTTATATCTTCAATTTTAAGAAAATGAACACCTTTTATAAGATACTCAAATTTAAAACTATGAATCTCTAAACCTCCGACTGATGCTGAGCCAATTGTTCCCGCGATTAAAGTAATTTCACCAAAATTCTCAAAAAATCCTATACAAATATCAATTTTGATTCTACCTGTATATTCAAATTCTAAAATTTTAAGGTTAAAAACATCTTTAAGGTTTGTTTGCAATTCGGCAAAATAAACCTTATCATCTATTTGAATTTTGCCAAGACTATTTTCCATTAAGTTCTCTAATAGATTATTGATTATTATCTTCGATCAAATTATTTTTATCTTCATTATACCAATGAACAAATTGTCTCATTGCATTATACTCATTTTGGCCTTCATCCATATCAAAAAATTGCACAGTTGCTTCTTCAATTTCTTCTTTATAATTTGCCATTAAAGCATCATATAATTTATCTACATCATAATATTTTTTCAATAATTCATAAGAATCCTTTTTAAAATCAACTTTATAAGGTTCTGGATTTGATGAAATATATATAGTGCTTGTGAGAGCATTTATTATATCTCTACTAATATTTTTATTATTTTCTAAAAGGTTCTTTTCAAAATATTGATATACTTGGTCTTTATCATAATCGTACCAATAGTCAAGTACTGCGAAAATTGAAATTTCAAATTTTATAAAAATATTACTATTATCAAGTGATGCTTCTTCTAGGATTCGTTCAATGAATTCTCTTTCTAATTTCTGTAAATCACTTCCAATAAATGTTGGAATTCCATTTGTTTTACCATATTTAAACCACCACATTAATTCGCTTGAAAAAGTAAACGGAATATTTATTTTTAATAAAGATTGAGCTAAAATAAGCTTTTCGTTTTCATCATTTTGAGATTGAAGCATTCTGGCAATGAATCTTCCAGCTTCCTTTCTTGGGTTATGAAATCCAAACATAAATGTCCCTCCTTTCATTCCCTCAAATTGATCTTGTGAATCTGCTATCAGATTTACAAGACATTTCTTTTCATCCCAATTTAGTTTTTCTTCATAGAAGCTAATTTTACTTAAAAAATCATTAGGGCCAATTCTCTTAATTATTTCTAGTGTTTCCTTAGATAGTTCTTCAAAGCTTTTTGCTGTAAGAGACTTAATGTATTCATCAAAATATACATCCGAAATTTCATCATTTAATACACTATAAACAAAATATCTATTAAAGTATTTGGGTGATACAATCCTTTTCTCCTTCTCCCAGCGAATGTCACCATTACTAAAACTATAGTTTTCAAAAACTTCTTTTGTATAAGGAAATAATTCTTTCAGTAAGTTTTCAATTGCCTTTTTGTCATTATTTGAGTATGATGAACTTTTTTTTTCCAGTTCTTTTTTTAATTCTTCAGCCTTAGCATTATCTTTAGAGTCTCGATATCCATAGTAAGACTCAATAAAATATGTGGGATAATTTTTAATAAATTGATAATATTCCGGATAAAAGATTTTAATTCCTTCAAACAATATTAAATCTGAATTATTTACTTCTCCTTTTAATAGTGGTATTAGAAAAGATAGTGAATTCGCATATCTAATGGCTAGTCTAGGCGTTTTTATTCTTGGAAGAATATTTTGAGATATCAATGACCCAATTTTTTGAGCCTCCTCAGTTTGTAGATCCAGTTGATTTTCCGAAAATGCATTATTTAATAACTCAAAAGTATAATTTAGTAAATCTTGTGATTGTGCTTGTGGTATTCTCAAAGGAACTTGAATAATTTTTTCCAAAAAATTATATCCTGATAATTTATCTCCTGAAGCATATCTTTCTCCAATCGCAGAAGCAACCATTTCATCATCAAAAGATAATATGTAATATGTATTTGAAAAATCTCCAGTCAATTTAATTAGCTTAAACAATGAAAATAATTCTTGCTTATCCAGTCTATCAATATCATCAATAATTATAACAATTTTTTTCTTACTTTCTTTTAAAAATGCATTTACTCGATCTTTTAATTTCTCCAATTCTGTATCAGAAAGAGCTTCTCCAATCTTGGTCAAATCGATATTTAGCACACCTACTCCGACTCCAATCCCATACTTTTTTATAAATCCTACGAATTTTTCTTTAGCATTATTTAAATCCCTATCTAGTACGATTGAAATATTTTTCAAAAAATTTAAGATCAGAGAATCTTCATCTTTAAATCTCCAAGGATTAAATTTTACCACAAAAATATCATCCTTCTCTTCTAAATCATTTTGAATCATATTAAGTACTGAAGTTTTACCTTCACCCCAAACTCCATATAGTCCTATGACTAATCCTTCATCACTTTTTCTATTGATTATGGTTTGAGATATTCTAGAAGAAAATTTATTTCTGTTAAATCGATCCTTATTTTTATCATCAATCGGTTTATCTGAATTATATATTTGCTCCATTTTGTTTACTATATATTAAATATTGATTTCCTTCATAATTGCTATTAAATCCATAGACTCCTCCTCAATCCATTCATCATTTGTTATAAGTTCCTTAATTAATTCAACTTGAGTTTCTGTGAAATGATTCTTTGTCAAATTGGAAAAATCAGCTTTATTCCATTCACTTTTATGATGCTTTACGGAAACAGGTAACCTTTTGGCGTTTGGTAGTGGCTGTATTATCTCAATATTCTTGTTCTTATCATTAAATATCTGTTTTATCCGAGAATAAATACTTAGACCATTATAATCCCAATCACAGAAATAATAAATCGGAAGGTTTAACTTGTCTTGTGAAATATGTATTAAAGGTTTTGTATTATTTCCGCCTACATACCATAACTCTATATTGTTTTCCTGATATTCTATAGGCACTTTAAGACAATCAAGATTTTCGCATAATACTACGAATTTAGGATCTAAACAATCGACAATAAATCTCCATTGCTGATTTTTGGGATCTACTTCTGGAAATACGTTAATTTCTAACAATTGTAAAACAGCATTTTTCAAACTTGGTTTATTCTCCAAATATTTAGAATTTTCATATTTAAAAACTTGCGCAGAGAATTTCTTTTGAGTCGTAAGATTATTTCTAAGCTCTTCTCTATTATAATAAATGAAGACCAATGCTTTTAAATCTTCTTCTGTGAAAGTTTTCTTTGCGTTATTTTCTATACCGGAATCTGTAAAAAAATCATCATAGTATTTATAGGTTTTTAAATAATTCTGCTCATAAAAATCTGCAAATCTTTTTTTGTTAGTAACCATTACAACAGAATGATTTCCTTCTTGGAACTTAATTAGTTTTTTTTGCTTGAACAGTACTAAATTAATATACTCGTTATTGAGAATTTTTAATTTAGTCTTTCCATTTTCATAAAGTTGATGAAGACCTTTTAAATGCTTCCATTCAATGCTTCTCATAATTTATAAATTATTGAATGTTGATCCAAAAATAGGTATTGGATCATAATTAACTTTTTCATCCTCTCGACTATTATGAAGTAAGTATATGTTTTGTTTTTCTATATCAATTTTATTAGGATTAATAGATAGAGACAGCAACTGATAGTCATTTGCTTGAGCAATTTTGTAAAGCATATCAAAATTACTTCCTAAACCTTCTGCTTCATCAATAGCCATAAACCGAATAGATTCAATAAATTTATTTTTTAATTGTTTATTTAATAAAGATAATTTCGCAATACATAATAAAGCAATCGCAGCATACGCCTGACTCGTACTGCCATCGTTCTTTTTCCCTTGATTTGTTTTAATTGAAAATTTTACATTATAATACGATTTCGGATTCAATAGTTCTTCAATTTTTGGCTTTAAGTTTCTCGAACCACCCGATCTGTAAAATGCTTCTAATAATTTTTCTTTTAAAGAAGGAAATCTTTCCAAATCATTTGAAATTCCTTTTTCTGATTCAAATAATGAATCATCCAAACCTAATTCAAAATCTTTAGTAATATTATCGGTAAAAGTATTCATCCATCCAGAAGAAAATGAATCTTCACTAAAATCCTCTAGACTTACTATGTGACCTCCTGTTATTTCTTTTTCGCTAGAATTAAGAAAATTATTGATTAATCTGATATCATTTCTTTGGTCACTTACTTCACTGGATACTTCTTCAACGATAACGGCAAGTTTTTGAAGTTTTCGACTATTTAATCTCCGGTTCTTTAAGTTAATGTCTTTAAGATGTTTACCTATTTTTTCAATAACTTCTTTTTCTAATATGGTAATGTCATTCAAAATTTCGGATGGCAAAATCTCTTCACATAAAGACTGGAAGTCTCCAGTATTTTCGAAGCGATTTACATTATTTTTTAAGTACTGTCTAACTAAGAGGTTATATTCTAAATCGTAATTATTTTTTGTTGAATCATAATTGTTTTTAAATTCTTCTATTGGTTGCTGGGTTAACTCCTCTGAAGAATCGGAAATATCCTTTAAAGCATCAATATTTTGTGAATATATCTCATTTTTGTTTGAAGTCAATTCTACAATTCTTTTATCCAATTTAATGATATCTTCCGTTGTGTCATATTTTGATTTTTCCTGAAGATAAATCTTATTGAACTCTTTATAATAATCTTCAGTATCTAACATAGAAGAGAAAAAATGTTTTTTGTCAAAATTTTCTTCGAAAGCAAAACCGTGATTATTTTTAATATTTTCTATCTCTTGACTAGTCTCTGGCGTAAAGAAGTTTTCATAATCTCTTGTTAAATTATCTTTGAGGGTTATTAAATTGCTTCTCTTGATATTTAATTCAGAATAAACCGCTTTACTTTGTTTATAAACTTCCTCAATGGAATTTTGAGTATAGAGATTGGAATATTCTAAGAAATCTTCTGTATTTATATCGTACATTTCGTGAGTCTCAAGTTGGTCTTCCAAATCTGTTTGAGTATTCCACGCTTTTAGATATCCATCGGGGTTTTCTAAATTCTCGAAAACATTTTTTAAAATTGTTTTTTCTTTTATCTCTTTTTCTAAGCTTGTAATATCACTTAGAATACTTGTAGTTTCTTTTTCAAAATGTTCCTTTATCTTACTTTTATCTTGGGTATTGAAAATTGGAGAAAAATCCGTTGAAAAAAATTCAATAACACCGTTAAGATTAAGCCAAAACGCCTTATCTTCAATTTTATATACAACAATATTGTTTAGTAACGCTTCAGGAGTGGGAATATATCTTTTGGAGGAATCAACCGGAGTTTCTATTTTAACACCTTCATTCTGATATTTACGAATAATGGCTTCCTGATTCAAGTTTAGTTCACTTGATGATTCTAAAGCCCAATGAGCCAAAGAATTTTTGTCATCAATATTATTTAAAGCTTTGAGTTTATTCTTAAGTTCTAAATCTCTTTCTAACTTCTCAAGTTGTTTATCAATTTGATTGACGATATTTCTCTCCTTATACTCATTACTTTTGAATGCAGTAAGAATATTTTTAGATTTTAAAATTTCTTCTAATTCTTTTATTTTGTTTATAGTATCTTTCGATTTATGGTATTTATTGAACTTTTCTATAAGCTCTTCTTGTGAACAATTAAACGCCAGCATCCACGAGAAGAATTTTTTTCTTTTAAATATTTTACTATCCAATTCATTTTTAGCTTTAAAAGCTTCTTCCCATTTTGATTCTATATTTTCTAACTCTTTTTTTATCCAAGTGATTTTTTCGTAAACATTTTCTTTCAACAAAGGAAATGATTGTAGACTGTGATAATAATCACTTAACAGAGTTTGAAGTTTATTCGAGTTTATGGAAATTTGATTTATATAGTATTTGTAGGAAGATTTTAAATATAATATTTGAGCATCTTCTTTTGTAGTTTTTAAATCCAGTAACTTACTAAGTTGAGTCTGTTTGATGGTTAACGACTCTATTTCTTCCAAATTATTTTCAAACTGTCTTGTGTCTTCTTGTAATTCTTCTACGGTATCATAAAACTTTTTAATTAATTCTTGTTCTTTATCATCTCCAAATAAGAAAGATTGTAAACTATAGCTTTTACTAACATCTAAAGATTCTCTGGAAAAAGCCTGTATGATTTTAGCATAATTATCTAAAGTTTTACTGTTGAGCGAAAGATCTATTGGTAATATTTTATTGTTGAAAAGTATCTTATGATAATTAGCTGTTCTTTCCCAAGATACACAAGTAAGGTTTAGATTATTCTGTATGTGTTCTTTTAATTCATTAATTGGAAAAATGATGTTGTTCTTTTGAAAATCCTCAACACCCAACAATTTCGAAAATGGAATCAACTGAGTATCCGTCTCAAAATTATTTCCGTCCTGAATAATAAACATATTAGAAGTGCCTGAACTCTCCAAATAAATACCTATAACCAAATATTGATTTTCATCCTTTTCAATATTGATAAATGCATATCCCATATCTGTTCCTTTACCTTCAGTTCGTAGCACCATCGTTTGTGGATTTCTTGGCCCGGTACCTTTTGTTGGAGAATGAAATGCTTTTGTTCCCACACAAATCAATTGCAGAAGGTCGGAAATCATACTTTTTCCTGCTCCTCCTTCTCCAACAAAATCTGTTCTGAAAGAACTGAATTCATAATCAAAATTCTGATGATGAACAATTCCCAAAGTAGATAACCTTTTTATTCTTGGATAGTCTTTCATTTCAATTCATTTAGTGTTTCATCAATATTCAGAATATACTCTTCATAAACCTTTATCAGCCTGTCAAAAGCCGGAAGTAAGCCAAACTCATCTTTACTTAATTCAATCCAGCCAATTTTTCTAAACTCTTCCAATGCTGATTGTATTGTATTGTCTATTGCATTATCATTAAGATTTCCCGGAGTAATATTTCTTGATTTTGCAATTAGCCTATATATTCCTGGTTTAAAGTCTTCATATTCAATTCTTATTTTTTCTTTTAGCTTTTGAACTGAATCTAAATCTATTTCCTTATCAATATAAATGATTTTATAGATTATAAAACCAATGATTACATACTCACTTTTCAATATTTCCCTATGTCGTGGAGATATGTTTCCACGACTATTACCATAAAAATCTAAAAAGAAATAATTATTTGGTTTTTCACCTCCTTCAGAAAGCTCTACATCAAAAAAATCCTGATAATAAAGCTTTAGACTGTCAATGTTCTTATCGATAAAATTAAAATAACGAATCTGATTACTTTGTTTCTGAAAGTGCATTCCATCTTTTAAAAGATAATCTATTTCTGCAAAAAATTCTTTTGCATTTTCTGCATATAAAAAATCACTTACTGTAGCTTTGTTATCAACATTTTCCATAGTGAAACATTTTTAAATTCATCATTTGTCACTAATGATTTTTCTGTAATTAACTGTAATTTTTCAGGATTACCGTATATATGTTTTATCAAGTTAAAAAGAACCGTTACGGCTATCTGGCTATTGTTTTCTTCTTTTAAAATTCTAAAAAATACGTCAGACAAATTAAGTTGGTCTCTCAATGCTATTTCAGATAAAATAAAATTTTCCCATTTTCGAATCGTATCAATTTCCTTAATTTTAGCAAGCATTCTTTCCTTGTTTTCACGAATAACTTTTTCGTTCTGTTTATACTGTTTTCTTTCTTTTGGTTTAGGCGGAAACAGTTCCTTATCTCTACTAATTATGGTAAAATTCGGTGTAGGTATATGTATGACTGGACAGGGAATGCCCTGAGTAAAAATAATATTTTTTTTATTATCCAGTACGCTATTCTTAAGAAGAAATGAAATAAATTTTTCAATTTTCGAATTGAAGGCAGGCTTGTTTAAAGTTGAAAAAAGTTGGCGAATTTTAGGCTGAATCCTGTCTAATTTACGGTCAATTGAATTTAATCGGTCATTGATATATTTAATGAAAGAATGTACCTCAGAAATCAAGGTGTTAATATCATTATCAGAATTGTCTTTCTGTTCTAATAAACCTCTCATAGTTTTGGTTTCTGAATAAGCGGATCGTAATTCTTTTACATGAGATTGGGACTTTGTCAAACTATCTTCGGTTGCTACCAAAACATCAATAAAGCTTTGGTTTAACAGATTGGTTTCTTTCTTTAAGTCGTCTATTGATAGAGAAATCTGGCGATCAAGAAAGTCTATTTGTTCTCTTAAGTCGGGTTCGTATTTCTTAAACTCATCTTCTAACCAAAATTTAAGATCATTAGAGTTTCTTAAAGTGTTTGTCAGATGAATACAGATTTTCTGAATTCGGGTTGGGTTAAAGGCTCCCTGTAAAGTTTCTTTTGCGTGTTTACAAAACTTATATGCATAATCTTTGAAATAGTACTTTTGAGTTTGTTGGTCATAATCCAAGAAGTATTCTTGTAAGTTCATTATCTGCTCACTGTATACTTCTTTAGGATAGCGCTCTTTGGTTATATAAATCTGTTCAAATGCTTCATGTAAATCTTTTTCTGTGAATTTACCATCCTCAAAGATTTTGTTTTCAATTTTCTCAAAAATTAGAACAATAGCCAATCCCACTTCCCTTTCTGGGAAAAGAAGTTTATACGTTTTGTCTTCGTTTAGTATTTTGACGAAGTCAAAGTTTGGATTGGTTTCTTTATTCACTCTTTAATTTTTTGATTTCTTCCTCAATTCTATTCTTCTCTTTTTCTAAATAAATTATTCTTTCGTCATTACTGAAAATCTCAGAATACATTTCTAGTAACTTACTCTTGATAATTGGTTCGTCGACTATTTTGATAAGTTCTAAGTGATCTTTGTTTGCGAAGGAAAGGCTTCTAATAACTTCACTAACCTGTCTTTTTTCAATAATTTGTCTTGTATTTAATTTTTTAAGATTGTCTAACTCTTCTATTCTGTTTTTTTTATCCTTCAAATCATTAAGCCAATTAATAGTCTCTGAAATTTTGTTTTTTGCAAATTCTCCAATAGAGCCCTTGTCCATAAAAAAACCGTCTTTTAATAAATCGTGAATATTAGCACCAAATGTTGATTTTTCCACAAAGAGTTGAATTGCTTCATCTTCTTCATTTTCCAAAAACATTATGTTATGATGAGGAATATCTGAGAGTATAAAAGGAGAGTGACTTACAAAACAAAAATTAATTGTTTTGATATTATTTAATTGTATCCCAGAAATACTATTAAGAATATGATTTATAAAATTGCGCTGCATTTCCGGATGGAAGTATAGTTCAATTTCTTCGAGTATAATATTTATATTGTTATATGCTGTTTTAGTAGCTGTGGTTTTTACGGAGTCTAAATTACTTAAATGATAAAGAATTGAACTTACTGAATAAATCATTTGCTTTTCACCTGAACTTAATTTTTTAAATTCAGTAAGTTTACCTTTATTTGTTTTTAATAATATATCAATACTAAAAATTGAGGGAGGAATCAATTCTATAAAACTGATTTGAAAATATTTTTTTTCATTTTTAATATTAGCAATAAAATCAGAAATCGATTTTACTGGAATTTTTTGCTCTTCGATAAGTTTTATACTACCAGCGTAATCAATGAAACGTAAATAATTTAGTAGTTGTTTTAATTTAAATGTTATGTGACTTTGATCTTCATCAAATAGTCTTTTAAAATAATCGTCTAATAGCCTTTCATCAAAGTTCTTCAACTCTTTTAGAAAATATTTTTCATAATCAGAGTAAGTTACACAAATATTTACCAATTTATATTTTAAATAATCAAAAGCAATTTGAAGTTCTTCTTTAGAATTGTTATCATATTTAAACTTGTAATACTTATTAAGTTTTCTATAAACTAAATCTTCATTTATGTTTAGATTTTGAAGATTAATTTCTTCCTTCTTTTCACTATTTTTGATAGGTAGATTATAAATAACTTTATGTTTCTTAGTATCATTTAGAGTAATTTTAAACTCTGTTGCTTCTAAATAATCCGTTAGTTTTCTGAAATCAAACTTTGTCGATGGCCTTACTAAATTTGCAATGAGTCGTGACTTTGCCAAATGATTCTCTTTGTTAATTTCAAAATCTCCTCTGGTTCTCATAGGGTTTAATACCAGGGGAGTTTGATAGGCGTCATTTTTATGAAACAATCCATCCAACCAAATTCCCATTTCATCAGTATTATATGCATAATGAGAATGATTAATAGTAACAGTATAAAA
This sequence comes from Chryseobacterium sp. HNCC26DJ238, assembly GCF_057180465.1. Classification (NCBI taxonomy): domain Bacteria; kingdom Pseudomonadati; phylum Bacteroidota; class Flavobacteriia; order Flavobacteriales; family Weeksellaceae; genus Chryseobacterium; species Chryseobacterium sp. HNCC26DJ238. Next base: position 36,383 of record NZ_JBXUGI010000003.1, read on the forward strand.
GAAATTTTTTAATTTGAAACTTGATTCCTCAATCTTTCTTCCAATAACGAATTTATCTCCAATTTTTTTATATTGATTAATCTCAACTGTATCGTCATAAACTTTTAATTTATAAAACCTTACAATTTCTTTTTTGCTTACTGTTTCAATAGTTTTAAAATATAGCTCAACTTTTACATCATTTACATAAGTTAAATTTGCTTTTTTATTCTTCTTGTTAAACCTATACGAAAAGTTATTAATAGCAAGGAATAATAGTTCAATTAAAGTACTTTTTCCAGAGCCATTTTTACCTGAAACTGCCGAAATATTAACTTTTATTTCTTTATTATTTAGATTAACTATATTGTATAATCCTTCGGGACTTTTACTGTTAAAAGTAACTTCATCGCTATTTGGATTTATTGAAAACTCTCTGTAGAAATAATAAATAAAATCTTCTTTCAAAAGTTTTAAATATTCAGAATTACATTCTTTTAAAGGTTTTATAGCAATTATTTGTAGACTCATAATTATTTACAATATTTTTTTAAGGCTCCAATAGAAATTGCAATGTCTTTAGTCAATTTTGCTAAAGGTCTTTTGTTAAATTCTTTTTCATTATAAAAATTACCATACGCTAATCTATATGCCTCTTCGAGTGTAAGTTTAGCTTCAGGAAAAGCTTTTTGAAGAGATTGAATATAACTATCATTAGAAATATGTCTTTTTCGTATTATTTCTTGAACAATATCTTTGTGTTCGTTTATGATTGTATTATGCTCAAATATCTTTGAAGTATTGTCTAGTTTATTTTTTAAGCCTGGTTCAAGTTTGGCTCCATCATTTTTGACAAAAACTTTTATTTCGTCTGTTTCGCCAATTGAACCTAAATATGAAGTTGGAATATAGTCAAACTTTAGTAATTCATGTTTTGGATTTGGTTCGTACGGCGAAAAATAATCTGTATAAGAGAAAGACACTTTACCCTTACAATCTCTATTACAGATTGTACAAGACGGAATAAGGTTAAAAAAGCTTAAAGCTAATAATGGGTGTTCATTTTTCGGTAAAAAATGATCTAATTCTGGTCGGGTAATTTTATTTTTACCTTTTGATAAACTAAATGTATATTGTCGGTTACAATAGCTACAAACCTTTATTCCTAAACTTTGAGTAAGTTGATAAGGCCCCCAGTCCTTATCAGGAGCAATATTTTCAAACCATTCTTCGTAATCAAAGATCTTTTTTAATAGAAAATCTATTGGTTCAAAATAAATATCTCTTAAATTATTATAATAATCTAACTTGATTTGACTAGCTAAGCTTAAATCTAAGCCAATAATTAATTTATATTTAGACTTTAATTTTTTTAGTTTTTCTATAACTAGATTAATATTTTGAGCTGCTGCTTTAAAAAGTAGAGTTTTCTTTAAATTTAAATATTTAGTTTCATCAAATTTTTTTTGATCAGCAAAAATTATTTTAATAAAAGGATTATATTGTTTTACATGAATAAACTTATTAACTGCATTTTTTATAGTAATTTCTTTTGTACCTGTACTAAAAGAATTAATTGATTCAAATAAATTTATATAAAAATCTATCCTTTTTTCAATTTCTTTGGAGACAAAACTGATATGTTTATCTTTTACTTTTCGTAAATCTGCTTTTGTAACGCACTCTCTAATACTAATCATTTTGACTGCCTTTTAATTTTTTTAGATGTTTAATTCTTTCTTCAAGTTCTTGGATTTCATTTTCAATAGCGATGTCAAAGACAGAATTGTACATTTCTATCAATTTATTTTTAATAATAGGTTCATCTATAATACTGATTGTTTTGTAAATTTTATCTCGTTCCTCCTCTGTAATATCAATAACTTGATTAGTATTTTTACGTTCTATTAATTGATTTAATTTAATAATAATATTCTCAATTTTCTCTTTAGCAAAATCTCCAATCAAGCCATCCGTAACAAAAAAAGAATCAGCAATCAAATCACTAATGTTGGCTCCAAAAGTTTTGGTTGGACGCTGGATATCATCAAATTCAAGAACCTTTGTAAAACCATGATTTCTCTTGAGGTAGATAACATTATTATTGGGTATATCTGATAATGATAATGGATCGTGAGTAGTAAATATTATTTGAATATTAGGAATTGAATAAAGTGGATTTGGAAGCCAAGAATTACCTTCGAAAATCAATGGGGTTAATTCTTCAAAAATTATTGGTAGAGTATTGTTTAAAGCGTCTACAAATTTTCTTTTCCACATAGGATGATAGCCTAAATCTGCTTCATCTAATATTACAAGGTAATTTTCTCTTTTCCTAGTATGATCATTACTTACTGTAAAATTAAACATCGTAGAATATAGATTTAGTAAGCACTTTTCTCCGTATGAAAGATTAATATCAGTTCTAACCTCCAAAAAATCCGGATTTATACCGGGAATATTACTGAAATAATCAACAACTTTAGAATATAAAGCAAAAAATAACTCTGAGCTTTCAACTATCTCTTCATTATTGATAAAAAAATTAAGGCTTGATAATTCTTTATGGATTTGAAGTTCGTTTATTAATTTATAGAAATCTAATATATTATGTAAGCCTTCAATATCTCTAAGCATTTTATCTCTAAACATCGATGTATCGATACCATTAACTTGAGTGATTCTTTCATACGCTGAAGAAATAATTTTAATCAATTCATTCGAGTTCTCAAGCTTAATATCGCTTTCATTACTCTCAAAAATTTTATCTTGGCTGATTATGTATTTTTTCAAAAAATTATCTAGAAACTCTTCAAAATTTGAAGACTCTAATATTTTATTAAAATCAAATCTTCCATTGCTTCCGGTGATAATAAATGTGTCATTTAACGTTAAAAAAGATAGAATAATTATTTCAAAATTTTTGATAAAGTTTGATGAGTCAGGAACAATATGAGATTTCTCAGTTAACTCATTTTTATATTGAGGTAAATTCCAAATCTGTTGTAAAGTATCAAATAAATTATCATTACCAATTATTGATATATAGTGCCTTAATAAACTTTCTGGATTCCCAAATTTTTGTTCCATTAAGTCACTTTCGATATTAATTTTAAGTGTTTCTATTTTCTCAGGATTTCCTATATTAGAATCACTATAAACTTGGGTGAAATTTCTTTTATTTAAATTTTTCACACTGATTTCAAACAAATTATAGACAGGAAAATCTGGAAAAGATTGTTTTATTAATTTACTAACTGGATTATTTAAGAAAGCAACTTGCTTTAAAATAGTGTCAGAATATATATTAGAAAGATTTTTGCTAATACTTCCTGATTCTAGTGGCAATAATGAATAGAAATCTGGAATTGACGTGTCGTAAATGGCAGAATAGTATAACGGTATTACGGATTCTGCTTTATAGAGAACATAGTTTTCAACGTTAGTTAAAATAATTTCATATTCAGAACCTTCAAGTGTTCTGTTTTCATCCGCAAAATCTGCTGTTCTGTTATGTATAACAAGTTTTATATTGTCATTTTCTAAAACATCTTCGTAAATAAAAATGCTCTTTGTTTTATCCTTATAAGACTTATTTATAGCTTTCAGGATATTTGTTTTACCTGTTCCGTTAGACCCAACTATTGCAGAAATGTTCTGAATGTTTTTATTCCAAAATTCAGGAATATAAGATTGATTTTGAGTGACTGTAACATATATTTTTTTCAAATCTTTATCTATTGAAAATGAATAAAAGTTATGTCCGCCAAAATTTAAAACTTGAGCATCCTCAAATAAGAAATGGTCAATAATATATACTGATGATAATATCATTTAATAAATTTAAAAATTTATATTTATTAAAAATTACGGTTTTCCGTATTCTCTAATAAAACAAGCTCGAAACTCTATAAATTTATTAAAATTATGATTAGATAAAATAATTATTATAAAATATTTATTTTAGTCATTGACATTCACAATTATGTTTTTCTCTGCTTAGGAATACATCTCAAATCCCCAGCAAAATCCAGCATAAAAACTTGACTTCCTGTAAACGGATTATAAGACGGCCGATAATCAATATAGCCCGAAGAATGCAGATTCTTCAGGCATTTGTGGTAGGTGGCTTTTGAATGGATTTTACTGATTCGCATCACCTCATCACGTGAAATACTGACCGGATTTCGGAAACGGTTGAAATTCCAGAATTGGAATAATGCTAAGTACAGGCTGATGTGTGTGGGATTAAGTGTATTATCCTGAGCCACCTTTTCATAGAAGCCTGTAAGATGTTTTATGTAATTCATTTTCTTAATAATAAATTATCCTTTGCCATTTAACATTTTCTCGATGTCTTTGTAATTGTAATATAATGTGCCACCGACACGAGTATAGGATAATGTTCCACTGACACGGAGGTTCTGTAATGTTCCGGTAGAAATTTTCAGAAGTTCTTTGACCTCTGATGAGCGCAGCCATAATTTCTGCTCTGAAATTTTGATATTAAAAAGATTTTTAATGTCTTCAAGCAATTCGGTTTTGAACTCCTGAAGGTCTTCTTTGGTAACAAGGTTTACTCTCATAATTTCTTCATTTTTGTTTTTGATAAAATTTCTTTTGCAAAATTGGAACATCAAAATCGTTAAAACAATAGTATTGAAGGGAGTTGGATTGAATAAGAACAATCTGGAATAATTTGGAAATACGTGGAGATTAAAAAAGAATAAATAAGAATGATTTGGAATCTTTAAACTAATTTTAAGAAAAACAAAAAACAAGTTCCGCAGTTTTTTTCCCTTTTTGCAAAAAAGGCAAGAGAGTCTTTGTATATAAAACTTGAAAAGTTTGTATATACAAAGACACATCTTGCCGTTAAAATCAACGAATGTTATTTCAGAGCTCCAAAAAAAGAAACAGAATCATAATTATTATGTAATTAATTGAAAACCAATATCTATTTTTTGTAAATCTATTTTGGAAGATGACATATGATGAAAATAACACCTAGCCTCTTTTTACGCATGTTGACCTTGTATTATTTTACACACGTCAGCCAAGAACCTGTGTCTAATTTACGCAGGTCAATCGAATACCTGTATCTCTTTTACTCAGGTTGATATTATACAGGAAAAATACCTACCTATATCTTTTTTACGCAGGTCGATTGAGTACCTGTATCTATTTTACACATCTATGAATTTTTAAAAGGTCTGCTGTTGTTGTGAAAACTTTGTTGGAATGTGGGAAACTCTGAAGGAAAAGCCGGGATGAGTTTTCCATATTTCAATAAATGCGCTTTTTTTTACATTGCAAAATGTATTTGGGACATCCCAAAAGAGCAGCACCGCATTTATATAGAAATCAATTTTCACCGATTTCCTTCATCCTGTTCTTTATAAATTCTATCGGTCTTATTCCGTTAATTTCGAAAAAATGGGTTGAGAATAATTGTCGGCTAGACATTCCACATTCCTGAGCCAGGTTTTTAACTTTGTATTGCAGATACATTTTATTTTCCACAAGCAGATTGGTAATATATCCGATTCGTAAAATCTTTAGATACTGCGGGAAAGAAACATTCAGATGTTCATTCAGTACATAAGATAGTTGGGAATGTGTTCTGCCAAACATTTTCGCAACCATTGGTAATGTCAGGTTTTTGTCAAGAAATCGCTTGTCTTCTTCAAACTTTTTGAGTTTTTCTTTAATATCTTCAATGATTTCGGGACTGTGTGTTTTTTTCTTTTCAGAAGTTTTTTTGTTTGCAATTAGAAAAGAATAATACTTCCTGAACTTTTTCCATAGTTTAATAAATTTTCCAGGAAATTTAATTTCTCTATTACGCAGTCTGATTACAAAAAAAAATAGAAGAAAAATCACAACTGGCGTAGCAATTAGAAAGTAAAAATCATTATGCAGTTTATTCTCCCATATTTGTTTTTCTTCTAGTAATTTTTCCGTATCATATTCTTCGTGGATTTTTGAAGACAGCATTGCAAAATCAACATTCAAAGTTGAATTCGTTTGTAAAAACTGGTCACTATAATACAATTGCTTACCCAAACTACCATTCTCTGTTGCATCCTTAATGAGGTATTTATAACTTGACCGGATCTCGGGAGTAGTAAATTGAACCTTGTTAATCATAGAGTCCACTTTATTCATATAAACCAGTGATTCTGCTCTGTTTCCTTTGAGCCAATACAGTTTCCCTAAGTAAAAATAAACAGCGGTTAATGAGTTATAATCCTGATTATTGACCAAAATATCACGTGAAAGTTTCAAATGTTTAAGTGCTTCATCTGTATTCCCTTTTCTTAAAAGTTGTACACCTTTCCCTTTTTGAAAGTAGCCATATTCAAGTAAATGCTCATTAATGTTTTTCAATTTTTGTAACCCGATGCTAATCAATGAATCTTCCTTGTTGTATAAACGAAGATTTTCATAACAATTACTCAGGCGGTAAATGCTATTAAAATAGCCTGACTCATTATTCAACCTTATGTTTGGGTGATGGTTGTCTTTCATATGTTCCTCAAAATACTTCGTAGTATTTCTAAAGTGAACTGCAGCTTCTTCGTAGTAGCCCAGATAACTTTTTACCATCCCGAGATGATAGTCTATTTTATTTATCAGATAATAGTTGCTTGAATTCCGAGAGAATTGATAAGCCTTAAGGTATTGCTCCAAAGCATATTTATATTGTCTCTTGTTATAATAGTAGATAATGCCTTTTCCGAGGTATGCCCTTGAAATGATATCACGGTCACTTGATTTGAATGCCATCACTATAGCACTGTCGGCATAAGACAATTTGCGGTTTATGTCTTCGGTGTAGTATATGGCATCTTCATAACCTATAATCTGCTTTTTCCAATTACTTTCTTTTTTTGCTTTACCTATATACTTATTCACAAAAACCATTGCCCTTGAATCGTTTTCAGGATAGTTTTCATACAAGTCTGAAATCGTCTTGTATGATAAACTTTGTAATTCCTGGGCGTTAAGAAAAAAGAAGAACAAATTAAAAATCAGAAATGAAATCTTATGATGATAATGCATAACATTATGATATATTCAAATTTACCTGAAAAATCTATTACAAAATGTACTTGAACAAGCTTCGAGTTCGGTTCTATTACCACTAGCTTTATAAATGATTAATTTTCAATTAGTTAAAAATTAATATAGTGGGAAAGATGTATATTTCATTACGTAGAAAACATATTTCTTTCCCACTATTGTTTTTCTCAACCTCACAGTCAGTGTAATTTAGACTTCAGAATTCCAAGTGAATCAATCAGCAAATCAATTTTAAATAAATCATAAAATATTATGAAAAAAGTCAAAACAAGAGTCGTAGAATTCATCAGCTATTTCTTTATACTGTTGTTTTGTTATGCCAGCATCAGTAAAATAATGGATTTTGAAAATTTTCAGATTCAGATTTCGGAATCACCTTTATTAAGTGCATACCCTGGATTCATACCTTTTGCAATCGTTATTCTAGAATTGATCATTGCTGGATTATTGTGTTATCGGAAGACCAGAAATACAGGATTGATTGGAAGTTTTATTTTAATGCTCATCTTCACAGGTTATATTTTTTTTATAATCCACACCTCTGAAAATCTTCCTTGTTCCTGCGGAGGAATTTTGGAAAAAATGAGCTGGCATCATCATCTGTATTTTAACATTGGATGTGTCGTTCTTTCTGTTATCGCTTTAGGTTTAAATCTAAAATACAGCAGGCCTGCTGAATAAGTATGTTACCGTAATTACTTACGGACGATTATGATTGGAATTTGTTATTGAAGTTTAACCTTAGAATTAGACGGTCGAAAACTGTCTAACAATCCGAAACTCTAAAATGAATTTATTAACAACAATTTGTTTGAGAATAGGTAGAATAGGATATTTTGGTACGACAAGATTCGTTAATCTATGGGTATAGCTAATTATTTTACCTTCTCAATCGTACTTCTCAGGCAGATTCTAAAAGTTTTTATGGTAATCTTTTTTGATGTATAAAAAGTCCAATAAAATGAAATTCAACCAATTTTTGAAAATCAATGCAGTAGCGATAGCTGCCATTATGTTTACAGGTGCTCTTATGTCTTTTAAAATCGCAGAAAAAAAGGCAGCACCAATGCAATATTTTTATAACAGTAGTAGTGTTGCTGCTGGTGCATTCTCTAATGTATCCAATTGGGCAGAAGGAGCAGGTTCAGGATGTGTTACTACAGGGAATAAACCATGTAAAATCACAGTTCCTGAAGGACAAGATTTAATTGATGTGATTGGGGGATTAACTAATGGTGAAGTCCTTGATATTAATCCTACTGAAAAACGACAATAAGAGTCCTTTCAATAAGTATTAAAAAGTAGGGTTGACAATAATTTGTCAACCCTATTATTTTATCTTGGATTTTGTGGCATTCCTGTAAGCGAAATAATATCTTCAGGAATTGCTATGGCATATCGCAGATCATTGGGCGGTAAAGTATAGGTTTGCCCATTAACAGTTCTTGTCAATGTAATATTTGCCCCATCACGATTGTACCTCTTTAGGTCAGACCATCTTAGCCCACGAATCAAAAGCTCTTTTCTTCTTTCTCTTGAAATAATATTCAACGCATCTGTTTGTGAACTGGCTGTTATCGGAACATAAGTTCCTGTTTTCCATCTTTTGACAAGCAGGTTATTGAGATACCCCATACCTTCCTGAATCTTGTTCAGTCTTACATTGCATTCTGCAGCCATCAGGTAAAGCTCGTCGGTTGCCACACTGATGATCGGCCCGTTGACATTGTTGTAATATCCTTTGAATAGAATTTCATTAGCCGTATTTTTTCCAAAAAAAATGGTTTTTCGTAAGTCATTGTTATCATACATCTGGTAAATGTGATCGGGAATCTTTGCAGGCATTAAATGAGATTCGTAGGTTATAGCTGTCCACAAAAGAATTTCTTTATTCATTTCCTCAATGGGATAATCAGCATTGGGATTCAGGGTATTAAAATCCATCAAGTCGTTATTGATGTTTAGTGCTTGTTCTGTATTCTTAAGGGCATTGTCATAATCTCCCATAAAAAGATAGGTACGAGCCAATAAACCATAAGTTGCTGCTCTCGATATGCGCATCCCTGAAATTTGCTTAGGCAAAAGTAGCGGTATTGCAGTTTGCAGGTCACTGATGATCTGATCATAGGTCTGCCTGACCGTTGAGCGTACCGATGGGATATTCATATCAGGGTCTAATCTTAACGGAAGTCCCAAGTCTGTTCCGGCGGTTTGAGGGTTATAAGCCGGACACCAGATCTGAGCTGCATCTAGATATCGGAAAGCACGGAGTGCCAACGCTTGTCCTCTGATGTTATCTGCCTGCTCACCTGTAAAGTTTTTATCCTGCATATTGAATAAAACTGCATTACAGACATAAATACTTCTGTAACACGTAGACCAATCATTTCCTGAGGAAATGGGAGGAGCTACATTGTCCGGCATCCATATATGAAGACGTTTGGTCGCCTCGAAGCTCAAACCATTGTAATCTGCATCTGTAAGATAATAATCATCTGAACTTGTTTCTCCACTCGAAGCAAAATCAACGTTGAGGAAACCATAATTATTGAGAAGCATTTGATTGTCCTCCAATCTGTCGGGAGTTGCCAGCTTCAGGTCAGACTTTTCGTCTAAAAAATCACTACATCCAAAAGAGATTAGAATTAATGATAACGATGTTAGTAGTATTTTAATTTTTCTCATTTCTATCCATTTTAAAATTTAGCTTTTAATCCTAATGTAAAGGTCATAGGAGGTTTTAAGGTGTTGTTTCCCAAATTGAAATCGGGGTCGATCCCGCTTTTGCTCTCTTGCCAGAGTAAGCCGAGGTTGCTGACGTTGGCATACAGTTGTAAACTTTTAATTGGCAGATCACGCCATTGCCTTTTACCGATCTCATATCCAAGATTGATGTACTGCAGACGGATATGGTCGCCTTTTTCAATAAGTGCAGCCGAACCTGCGTAGAATGCATCCCTATTGGAATTCGTCTGATATTGATTAGAAGGCACATTGGTAAAGACTTCATCACCTGGTTTCTGCCATCTTTGCTCGTAATCGCTGTGACCGTTCCATTCCCTGAATAAGCTGGTGTAGTTAATGGATGGTCTTCTGAAATAATAACCCATCTTGTAGGTAATCCCTACATCAAGGCTTAATTGTTTGTAAGCAAAGGTATTCGTGAAGGAACCATAAACAGTAGGTATTGCAGAACCGAAATACTGAAGGTCTTTGACATCGGCTCCCATTATCTTGGCATAATCCTTACTGACCTCTCCGTCCAGATAACCTCTTGGATCGCCTGTCTGAGGGTCGAGTCCTGCCCATTGGTAGCCAAACATCGAATAGACAGGCAAGCCTTCAATTCCGGATATAGGAACAGAGGCAAGCACGAAGTTCCTTGCTATGGTACTGCTCGGATAATATTTCGTCACTTTATCTTTGTAAGTACTGAAGTTAATTGTGGTAAGCCATCTAAAGGATTTATTGATATTGATTGTCTTGAGTTCCACATCAACGCCTTTTCCTTCTATTCCTGCAACATTCCATACAAGACTGCTCAATCCGATGGTATAATCCAGCGGAACCTGTCCGAAAAGGTTTTCTCCTTTTTTCTGGAAATACTCCACAGAACCTGAGATCATGTTATTTTTGGTTGCAAAATCTAATCCTGCGTTTATCATTCTGACCGTTTCCCACCGAAGCTGGGGATTGTAGTAATTGTCAAATCTTGCCATCTGCTCCTGTGTATATGTTGAAACACCGAGTAATGCCATAGTCGTTACAGCAACCATCGCAGGATTGATATTCCCATTGAAACCGTATGAACCTCTTAGCTTCAGATTCGGAAGCCAGCTTACAGTATAAAACTTTTCATTGGCTAGATTCCACGAAATCCCTGTTGACCAGAAAGGATTCCATTGGTCATTAGTCTTCAATCCGAACAGATTGCTGGCATCACGTCGGGCACTTCCGGAGATGGTATATCGGTTATCAAATGTGTAGGCAGCATTCGCATAAACCGATACAAAACGATTGGTGGATTCCCTCAAAGAGTTCAGATTGTCGATAAAGCCTGTACCTCCTGCAATAATCGGGAATCTCTTGCTGAGGTCGACCATTCCAAACGAAAGGTTGTTGGGGTCATAGCCATAATATCGGTTATTGCCCGACTGTGAGTTGGCATCCCTTACCTCGCTTCCCAAAATGGCTGAAATCTGATGTTTGTCAAAACCTCTGTTAAAATTGAGCTGTCCTCGGAAATTATTGATCAGTAATTGCGAGTTGGTCTTATCCATTATCGCTCCTTTGGGAACATTGTAAGTCAGACTACCATTACTATTGATGACTGTGAACCTGTTCACATAATCCCTTACAAAGTAACTTTCCTCATCATACAGCGTATTGGCAAGTCCTGTGGTTCTCTGATACTGATATTTTATATCAACATCCAATCCTTTCAATATTTTGTAGTTCAATCCTGCATTGAGAATGATCTCTGAGCTTTTGCTTTTGGCTGTATTGTGCTCCCAATCGGTAAGTGGGTAATAATTCCAATCCAGTAATTTTCCGTTACCCAATGCTGACTTGTAAGCCTGTTCATAGGATTTTGAAACTGCCAATGGATTTCCGAATGCGTCTGCCATTTCCATATAAGGGACGGCATTTGTTTTCATAATAATACTTCCAAAAGCACTGCGACCGCTTTGGGTTGCTGAATGGGTAAAGAAGATTCCTGTGTTTAATGTCAGATTCTTCAACGGTTGCCAGGTATTTTGGAAACGAAGATTCACACGTTCATATTTTTCTCCTAGGTTTCCGGTATTGTCATCATATCCTAAAGATGAAGTCCAAGAAAATTGAGGAGCTCCTCCAGCCATACTCAGTGAATACTGTCTGTTTTCCAAAGGCTGGTACATATACTTTTTGTATTGGTCACGGGAATCAATGGTCTTCAGTCGTTCTATTTCATTTCGTACATATGCAGGTGAAAGCAGTCCTTTCTTTTCTTTATTCATAAGGTCAACCACAGGAGATAATACGGGGTGACTGGTAGAATTTATATCGGTGTTGTAAAAATTCTTCTTGAATAATTCCTGTTCCACATCGATAAAGTCTGAGCTTGACATTGTTTTCAGATAATTGAAATCAGGCTTTGGACTCGTCATTAGATAAGTATTGAAATTGACCGTCACAGGCTGATTGTATTTTGCTGTTTTGGTCGTAATGACAATTACTCCGTTGGCGGCTCTCGCTCCCCAAATGCTCGAAGCGGCGGCATCTTTGAGAATGGTAATGTTTTCAACAATGTTGGGGTCAATGTTGCTGATGTCCCCGTCATAAGGAAAGTTGTCTACGACAATCAAAGGCGATTTAGGTCCCTGAATGGTACTTAGACCTCTGACCATAATTTGTGAGCCTCCTTGGGATGTTCCTTTGTTGATAACGATTCCATTGGCTGTGGCAGCTAATCGGTCAAGGATATTGGCGGAAACCTGTGTATTTAAGGCTGCATTACTCACGGATGAGAAAGAACCTGTTGAACGTTCTTTAGGGATCTTCTGATAACCTGTCGTTAGAACTACCTCATCAATTTGAGCTACCTTTTCGGATAGATTGATTCTTAAGGGCTCTTTCAAAGGAAGCTCCAAAACAATGATCTGTTCTTCATAACCTCTTCCAAGAATAACAAGATTGATTTTCTTCTCATTGGTTGTGAGACTGAAGTTTCCATATCTGTCCGTAGTAGTCACGGTTTTTGAGTTCTGTATGGCGATGGTTGCGCCTAATACAGGTAAACGGGTTGTTTCGTCGATAACACTTCCCGTAAACATCTGCTGTGCCATTATAGGCACACAGTAGCATAGGGCGGGAAGCACTAATAATTTCTTCATAGTCTGATATAGTTTTGCGTTAATGTAAATTCAATGATTTTCAAGCGATGGAATATTAATTCCGTCGGTCTTTTATGATCATCATCAAAATCTGACGTTCTTGAACTATCAGGTCAAGGTCATATTTCTGAAGCTCTTTTTTTAAGGTGGCAATATCTCTGACTCCCGAAACTTCAAGGTCTACATTTCCTGTGTATCCTGTCTCATCGATAAACAATTCCATGATGGGAATCTCGCCGTTAAGCATATTGACCATATTTTTAAGCGGTACATTTTTAAGAATGGATGGTGTCAGTGGAAATGTGGAACGTTTTTCACCTCCTTTGGTTGCCAGTTTGTCTTTCGTGCTTGTTCTCACTAAAACAAAACATTTAACAGGTCTTTTCTCAAAAGTTACAGTATAGCCTGAATAACGATTGAGATCTTCCAGCATATAATTGTAGAGAGAATCAGATTTCTGTTCAGGGATGATGAATTCGTAGTTATAGAGGTTTGCTCCATCATTTGAACCGTCTGCTTTTTCTATCGGCATTAATTGTTTTGGTTCCTTGACATCTATAATTATCCTTTTTCCTGTGAAAGACATTTTATCTTGCTTTTTGATAAGCTCATATCCTATAGGATAATATATACTCCATAAGGGAACATTGGTAAATTGTCTACCGTGGATTTTTCCTGATGTTGTTTTGCGATATGTTCCTCCTGCACCAATATCAGGGATTTGTCCTTTGGCAAAGAATGAATAATTGAGAAGTTGGACATTTCTTTGACGGTCGTAATCTTCTGAAAGCATCAATGGTCTTGCTCTGTCCATTTGGATAATGGTCTGCAATGATGATTTGTCACCGTTTAGCACCTCATTGATGGTCTGTTCAGTGAGTTGTCTTGCATCGGTGGTATTGAACAACTTTCCGTCTTTGATCCATATGATAAACGGAACACCTGCGTGTGGAAACAGGTCGTGAAGCTTTTTGTCTTCATAGGTGGACATCATACTTTTATATTTCTTTCCATTTGAAGAAGAGAAGAATTTTTCCAAAGCGGTCTTATCCTGACTGCTTACAGGAAGTATTTTTACCTTGTCCCCAAACTTTTGTTGCAAGGCTTCAATTTTAGGCAGACTCATCAAACAGGCACTGCACCACGTACTCCAGAAATCGATTAGGATTAATTTGTTCTTATCTTCTGAAAGATTAATTGTTTTCTGAGGATGGTTGACCGTCCTTAAAGGTGTTGACCAAAAACTTTCAGGAATGGGATCTCCAATTTTAAGAGACTTGTTCTGGGCAAAGGATGTGGTTGCTGACACTATGGTAAAAGCAAAGGACATAAATCCCCTGCAAAAAATATTTTTCATATTTTTGAATAGGTTTTTAATGATTATTAATGACTGATTATGCTCTTTCCTGTGGCCTGCAAACTGAGGAAAGGGCTTTTTCTTTTTCTAATGGTTGCTTTAAATTATCTGTGTTTTGATATTTGTTTTTAGTTGCTGTTTGAAAATGATATGCTTGGGAGGAGACTTCCTTAGTAGAGAAAATCTCCTGCCCAAACAATCATAAAAAAATTAATATGAATGAAAATTGTGTCCCGTGAAAGCTGTAGAGCCGCAATGGGTTGTACACCCCATTGTATCATGCAATCTGATACTGTATATCGTGGAAGCGGCTTAGGAGTGTAGAGATGGCTGACAGCATGGAAAACAAAAACGGCATGGAACTCAACATATCCGACTTGGGGTACTGGTATACCTTGAAACAGATAAGTGAGCCCACGCCTAGGTCGTGAGCTACTTTACTTATCCTCTCGTTTCGTTAATTACCAGTTTTCAAGTCGAGATTCTAAGCAATAGCTTCTAATATTCTTTGAAGTATCGCAAAGTTACATTTCAATAACTTATTTTACAAATATAATAAAAATATTGACAATTCGGATTCAAGTCCGAATTATTTTATGAAATATCACTTTTATTTGCTTATATGAAAATTGCCAATAGAAAGATTGTTGAATTTATAAGGGATAAATGGGTTGTTCCTATCAACAATAATAGTCAATTTGCAACCGAAAATAATATTGATGAGAAGACTGTAAGGAGAATTAGAGAAGACGAAAATTACCAAGTAAGTTTAATTACCATAATGAGAATATGTGAGGCTAAAAATATTAAATTATCCAAATTCTTTGAAATGGTTGGACTTTAAAATAAGATAATAAAAAAATCCTAACGACAGTTGGGATTTTTCGGTTTTATAGAATATACAAAACTTTTATAATGGCTGGAAAATTCAGTGAAAATACTGAGTAAGAATTTTGTTATAGTTTTTATTTTTGTTGTTTACGGAAATCCGTAATTAAAATTAAAAAGCTAAATGTATTTTAGTACTGGTAAAATTTCAAGATAAATTTTGGTCAAGATCACAATAGATGAAACAAAACTTCAACTCTAAAGAACTAATAAAATACTTAAAAAAAGGTGAACTAATTCGTAATGAGTTGGACATAGAAGATGTTGAATCTGAAATTGCTACTCTTGAAGAACAAGTTTTAAACGAGAGCTTTGAATTTGATATTAAATTCAATGACGAATATTATTTTTTAGAAAACATATCTCAAAAATTACTTTTGAGAAAGCTTAATGATAATATTAAAAGAATTTATAAAGATGAACAAGCAAATAGAAAATTTATCATTCATCAAGTTAAAACTTTACTTAAAGAAACCGCTCCATTTTGGATAATAAAAACAGATATTAGAGCATTTTATGAAAGTATAAATAGAGATAGAATTTTCAGAAAATTGAAAAATGATGCGATGCTTTCTTATTATTCAATCTTCCTGCTTAAAAAAGTTTTTGAAAATCCTAATATAATTTCCTACCCTGGGCTCCCAAGAGGATTAAATATTAGTTCTTCACTATCAGAAATTTATATGAGAAACTTTGATAAAGCAATTCAAAGACACAAAGATGTCTACTATTATGCAAGATTTGTCGATGACATAATTATATTTCTAAATAGTAAAGAAAGAGCATTAGAATTATTTCAAAGTTTAAATTCTATTATTTCAGAAGAAAAACTTGATTTACAAATCAATGATGACAAAACAGAATTGATAGACGGAACAAATTTTAAAATATTAAAAAAAGGATACAATAAAAGACCTATCCATAATAATATTGAGTACTTGGGTTATAGATTTTACTTAAATGAAACGGAAAGCAAACGAGAGAATAAATTACAAGTAAGTATAGCATATAAAAAAATAAAAAAAATAAAATCAAGAATAGTTAGATCATACGTAGATTACGCAAAAACTAATGATTTTGAACTGCTAAAAAAACGAATAAAATTTTTAACAGGAAATTATGGAATAAGTAAAAGTAACGATGGAAGTATTTTGAAAGCAGGAATATACTTTAATTATACCCACATTAATAACTTAGAAATTTTAAAAGAATTAAATATATTCCATAAAAAAATTATTTACAGTCGAAAAGGAAATCTTGGCATTAAACTAAATGCACGATTATCAAATACTCAAAGAGATATTTTGAAAAAACATTGTTTTATTGCTGGGTTTAGAAATAAAACATTCAACTCTTTCACTTTTGTGGAAATGGGACAAATAATTAAAAGTTGGTAAAATGGGAAGAATAAAAATAAATAAAGAGGATAAATCAAGAGTTATTCTAACCGAACTACTTCCTTATGAAGTTCCTATGTTGTTTTCCAATGAGGGTTTATATAACATTATAAAAAATGGAGAATTAACCTATTTTGAAGAAAAAGTAAAAGGCTCAAAATATAAAGATTGGAATGAACAATTCACACTACCTTTCAATTATGACATAAAGAAAAATATTATTGGTGATACTAGAACATTGAGTGTTATTCATCCTTTTACTCAAAAAAGATATATTAATTTATTTGAAAACTATGACTCTTTGATGTTACATCTTTGTTCTAAGAGTCCATTTTCGCTGAGAAAAATAAATAAAATCGCTAAATTTTATTTTTCTCCTAATTTTGTTTTTGATGAAGAAAATTTAATGAATCCGGACAAAGAAGTTGAGCCAGATATTTTAGATGCGGAATCTCAATATATCAAATCATATTACACTTACAGGCCTATTGATTTAATATATAAATTTTATGAAAGAACCGAATTTCAAAGATTAGAACAACGATATAATTTTCTAATGGAATTTGACATTAGTAAATGTTTTTATCACATATATACACATTCTATAACTTGGGCAGTTAAAGATAAAGAATCAGCTAAAATTCACAGTAACAAATCTACTTTTGAGAATACATTTGATAAGTTAATGCAACATTCAAACTATAATGAAACTAACGGAATTGTGGTTGGTCCTGAAATTTCTAGAATTTTTGCGGAAATAATATTACAGCAAATAGATTTAAATGTTTTAACAAAATTGAATAACCTAAATCTGAAATTTGGAATTGATTATGATGTAAGAAGATATGTTGATGACTATTTCGTATTCTCAAATATTTCAGAAACACTTGAACTTGTCAAGAAAACGTTTCAGAATGAATTACAATTTTACAAACTTTATCTAAACCCAAACAAAGGAAATATAAAAATCTCTCCATTTTTATCAAATATTACAGTTGGAAAGTTAGAAATAAAAGAGTTCTTAATTGAATTTTACGACAACTTATTTGAAGAAAGTATTGTAGATAATGATACTGTAAAACAAATAAAGCAGATAAATAAACCATATGTTCTATCACAAAACTTTATCAAAAAGTTTCAAACTATTGTAAAAAGAAATGACTTAACCTATGATGCCTTAAGTAAGGATGTTGTAAGATTCTTTAAATCAAAATTGGTTGACATTTTAAAAAATGAGGTTAAACTTTACAACATTGAACGCAGTGAAAACTTCTTTTTAATGTTGTTGGATATTGTATTATACTGCTATTCTGTAAATATTAATACTAACACAACTTTTAGAATAGCTCAAATAATTGTTTTATTAGTAAAGTACCTGGAAAGTAAAACAAGACCAGATATAAAACATTCAATTTATTCAAAGATTTATAGAGATAGTGAATTTATTTTAACTAATTTTCATCGAAAACAAGTGAAAAATGAAACAAGTATTGAAACTATTAATTTATTGCTTGCATTAAAAAAATTAGGAATCGATTATCAGTTCAGCGCTGAAAAAATTACAGATTATTTTAACTTAGATGATGGTAAATTATGTAATTTAAATTATTTTCATTTCGTAACTCTAATTTATTATTTTAGTGATGAAACTATTTACGCAGATATAAAAGAAAAAATAGTTACAGAAATTATTGAAAGATTTAAACAAGAAAATATATTTTTAAAATCTGAATATTTATTACTTTTCTTTGATATGATTAATTGTCCTTTTATTGAGGAAAAACATAAGCGAACAATAATGAAAAGTTCAAATTATGTAATTTTGCAAGCTAGTAATGCTGAAATTAAATTGGAAATTGATAAAATTGAATTACAAAAAAAATGGTTTATGAATTGGGATCAAGATATTGACTTAGAAAGAATTTTAAAGAAAAAGGAATGGAGTTCTAGTTACTAGAAATTCTTTCTGGTTACCATTGAGCAGGGGCGAATTTACTTTATTTATGTTTACTAAAATAAAGTATAATAACACAATTGTAGTTTGCGTTTTCAACGCGTAAGAAAACAAAAAACAATGAATTGAAGATTTAGTTTTAGAGAAATCTAAAGTCAGATCACACACGATAGCTTGTTAAATTGTAACACGTTTTATAGATTGATTGAAGATTAGGAAACTATTTGAATATTTATTTATAGAATGCGGGCTGGAAGGTAACTTCCAGCCTTCTTTAATTATTAGTTACTATATTAAAAGAATGATACTTTATATTGAAAAATTGATAATATCTTTTTTGACTAATTGATTGCAATTTTGCCTAATTGTCATTAAAATCCTTTTATTATAATTACATTTAAATATATAGCTTTTTTCATTAAATTGTGAGCTATAAAAAAAACTAAAATACTATGCTCCAAAGAAATATGAGAAAATTCACCGTTGAAGAAATTAAAAATGCCTATAATAAATTAAAAACAACGATTTTTTATGACTCAGGTGATTTATTGTTAAGAGAACAATTAGTCGAATTTGAAACGAATTCTTCAAAAGATGATTTCATCTTTTCTGATTTTAAATTTACAAGTAGATATGCTAGATTAAAAATTGATGATGATGGCGTAAAAAAACCTTTTTATGCGCGGAAAATAAGTTTAGAAGATAAGTTTAAAATATTAATAGAAGCATTAAATGATTACAACCAAAATGCAAAGTTTTTTGATGATCTTCTAAACGATATTACAGTAACAGTTTATCCAAAAAAATTTTCCCAAAAAAACGCGCTAAATACTATCATTTCTAATAAAAGAATTAAAAAAGAATATCTACTTGATAAAGTTACTGCATTTATAAATGCACCAATTGAACTTCATATAATTTCTGTCTTATGGACAATTAATGATGGCGTAAAAAAGGATGCGGATTTAGTTGATGAATGTTTAGGAAATAGATTGTTATTAAACAAAGACAAAACAAATGTTGTTTTTGGATCCGCTTTATTCAAACCGTACTTTTCTCAGTATCAGAAATGGAGAGATGATGCAGTTACTACCGCACAGCAATTACTAAGTAATAACAAAAACACACTTTTTTTAAATTTAGATATAAAAGACTATTACTATTCTGCAAGGATACCTGAAAATTATTTTCGCTATTATAGTAATAGAAGAGAAATTCCTGATAATCTCAATCTAATAATGGAGAAGATTCATAGAGTATTTACAGAAAAAGTTCTGCAATTAAAAATTCCATTCGATTTCACCAATGAGGTTACAGAAAATGGTATAATTAATACTTTTATAATTCCAATAGGTCTTCAATCATCTCTGGTAATAGCTAATGAATATCTAAAAGATTTTGACAAAATTATATTAGATAAATACAAACCTGCTTATTATGGTAGATATGTAGATGATATACTAATTGTTTTATCAGAGCCTAACACAACAGATGATGAAAGTGCTATGTTTGACGAATATTATACATCATTCAAAGATTATAAAGAAAAAGCTCATAATAAAAATGTTAATTTTAATTTAGATGATCTAACCGAAATTGAGATTTATATTCTAAAAAACTTCTATCCTTTAATAAAAGTTGTTGATTCTCCATTTACCACGGATAGAAATTTTAGTAAACCAGAAAATAGGATTTTCAAAATAAATGGATATAGTTCTCTGTATTGTCAAAGTGACAAAACTCTAATTTACTATTTTGACAAAAATGAATCAAGCATTGTTATTGATAAACTAAAAAAAGAAATTGAAGAGAAGTCCAGTGAGTTTCGGGATATGCCAAATGACGAAGACAATTTAATCGAATTCGAGGAAAGTGCATATCATTTATCATATGATGGTACGGAGGATAAGATAAGAACACTGAAAGATTACAAAGAAGATAGATTTGGATTATCTGTTTACTTATCTCAAAAAATAAATCAAGGACTCAGAAAAAGAGAAAAAATACCAGAACTCGAAAAAGAAATAATTTTAAGGTTCTTTAAAGGTGAAAATTGTTTAACATTTTACAAGCTTTGGGAGAAAATATTAACGCTGTTTGTAGTAAATGACGATCCAAATGCATTTACAGAATTTCTATTTCATAGTTTAGAACAAATAGAAAATATTAATGTTAATAATAAAAATAATGATAGTAATCTGAGGAGAAATGTCGCAATGCTTATTCAAGATACCCTGAATCAATATTTATTTTTTGCATTCGAAATGAGCATTTCTTTGAATTTAAAATTTTTAAAAAATTATGATGTAAATAAAAATTTCGAATTTCAATCCAATAAAATAAGTCGCAGAAATTTCTCATTGTTATTTTCTGAATTTTCATTTGCAAATCCTTACCAAAACGGCAAGAAAGCAAGGATAGGTTTTAGAATTAGAAAAGCAAATATGATTAGACATCATTATGTCTCTATACCCCTTTTGAATTTTACCAAAAAAGGTAAAAGTGGTGACTTAAATATGATTGATAAAAATTTACACATAAGAGAATATGAAATTGATCGTAAACTTCTTGAAAATTCGCCAAGACCAATAAAATTTTGGGAATGTTGCATAGCTTCTGCTTTTGAAGAATTTCAAAAATTCAACCGAAATACAATCACAAGATCCGAAATATTTGAAACAAATATTTTGTATGATATTGTTGAAGAATATAATGATGAAGTATATGATGAAGAAATTGATGAAATGAAGTCTACTGTTGCTTACAGAAAAAAAAATTATTTAGATGTTGCGTTTGAGTTGTACTGCACAGGGAATTCGAACCATAGACCCAGCCACGAATTAAATCAAAACCTTAAAGATCAATTTTATCAATTACAAAATTTAAGTGGAAAGGAAGGGGATTTTTTATTAAATAAGTTTACGGTTAATGAAGATAATAAATTACATAATCCTAAAATTGCATTTGCAAATACAAATGTTTTAGAGGAAAATATTTTATCTAGCGTATTAGATTCACCAATTCTATCAAATGAACGTATAAATAAATTATCTAAAATATTATCTAAAGCAAGGAAATCAGAAGCTGATTTGTTACTTTTTCCTGAAAACTTTATACCGATGCGATTAATCTCTGCATTGGGAAGATTTTCCACAGATAATCAAATAATGACAGTATCCGGTATTGAACATCTTACAATTAATAATACATCATTTAATTTTGTTGCATCTTTTCTGCCACAAAAAATAAATGGAATCAATGATGCTACTGTTATTTTTAGATTGAAAAATAATTATTCACCTGGTGAAGAACATTTAATTAACAGCCATTATTTTGCAGTACCAAAACCAAAACCTTCTCGATACGATATTATTAATTACAGAAATATTTATTTTTCGGTATGTTACTGTTTCGAGTTAGCAAATATTAGTCATAGAGAAAAATTAAAAGCGAAAATTGACTTACTTATAGGAGTCGAATGGAATAAGGATACACCATATTTTTCAAATATTGTTGAGGCAACATCTAGAGATTTGCATTGTTTTGTTGCGCAAGTCAATACCAGCATATATGGTGACACAAGATTAACACAGCCAAAAGACACAGCCACAAAAGATCTATTGAAGTTAAAAGGCGGTCTTAACGATACTATTTTAGTAGGACAGATTGAAATTGAAAAACTCAGAAATTTTCAAAGAGTAAAGTCATCAATAAACACGAGTAAGGAATTTAAGCCTCTACCTCCTGATTTTCCTTTAGAAGAAGTATTGAAACGTATAAATAATCAGTAATATTAAAACTGTTTAAAACTGTTATAAAGTTGATATTTAAACAAATAGACTATTTTTTGTTTAAATATCATTTTTCCATTCAACAATAATTTTAGAACTAAACAAAAACACGATAAAAAATAAAATGTTTTTTGAATTAGAAAAAGAAGATCAAATAAAGTTGCTCGAAAATTTTGAGAACGGTGCAAAATGTATTGAGGTCAGCGGGGGCATGTGTGGTAAAATATTTGTTTTTGATCACGGATATAATACATATCCTCGTTATTCTTGTATTAAGATACCAAAGCCACTCAAAAATACTTCCAATGAGGAGACTGGAAAAAGATTTGTTAGGGAGATGCAACTTCAGTTATCTTTCTATTACCATAAATTTGTTCATTGGCCTTCTGATTTTGACATTCTTCTAAATACTCCCGTGGTATCTTTTAGATATTGGGGTAGTGATTTGGCAAAACTAATAAAAGCCACAGAAGCCTCAATTTTAACAAAACTTTCATTACTTGTTTATACATGCGTAGGACTAAGGCACTGCTATAAAAAGGGATTAGTTTCTCACCAAGATCTTAAGCCCTCAAACATATTTATTCAAAATGTTAAAGAGCAATTTAAAGACTTGCCAGATTTAGATATCTACAATTTGGCAATAGTTGCTGATTTTGGACTTGCAAATGGTTTTACTGATATCAATATACACGATGGATCAAAACCATATATGGCACCTGAACAATGGAACAAAACTGATTTAAATTCTGCTACTGACATTTTTGCAATAGGAATAATTTTCTTTGAATTGTTAACAAATGGTTATCATCCTATCGGTATTAAAATAAGTGATTATTGGCCCGAACCACAAAATGGGAATTCAAAAAAATGGACTAGAGATGAACATTGGATAAAATGGGTAGCAAATGGCTGTAAAATAGAATCTGGGAACTTTGACATAGATAAAGTTTATATAAATTTTATAAGAGAAATGCTGTCAATACAATCATTAAGCAGACCCACTATAGATGAAGTGATTGATTTTTTACTTAAACAAGTAAAAGTTATCAGTGAAGAAAGCTATTTACAATTAATTTTTCTAATCAACCATTTTGAAGAACAATCATCTAAAATAATAGATATAGAAACAAACTGGCATTCTCTATTTGAAAAATGGGAAATATTTAAAAGAAAACTAAAACAACATTAATAGGATTATTATAAACTTTGGTTTGTTTGCTTCTCGATATCAATTTCTAAAAAAACTATAACTGATGAACAAAAAAGTTAAACTAAAAATTTTCTGCATTGATAAAAATAATTCTGATTTAAAAAATCTTAGCTTCGAAGAAAAAGTAGCAAAAATAATAGATAATCATACAGGCTTTCTAAAAGCTACATATAAAGATTATGAATTAGCATCACGAACTTTCGAAACTAATACAGATGGGGATTTTAAAATATTATCTTATGGATTTCATTTACCACAAGACAATTTCTACTGGAAAACATTTCTACCTCCCGAAATATCTGAGAAGCATAAATTCGATATTATTGAATTTTCATTTGTATTGTTTATTTACTACAATGATAATATATATTGTTCTATTGGTGGAAGTGGAGCCAGTGTAATAAGAAAGTACATTGATACCAAGTTCGGAATTGATATCTATTCTGGAATTGCCAAACCAGATGAAGATATTGTGATTGAAGGTGGCAAAAGAAGTATAACAACTAATATTTCGCAAAATAACAATGTTTATAACTTTAATCAGACACTTTTAGAAACATTAGATTATTCTGAAATACCCACAAAACTTAAAATTGTAATACGTGAAGAATTAAAAAAATCAATATTCAGAGACTTAATTGAGGAAAAAGAAAAAACACTTATGGAAGTTGGTTCCTACTTTTCAATTAGAAAAAAAATCAGTTTTGATGAACTTAAAATGCTGATTATTGAAATTGATAAAATAAAGAACAATGGAAATTACATACAACTTTCGTTATTCCAGAAAGTTAAAAATGATACACTATATGAAAAATTAGATTATCATTTATTAGAATTGATTATGCAAGATATTGCTCTTTACGAGCAAGTAGCCTATCATCTGACGAATAATGTAATAGAACTTATACATCCCTCGCAGATAGATCTATTTTATGAAGCAGATAAATATCAAGTAAAAATCCCATATCAAAAAAGTGATGATATTGAATACATAATCGATAGAAAAAAGATTTATATAAAAGCTATTCAATCCATTTACAGGACTTTAAAAAATATCGCTGATTATGATAATATGACAAAAAAAATTAAAGGAACAAAAATATTAAGTTTTGTCAATGGAAAAGAAAAGCCTCATACGGTAGAAAGTCTACTTAATCATATTACAGCAGAAGTTACATTTGAAGGTTTAAAGTATTTTAGAATTGACAAATCTTGGTATTATTTAGAAAATTCATTCATTGAAAAATTAAATGGTGAAGCTAAAGAATTGTATGAGAAATATGAACTACAGAAAACCATTTTAAATAGTTGGAATGAAGATGATAATGAAGACTCTTATAACAAAAGTCATATCGGTGATAATTATTATGTTTTTGACAAAAAGATACTTGACAATATAGAATTATGTGATCTATTGATCATTGAGGGAAATGACATCTACTTTGTTCACGTAAAAAATAGTTTTTCAGCCAGTATGAGAGATTTAGCCCTTCAAGTTAAATTGTCTGCAAAAAGATTTATTAATGATATTAAGAATATTAATGGAAGCACATACTTTAGAAATACGATTGAAAAATATAATTTAAGCTCAAAGAAGAAAATTGATTTTGATTCTATTTTTGAAAAAGTAAATAATCCAATTTATAATTTAAATTTTGTTATGGCATATAACAATAATAACAAAACATTTGTAGGCAAAAAAGCTTCTGAAAAAATAGAGTTAAGTCAATCAAATATTGCCAAATATTGTTTAATCAATACAATTAAAGAAGTAAATGGTTACACGGGTCTAAAGATTTTCGTTCAAGATATATCTGTAATACAAAAACACCAACCTGAATAATATTTCTAAAATATGAAACTGGAGAATTTATTGTATTTTTTTTCCACTGGGTATTTTTCAGTTTCATCAACATCGAATCCTTAATACTCAAACTTTAATATTAGATGCATAATTTAACAAGACGTATAGAAAATAATAAATCTTTAAAAAAAGAATTAATATTCATTGACAATATAAATTCTTTAAATAAATTAAAAATTGATATAGTTGACGATAAGCAAACCGACGCATTTTTAACAAAGACGAAAGGTCAAGTTTCACTACTAATTAATGCAAGATTGATTGATCATGAATTTGATAATACAGAGCTATTATCTTTATTGATGGTAATATTTATAAAACAGATAATATTGGAAACACAAGTAATCATACAGAATTAAAAGCTGACAAATCTATCAGTTTTGAAACAATAGTTGAACTTAACAGTTTTAAATCAGAAAAATTTAAACAAAAAGGTTGTTACAAAGCATTCTTCGAAACTGATATAAAAGATATTAATACATTTCATAGAGAATTTGAAACCGTGACCTATCAAAGTGACGGTGACGAATATGCTTACAACTGTATTCGCGTAAGTGTGAATGAAAAAGATTTTGATGTCGTACAAGTAAAATATAATGGAAAAGGATTCTATGTTTTTGAGTGCTTACAAGAAAATACTTACGATGATTTTTCAAGTATTTGCTTTTCCATTCAACAAGCAATTGGCTTTATTAATAAATTAATGGTAGGAGGAGAAAAATTCACATTTGATCAAGCTGGAAATTGTTATTATTCTAATTATATCAGACCAACTCTAAGAGGTATGTATAACCCAATTATAACAAATCCCTATTCCTATTTAGATATTGAAAGAAATATTGCTGACCTTTATTTAAATAAATTAACAAGAATAACTCTAGCTACTTTTTCAAAACTTGTCTGCAAGATACATAATGAACCAGAGTTTTCTGCAGCAATTTTGGTTCTGTTAGAAGCAACATCGATTCGATCTTTATTGATAATTCCTAGTTCATTTGCTTGTATCATTGAGCAACTATCTAAGCATTTAAGCTTGGAAGAAATTGGACTCGAAAAACCAATAAGCCAACCCAAACTTTTTGATAAAATTTTAAAAGAATTACACGAAGTCATTGATACAAATTCTCAAAATTTGAGCAATACAAATACGTTAAAACTGAAAAGAAGACTTAATGAAATTAATAAACCTATCAATAAAGCACATTTGACAAACAATGAAAAATTAACCCGTCCTTTTGAGCAACTTGGAATACCATTAAGCTTGCATGATATTGTTATCATTGAACATCGTAATGATTTGCTTCACGGCAATATTCTTTTGAAAAAGGATGACGAAATAGACGAGGATAAGACGAACTTGTACATGGCCTATGTATCAGCAAAACTATTTACTTTAATCAGTAAATTAGTTTTAAAGAGTGTAGGATATAAAGGATATGTCTATAACCAAGCAAAATATTTAGAGCAAAATTTAAATATTCAAACAAACGAAGCTTATTTTGATGAAATTTAATTTGTGGCACACACAAGAGTAATACTATAATTACTATTCATAATATCGTTAATTTCCTAATCATAATTTCTCTAGAATTACTATAATACTTTCATTAATATCATCTAATTACAAACTAGATGGATAGGTTTATATTTGAAATAGATTTTTGACTTTTTTTATATTGTTGTTAAGAAAAGATAATTAAATTAATTTTTCTATGGCTGAAGTTTCTCTCTGAGAAGTTTCATATCATCGCTTACTTTCTTATCCAAGATCTTAGCATAATGCTGTGTCGTCTTTATATTGGTGTGACCAAGCATTTTGCTAACACTTTCAATGGGTACACCATTAGACAATGTAACAGTAGTGGCGAATGTATGTCTTGCAATATGAAATGTCAACTCTTTATTAATTCCACAAACGTTCACAATTTCTTTGAGATAGGAATTCATTTTTTGATTACTGAGTACGGGAAACAAGACATTTGAATTTACACATTCCGGATGGTCCTCATACTTCAAGATCAGTTCCTGAGCTAAAGGTAATAATGGAATTCTGGTTGAGGTATCCGTTTTCTGACGATATGTGAATATCCATTGGTCGCCATCTATTCCAATATTGACGTTAGATTTCGTCAATTTCTTTACATCAACATACGCCAAACCGGTATAGCAACTGAAAAGAAAAATATCACGAACTTGGTTCAATCTTTCTGATGCAAATTCCTTTTCATAAATCGCCTGAATTTCTTCCTTGGTAAGATATGGACGTTCTACTACCTTAAGCTTTGCTTTGTAGCTTAGAAAAGGATCTTTTGAGAGCCATCCATTTGCCATACATAACCGAATGATCTTTTTGAAATTCTTGATGTACTTTACCGCAGTATTGTTTGCGCATTTACGCACACTTCGAAGCCAGAAGTCATAATCCATTATGAAGGCGTGGTCGATCTTTGTAATGTCAATATCAGAAGTTTTATATTTCCAGATTAGAAATTCCTGCGTATGCTTTAACGATGTTTTATAACGCTCCAATGTTCCGGGCGCAAAATCCTGACCTACCAGTGCTTCTACTTTATCATTGTGATCCTGAAAAATAGGAATGAGCATTCTTGTGGAAATATCGGTTCCAAGTAGTTTAGATTTTAAACTTTCTGATGTTACAAAATCTTCTTCTTTCAGCATCTGGTAGTGAGAATCGTAAACTTGCTGTTCCAAAGTTTTAAGATAAAGATTCAATGTTTTGGCTTCTTGCGAATTACCTAGTGCCTTGTGTGCTTTAACATCCCATTTCTTCGGGTCGATGTACCTTTTAGCGGCAATGTCCGCTGCCTTGCCGTCTATCGTGATTCGCAAGTAGATTGGAGCGGTTCCGTTGGTTCTGATTTTATTCTTTTTGATAAAGAATAACAGGTTGAATGTTCTGTTCATTGTGTGGTAACTTTAATTGTTTAATAATTTAGTTTTTGTTACCACTTTTTGCAAGATGTACAATCGTTAGACTGCCTATTGGTCGGGTTTCCCTGAATTTTTCGTGACCCATTTTCAAATTTTTCAGATGGGTCACGGATTAGGTCATATAAATCGTGACCTATTTTGATTTTTTTTGATACTAGCGCTAAAACAAAAAACGCGGTAAACATTGATGTTTAGCGCGTTTTAGCTTATTTTGGTTCCCCGACTTGCGGAGAGAGAGGGATTCGAACCCCCGGACCTGTTACAGTCAATAGTTTTCAAGACTATCGCAATCGACCACTCTGCCATCTCTCCTTAACTCAGATATCATCTGCGTTTTCAGTGGTGCAAATATAGACTGTTTTTCAATTCTGACAAAATATTATTTCAAAAAATTTTCAGTCTGAGATTAATCCGTTAAAAATCAGGTGAATTAATTTACAGGATTTCATTCAGGACAATGCTTCGAGCTTCATTCCGAGGATTACGGCTGCAAAACCCATTCCCACACTGAGTATCAGATACAAAAATAAGGTCATATAATCCTGCTGTTGCCATAAGGAATAACTTTCTACAGAAAACGTCGAGAAGGTTGTAAAACCACCGCAAAATCCTGTGATCAGAAGATATTTCAGGTAAGTGTCCGTCTTCATGAAATAAGAGGTCAGAAATCCGATCATCAGGCATCCGGAAATATTCACAAGGAAAGTACCTAGCGGAAATGAATTAACCGTCCACAGTTTTTGTGTGTAGTGTGAAATCAGGTACCGGGCAATACTCCCGGCTCCCCCACCCAGAAAAATGTACAGTATATTTCTCATGGTAACTGAAAAGCGCACCAGATGGGGTGCGCTTCATTATGTTTAAGTTAGATTAAGGCAGTTCTGCCAGATACTTTTCTGCATCCATAGCCGCCATACATCCGCTTCCTGCTGCTGTAATCGCCTGTCTGTAGATGTGATCCTGAACATCCCCCGCTGCGAAAACACCCGGCAGATTTGTTTTTGCAGTACCTTTCTCAGTCTGGATATATCCGTTCTCGTCAAGATTGATCTGACCTGCGAAAATATCCGTATTCGGTTTGTGACCGATAGCGATGAAAATTCCGTGTACGTCAATGGTAGACTTTTCCTGAGTCTGGTTGTTGATCACCACGGCTCTTTCAACCAGATTATTTTCTCCTTCAATCCCGATCAGTTCGTGGTGAAATTTCACTTCGATATTCGGGGTGTTGGACACTCTGTGAATCATTGCCTTTGAAGCTCTGAACTCGTCTTTTCTTACCAGCATCGTTACTTTATTCACAAGCTTTGCAAGATATGTTGCTTCCTCAGCAGCAGTATCTCCTGCTCCTACCACGACAACATCTTTTCCTCTGTAGAAAAACCCGTCGCAGGTAGCGCATGCAGAAACTCCGCCTCCGTTATATTTTTTTTCGTCGTCTAAACCTAAATATTTTGCCGTTGCACCAGTTGATATAATAACAGACTTGGCAAAAATCTCTTTATTTCCGGCATACAACTTATGAATCCCTCCCACTTCCTGAGAAAACTCAGCTTTGGTGATCATTTCGTAATGTACTTTGGTATCAAATCTTTCTGCCTGTTTCTGCAGATCCATCATCATTTCAGGACCTGTGATTCCTGCAGGATAACCAGGGAAATTATCAACTTCAGTAGTTGTCGTCAATTGTCCACCCGGCTCTAAACCAGTATATAACTGTGGTTTCAGGTCTGCTCTTGCGGCAT
Source organism: Chryseobacterium sp. HNCC26DJ238 (assembly GCF_057180465.1). Classification (NCBI taxonomy): domain Bacteria; kingdom Pseudomonadati; phylum Bacteroidota; class Flavobacteriia; order Flavobacteriales; family Weeksellaceae; genus Chryseobacterium; species Chryseobacterium sp. HNCC26DJ238. Next base: position 66,485 of record NZ_JBXUGI010000003.1, read on the forward strand.
AAATTGCAGCGGTAAAACCAGAAGGCCCGGATCCTACGATCACACAATCTAAAATATTTTCTTCCATAATTCTCTTTTCAAAAAGATTTTAATTTTAAGACGACAAAGTTCGTAATTTTTAATGTTTTATTAAAGTTAAATTAATGATAGTTTTCAATATTAAATATGTCAACTGTCAATCGTAAATATTCCTGATTCAGTGATGCTGTAAATTTCATAAAAAAATCCACCTGCTCCGCAAAATTGACTACTTACCATTCACCCTCTACACTTTCATTTTAATTTTATCAACATTGATAATTTTGTAGACTAACTCTTTGATCAGCTCAGCCTCACTCATGTTGACCGCTCCCAGGCCTTTCCCTTTCATGTCAAATTCCCTGAGAATCGAAATTACTCTTGTAGAATGTTTTAACGGATACAGTCTTGCTGCTTCAGCATAATCTTTCAAAAAATAAGGGTTCACGCCCATTTGCGAGGCAATCAGCTGCGGGGACTGACCAATCATTGTACTGTAGATAATTACATTTGAGAAATAATTATAAAGGCTCGACAGCAACATCACAAACGGATTGTTTTTCGGATTCTTGCCCATAAAATGAGCAATCTTAAAGGCAGTGTTTGCGTTTTTTGTCCCTAAGGCTTTCTGAAGTTCAAACACATTGAATTCCTTGCTGATCCCGATATGATTTTCGACAATCGTTCCGTCCAAAACCTGCCCTTCTTTCAAAATAATTTTCAGTTTCCCCAGTTCATTCGAAATTCTGGAAAGGTCATTTCCAAGATACTCTGCTAAAAGATGGGAAATATTCGGGGCTGTTTTGATCTGAAGCCTGATACATTCATCAGCAATCCATTTCGGAAGATTGTGATCCTTAAAAGACTCACTCAGAAAAAGCGCATTGATCTTTGCCAACGTTTTGGTCACTTTTTTCCTGCTGTCTAACTTTTTATGTTTGTGCGCAAAAACCAGAACCGTGGAAGGAACCGGATTTTCAACATACGCTTCCAGAGCCCTGCTTTCCTCATCATTGAATTTTAAATCCTGGGCTTCCTTGACAATGATCACCTGTTTGTCACCCATCATCGGAAACTGCCTTGCCAGCGAAAGCACTTCCTGATAGGTCGTATCTTTACCGTAGGTTACGGTTTGATTGAAAGCTTTTTCGTCTTCTTCCAAAAAGTCGTGTTCAAGGGCTTTTACAGCAACGTCAATAAAGTAAGGTTCTTCTCCGTGGAAAAAATAAATCGGTAAAACTTCTTTATTTTTAATATTTTTGAGGATTAAATCTAATTCTTTCATCTTAATTAATGGAACTTCCCAAACTGAATTTTCAGGAAACTTTTGATTTTAAATTCAAGAAAGACAAAGATAAGTTTTTTATCTATGACCTCATACGCAAAACGTATCTTTTGCTCACGCCTGAAGAATGGGTGCGGCAGCATTGGGTCCATTATTACCTTACTGTAAAATCGTATTCTGTATCTGCCCTTGTTACCGAAAAAAAGATAGTCCTGAATGGTTTAACCAAAAGAATTGACCTTCTGGTAACGGAAAAAGCACAGCCAAAAATCCTGATCGAATGCAAAGCTCCGCAAATTAAACTGACTGAAAAAACGTTCGAACAGACCGCCCGCTACAACTCCATTATCGGTGCCTCAGAAATCGTTTTAACGAATGGTCTGCAGCATATCAATGCCTTTTACGAAAATGGGGAATACCAGTTTTACAGACCGTGATATGATTGAAATGCACTGATTTATTACATTACCTAAATCTGTTTTCGCTACATAAGCGATGAAGTTTTCACAGCCAACAGCACATTCTTTACCCCTTCAAATATCCATCATCAACAGTGGCATGTAAAATGATGCGTATTATCTGTGCTAAACAATTACAAAAATATGATCAAATCAATCTTCATTACCACGATTCTTCTTGCCTCTGCATCAGCTTTCGGCCAGAACCTTAAAAAAGTGTCTTATCAGGACGGTTCACAGAAGTTAAACGGATTAGTTACCTCCAATGCAGGAAAAAAACTTCCCGGAGTTTTGATCCTTCCCGCATGGAAAGGAATTGATGACGAAGCAAAAACTGCAGCGGCTGATTTGGAAAAACAGGGCTATGTTGCCTTTATCGCCGACATTTACGGTGAAGGAAATATTCCAACGGACAATGCATCTGCAGCAAAAACGGCCGGTTTCTATAAAAAAGATTACCAGGCCTACCAGAAGAGAATTTCTCTGGCGTTAGAGCAGCTGAAAAAAAACGGAGCCATTCCTGAAAAGATTGCCGTGATCGGATATTGCTTCGGCGGAACAGGAGCTTTAGAATCAGCAAGAGGAAAACTGCCGGTTGTCGGGGTTGTTTCCATTCACGGAAGCATCGGAAAGGACCAGTCAAGACCCAATGACGCGATCTCCACCAAAATCCTGGTAGAAAATCCTGCCGAAGATACGGGGGTAACGCCTGAAGATTACAACAATCTGGTTAAGGAGATGAAAGACGGAAAAGCAGACTGGCAGATCATTACCTATGCCAACTCAAAGCATACGTTTACCGATCCCAAATCTGCGGATTACAATCCCGTAATGGCAAAAAGAGCATGGAATCATACGCTGATGTTTTTACAGGAAATTTTAAAATAAATAAAAAACGCTTCGGTCTCTCATTGAACCGAAGCGTTTTTTTTAAAACTTTTTACCGCCTGATTATTTGCTTTCCAGTTCGACCTGATACTCTTTCGGAGAATATTTCGTCAGTGACCCTGTAGCGGCATCGATTCCAACACCGATCACCCCTCCAAAGAGAATATTTAAAAGAAATACTGCATTGAAATTCTTCCCCAGCTTCACTTCTTTCTTATCAAAACCTTCCTTTTCAAAAGAAACTATCTGTTTAGATAATGTATCAATGTAGTAATGTTTTTAATGTAACAATTCAGCAATCTGATAATTCAATAATGTGAAAAATTTACCAATCTTATAATTTACCAATAACTCATCAATTAGTATATTGTCTTTTTGTATTATATCAATTTAAATTATCAAATAAACCACTGTATTACACTGATATATTGAAAGGTTATCACATTACTACCATACCAACATTGATAAATTGTTACATTACTACATTAAATTACATTGAGACATTAACCCCCATTGATACATTAACACCATTGCTACATTGCTACATTAACACCCATTGCTACATTGTTACATTGATCCCATTGATACATCACTCCCCCTTCCTCACCTCATACACAAAATTAGTCCTCGCAGCCTCTCCAAAATAAGCAACTTCTTCTTCGCCGATTTTTTGTCCGCCTATTCTTTCCAGAGCAGTCTGCGACCTGAAGTTTTCCTTTCCGATATGGAAATAGACATGATTGACAAACTGAAAGATATAATTCAGCATCAGCTTTTTAATCTGCGGATTGATGCCTTTTCCCCAGGAATCGGTTCCGTAAAAGGTGTAACCGATAAAAATACTGCTTTTGGATTCATCAAAATCGTAGAAACGGGTACTGCCCAATATATTTCCGGTTGATTTTTCAACAATTTTAAAAGCACCTTTGCTTTCCATGGCCCCCTTAAAAAATGTTTCAAATACTTCCCTTTTGTAGCGGTCTTTATTCGGATGCTGTTCCCAGACCCTTGGATCGGAAGCAACTTCATACAACAATTCAAAATCCCCTTGCTGTAAGGGGATCAGTTGATATTCTGTGTTTTCTAAAACAGGTTGAATAGAGAAATTCATTTTGATAAAATTATTTCTTAGCTCTTTGCTTTCGCTGCGTCAGATTCTATTTTCTTGATTTCTTTTAATTTTTCGGCGATCTTGGTTACCGCTTCAGGTTTTGCCGGTTTCAAAGCAACTTCAGCCTGATTCATATCCCATTTGATCACTAAATTTCCGGAGTTCTCATCGGTTGGATTCAAAGTAATTTCAAACCACTCCTGTTTGTCTGCCAGTTTATTGACAGGTACGGTAACATCTACCACATCCTGTTTTGGATCGTAGGTATACGCACCCCACTGCTGGAAATCCTTATTTAAGATGACTTTCCATTCTTTTTCTGTAGGAACGATAAACAGACCGTACGTGCCTGCCGCAACAATTTTTCCTCCGAAATTGATAGACTGTCCGAAAGTAATTTTTGTAGAAGAATTAGCCCCTGCTCTCCACACCTGACCATAAGGAACCAGTTCTCCGAATATCTTACGTCCTTTTACGCCGGGTCTACCGTAATCAATAGTAATTTTAGACATAGAAAACTGCTGTTCTACCTGTTGACGCGGACTTGCAGCCGGTACAGAATAATCCTGCGCAAAACTGAAAGCTGAAGCTGAAATGCAAACTGCAAATAGTAATTTTTTCACTTTTTTAAATTTTGATAAAAATACAAAATCAAAACAAAATAGCCTTCTCCGGGTTCAATAATTTTTGTGTTCTTCATAGTGCTTCTGTATGACTGAAAAATTCACTTACTGCTCTATAGAATCGAATGAAACCAGTAATATTTCCAGCATATCCAAATCTGATAACCCGTTATTCATTTTCATCCATGATGAAAATACGAAGGCTTCCATCTTCAACAAAATAAATATTGGTATCGATACTTCCTGCAATTTTTAAGTATTCATTTCTTGCTAACTTTCTTTTTTGAGAAAAAATATCACTTTCCAATAATTTTTGAATCATAATCCTGATAATAATTTTTTAAATTAACCTCAGTTCAGGATAAGGCTCTGTAAAACGCAAGGCTAAACAAAAATAGTAATTACGTGATTTTCTAAGATTTATGATAGACAAAGGCGTGAAACTTATCAAGGTAATACAAAATTCTTGCATAGCTTTGATAAACGAAGTGGCATTGTTTAACTTAAAAGCGTTTCAAAAGTAGAATTTCTTTGTTTTTCTTTGCGATAAAATAGCATTATATTGAAAATCAATTATTTAAAAAATTGTTTATCCCGAACTCAGGTTAAATTAATTAAAATATCTGGTAATTTTTTATCTTTAAACCTCTCTCCTAACCTATTACAGAATGTTTAATAAAATTAGTCTGGTCCTTTTTCTGTCTGCTCATATTTTTGCTAAGTCTCAGGAAACCATCCCGTTCCGAATCACAAAACATAATAACATTATTGTTAAAGCTTTAGTAAATGATACCGATTCTCTCCATCTGATGTTTCAGATTGCGATGGAGGATGCTTCAGTTTCGCCTGAACGAATCAGAAAAGCAGATCATATTCTCTTTAAAGATGAAATCAGTGATGATAATACAGTAAAAATCGGAAATAAAAAATATAAAAACATCAGATTTTTTAACAGCGAACTGACAGGTCATGAAGCTGACGGAAAAATCGGAACCGGAATTTTTAAAGGAAAAACGTTTAAAATCGATTATGATCATAACAAATTTGTTATTTACGATAAAATGCCGGATGTCGCAGGTTACGAGGCCATTCCTTTATTCTCAGAAAACGGACAGTTCTATATCGTGGCAGATAATGTGATTGAAAATGAACAGCACGAAGTTTATTTTCTCCTGCAGTCGGGATATTCCGGTGGATTGATTTACAGCAATGCATTTACAGACGGAAAGTATCTGTATAAAAAACTGAAAGTAACGGGTGAAAAAACAATGAAAAACTCAGCAGGACAAAGTGTTGTTACCAAACAGGGAATTTTACCTTTCATGAAGGTGGGAAGTTTTCTGTTAAAAGACGTCAGTGCAGGGTTTTTTACCGGAGATCTTAAATTACAAAAACGAAATTATTTCGGTGCAGATCTGTTGAAAAGGTTCAACTGGATTTTTGATGCAGAAAGAAATAAGGTGTACATTAAAGCAAGTAAGCATTTTAATGAACCTTTCTATAAGGTCAATTAAGGGTCAAAATCAATTTGTATTTTGAAGATTGTGCATAAAGTCCATCAGGAAATATTTTTTTGAAATTTTGGAGCGTTAGCAGAGCTGAATACATAAGAATAACTGTAATTTTTTATGCTTCACAAAATCCACCGAAGCATCTGTCAAAAAAGCGGAAGATTTTTTTTTCGTTTTTATTCTATTTCAGATTCTAACCTTAATTACTTATTACTTTCTCAAATTTATAATGAAATAATTTCATTAAACACCCAAAATAAATAACAAATCATCAATAAATTACAGGAATAATGACACTATCTTGTACTATCCTGCTCTGTCAATTTTTTATTCGAAAAATTATTATACATTTAAATTTCAGAAGAAGTTAAAGTTTAAAAGAAAAATCCGTCAGATATAGCATTCAAAATAAACAGTATCTGTCCGATTAAGATTTTAATTCTAAGCTGTAAAGCAATCATAAAAAATTAACAGAATCAATGAATAAAACAGATTTCGGGAACTCATTTTCTCCTTCATCAAAAAAGAGAAACTACAGTTTCCCTCTCATTCTTATTACGAGTTTGTTTTTCTTTTGGGGATTTATTCATAATCTGGATCCTATTCTGATCAAACATTTGCGAAGTGCATTTCAGTTAAATCATTTCCAGGCTTCGTTAGTAGATTCTGCAGTTTTTGCTGCATACTTTTTACTGGCAATTCCGGCAGGAATGATTATTCAGAAATACGGTTACAAAACAGGAATTCTGGTCGGGTTATTCTTCTTCGCAGCAGGATGTTTTCTGTTTGTTCCAGCGGCCAATACAGTCAGTTACCCATTTTTTCTTGGGGCTTTATTCGTTTTATCCTGTGGTCTGGCCATTTTAGAGACGGCAGCCAATCCGTACATCACTGTTTTAGGACCTCCTGAAAAAGCCACACAGAGATTAAACTTTGCACAGTCTTTCAACGGTTTGGCAGCTTCGATTGCTCCAATAGTTGGCGGAATTTTCATCTTGAGTGAAGAACCGAAATCGCAGGAAGAACTTGTGAAATTCGGTCAGGCAGCAAAATTAGCTTACATTCAGGCTGAAACTTCACTGGTAAAAGGACCTTATATTATTTTAGGCTTAATTCTTTTGTTGGTCATCTTTCTGTTTCTCTTTATCAAACTGCCTGAGGTGACAGAAAGCGATGAGAAATCTACAAAGAACTACTTTCAGGTTTTAAGCGTGAAAAATGTAGGATGGGGAGTTTTAGCACAGTTTTTTTACATCGGTGCGCAGATTTACATCTTCAGTTTCCTTTTGGTTTTTGCCGAAGATGCTATTGATATGAAAGGTCAGGAAGCTAAATATTATGCGGGTGTAGCAGGATTTTTATTTATGGTCGGCCGTTTTGCAGGAACTTTTCTGATGAAATATATTTCGCCACAAAAACTATTAAGAATTTACAGCGTGATCAGCACTGCTCTTACGGTTTGGGTCATCTTTGGATCAGGAATTTCGACTTTGTACGCGTTGGTTGGCTTGACGTTCTTCATGTCCATCATGTTCCCAACGATTTTCGCTTTGGGAATTGAAGGTGCTGGATCAGATACAAAACCTGCTTCAAGTTTACTGATTATGTCGATTGTTGGAGGCGCGATTATTCCACCGATTGCGAGCAAGATTACAGATATTTCGGGGAATATTCATTTTTCTTATGCAGTTCCTCTACTCTGTTTTATCATTGTATTTCTATTTTCATTACGATTCAGAAATAAAAAGTCTGCAATATAATTAATGTAAAAAAATATCTATAATCTTGGTTAAGTGAAACGCCTTTGTGAAACTAAAAGACAGTAAGTAGAAAAAAAAATTAGAGAACTTTGTGTTCAAAAAACAACACAACAGACATTCAATTTTAACTAAAAATGAGCAATTTAATTTTAAAAATAAATCCAAAAGACAACGTTTTGGTTGCGCTTCAGGATATTCCTGCGGAAACTGAAATTCTCTTTGAAGGAAATTCATACACCACTTTGGAAGCCATCCCTGCCAAACATAAATTTTTTATGAATGATATGAAACAGGGCGATGAAATTTTCATGTACGGTGTTTTGGTGGGAAAAGTTCAATATGATTTGGCATCAGGAACGAGAATGACAACGGATAATACAAAACATGCTGCTGATCCGTTTTACTACCGTGATGTGGATTATCAGTGGACAAAACCTGACGTTTCCAGATTTTTGCATAAAACTTTTAAAGGGTACCACCGTTCAAATGGTGATGTGGGAACGGCCAATTACTGGCTGTTTATTCCGACTGTTTTCTGCGAAAACCGTAATCTTGATATTATCAAAGAATCACTTTATGACAGTTTGGGATACGCTGTCGATGCAAAATACAAAGATTACACGCATCAACTTGTAGAAGCGATTTCCAAAGGAGATAATTTGGATGAACTTGATTTTTCGCCTTCGAATATTCCGGAAAAAGAGAAAGTTTTTAAAAATGTGGACGGCATTAAATTTCTGAATCACACCGGCGGTTGCGGCGGAACAAGGCAGGACTCAGATTCCCTGAGCAAACTTTTGGCAGCTTACGCAGACCATCCCAATGTGGCAGGAGTAACTTTGTTAAGCCTCGGCTGTCAGCATCTTCAGATCGATAATTTCAAACGGGATTTGTATAACCGCAATCCTGATTTTGATAAACCTTTACTCGTTTTTGAACAGCAGAAAGCGGTCAGTGAAGAAACCATGATCAAAAATGCGATTTTTGAAACACTGAAAGGACTTCAGGAAATTAATACAATCGAGCGTGAAGATGCACCGATCAGCAAACTTTGTGTTGGTGTGAAGTGTGGCGGAAGCGATGGTTTCAGTGGCATATCGGCAAATCCGGCTGTCGGGCATCTTGCAGATATTCTCTCCGTTTTGGGAGCAAAAGTTTTACTTGCCGAATTCCCAGAATTATGCGGAGCCGAACAGGAATTGATCGACCGAGCTGTAGATCAGCCCACCGCAGAAAAATTCATCAGGCTGATGACAGAATATGATGAACTCGCCCACGCAGTAGGTTCAGGATTTTACATGAATCCCTCACCGGGAAACATTAAAGACGGATTGATCACGGATGCCATTAAGTCTGCAGGCGCCGCAAAAAAAGGAGGTTCCTCCCCTGTTGCAGATGTTTTGGATTATACCGAACCCGCAGTAAAAGCGGGATTAAGCCTGGTCTGCACACCGGGAAATGATGTCGAGGCCACCACAGGACAGGCAGCATCAGGTGCCACGTTAATTTTATTTACTACCGGTCTGGGTACTCCTACAGGAAATCCGGTTTGCCCGGTCATCAAAGTGTCAACCAATACGGTACTGGCGACGAAAATGCCGGATATCATAGATATTGATACTGGGGCAGTGGTGCGTGGAGAAAAAACCATTCAGGAAATGGGAGAAGATATTTTGGATTTCTGTATTGAAGTTGCCAGCGGAAACAAAATTCCTAAGGCGGTTGCCTTGAATCAGGACGATTTCATTCCCTGGAAGAGAGGGGTGAGTCTGTAAGGGAAGCCGAGTTGAAAGTAAAAAGAATCAGGTTAAAAGTAAAACGCCCATTAATTCCACTTTTGGAGGGGTGGCTTAAAAACAAAATCACCAAAACTAAGATGAGTAATAAAATAGTAAATAAAAGATATACATGTTTTCACTAAAAAATAAAAAAGCTGTTGTCACAGGCGGTGGAAGCGGGATTGGACAGGCTATTGCGGTTCAGCTTGCAGCGAACGGAGCAGAAGTTCACATTCTCGAAATTACAAAAGAATACGGACAGGGAACGCTGGAAAAAATACAATCTTCCGGGGGAAATGCTGCTGTGTATGCCTGTGATGTTTCAAAACAGAAAGATGTTTTAGCCGTTTTCGATAAGGTCGGAGCGATCCATATCCTGGTCAATAATGCCGGAATTGCCCACATCGGAAAAGCAGATACCACTTCAGAAGAGGATTTCGACAGAATTTATAATGTCAATATCAAAGGCGTTTATAACTGTCTCTTCGCCGCCCTTCCTCAGATTAGAAAATCGGGCGGCGGTGTGATTATCAATATGGCTTCCATTGCCGCACTGGTTGGAATTCCTGACCGTTTTGCGTACAGTACGGCCAAAGGCGCAGTGAAGGCAATGACGATGAGTGTTGCCAAAGATTATATTAATGAAAATATCCGTTGTAACTCGATTTCTCCGGCACGGGTACACACCCCTTTCGTTGACGGATTTTTAAAAAATAATTATCCGGACAATGTCGAAGAAATGTTTGAAAAACTGTCAAAAACCCAACCTATCGGGCGAATGGCCCAACCTGAGGAAATTGCTTCTTTAGCTCTTTACCTATGCAGTGACGAAGCTTCATTCATTACCGGTGTAGATTATCCTATCGACGGGGGCTTTACAACTCTGAACAATTAAAGATTAACGATCTTTTTTAATCATAAACAACTTAAGTTATATAAACTCTATGATCTCAGCTGAATGAAATCGAAGATCATCTTCCTTTAGCTGATGATTGTTATTTCGACGTCAGTCAAATGTCTCTGTGAACTGTGCTTTAAAAGATTAAAATATTCATATAAAAACAAAAGATTAAAATGAAATTGATAAAATTCGGAAAACCGGGATACGAAAAACCTGGAGTAATCATTGGTGAAAAAAGATATGACGTTTCCCACCTCATCAAAGATTATGATGAAAACTTTTTTTCAGGAGATGCCCTGGAAAATTTGAAATCTGAAATAAACACCCAGAATTTACCCGAAATTTCTCCTGATGAAAGATTGGGACCGCCTTTGGCAAGACCTTCCAAAATCATCTGTGTCGGGCTTAATTATAAAGATCACGCCGCTGAGACCAATGCTCCGATTCCACAGGAACCTATTTTATTTTTTAAGGCTACAACTGCAATCACAGGTCCTGATGATGATTTGATTATTCCTAAAAACAGTACAAAAACCGACTGGGAAGTTGAATTAGGCATCGTCATCGGAAAAAAGACAAGCTATGTTTCTGAAGAAAACGCGCTTGAACACATTGCAGGTTACGTTTTGCATAACGACTACAGTGAAAGAGCCTTTCAGTTGGAACGAAACGGACAGTGGGTAAAAGGAAAAAGCTGCGATACTTTTGCGCCGATAGGCCCCTTCATTGCAACGCCTGATGAAATTGAAGATGTTCATAATCTGCGTCTGTGGCTTAAAGTCAATGGACAGATCTTACAGGACGGAAATACTTCCAACCTTATTTTTGATGTGCCTTTTATAGTGAGTTACATCAGTCAGTTTATGACCCTGTTACCGGGAGACATTATCAGTACAGGAACACCTGCCGGTGTCGGTTTGGGACAAAAACCCGAGCCCTGGTACCTGAAACCGGGAGATGTGGTAGAATTGGGAATTGACGGTTTGGGAAGCAGTAAACAAAACGTAAAAGCTTACGGTGAATGAATAAATTTTGTCTTGCCCTCGATCTGATTGATGATCCTGAATTGATTGCAGAATACGACACGTATCACCAAAATGTATGGCCTGAAGTGAAACAGAGTATTTTGGATTCGGGAATTATACATATGGAAATATACCGCGTACAGAACAGATTACTGATGATGATAGAGGCTGATGAAAACTTTTCTTTCGCAACTAAAAATGAGACTGATAAAAACAATTCAAAAGTGCAGGAATGGGAGGAACTGATGTGGAAATTTCAACAGCAGCTGCCCAATTCGAAGCCTGGAGAAAAGTGGCGGTTGATGGATAAAATATTTTCACTGTAAATTACATTTTAGTAAAAATAATTAAAAATGATTATTGATTCTCACGTACATTTTTGGAAGTTTGATCCGGTTCGGGATGCATGGATTACGGATGAAATGAATGCTATTCAAAAAGATTTTCTGCCGGAGGATTTTTCAATTTATTTAAATGAAAATCAGGTTGATGGCTGCATTGCGGTTCAAGCGAGTCAAAGTGTTGAGGAAACGGCTTTTCTGGTGAATTCGGCGAAAGAAAATCTTTTTATCAAAGGAGTTGTGGGCTGGATTGATTTGACTTCTGAAAGACTTGAAGATTCGCTCGAAAATTATCAGTCTGAAAAAATCAAAGGTTTTAGGCACGTCGCTGAAGGAGAAGATCTTGGTTTTTTATTAAAAGAAAATGTTCTTAATGGAATTTCGAAGCTTCATCAGTTTGATTATACTTTTGACATTTTGCTAAGACAAAATCAACTTTCTGATGCAGTAAAACTTTCCGAAAAATTACCCGATCAACCTTTCATTTTAGATCATTGCGGAAAACCGGATTTAACAACAAATAACTTAAAAGACTGGAAACAGAATATTACAGCATTGGCTCAAAACCCAAATGTTTTTTGTAAAATTTCAGGACTTTTGACACAAGGAAACTGGAATTTAATTGATGAAAAAGCTATTTTTGAAGCCTTAGATTTTGTTTTTGCAAAATTTGGAATTAAAAGGTTGGTTTTTGGAAGCGACTGGCCAGTGATGCTTTTGGGAGGAAATTATGCTTTGTGGATGGAACTGATTTCTAAATATTTGGAACAATTTTCAACAGAGGAACAGGAACATTTTTTTTCTGGAAATGCTGTGAAATTTTACAGACTATGATTTTTAAACCATAGAGAATTCTGACACATGAGTCACATTAGATTTTAGTTTAATGCGTTGGGAATAATTAGAGCACATAAGTTTTACAAATTATGATTTTCCAACTACAAATCAAAGATTCGACGTAGTCACAAGGCACGAAAGATTTTGACACATGAGTCACATTAGATTTAAGTTTCATGCTTTGAGAATATTTTAGAGCACATAAGTTTTAAAAATTATGATTTTCCAACTACAAATCAAAGATTCGACGTAGTCACAAGGCACGAAAGATTTTGACACATAAGTCACATTAGATTTTAGTTTAATGCTTTGTGAATATTTAGAGCACATAAGTTTTAAAAATTATGATTTTCAAACTACAAATCAAAGATTCGATGTAGTCAAAAGGCACGAAAGATTTTGACACATAGGTCACATTAGATTTAAGTTTCATGCTTTGAGAATATTTTAGAGCACATAAGTTTTAAAAATTATGATTTTCCGACCACAAATCAAGGATTCGACGTAATCAAAAGGCACGAAAGATTTTGACACATAAGTCACATTAGATTTAAGTTTCATGCTTTGAGAATATTTTAGAGCACATAAGTTTTAAAAATTATGATTTTCCAACTACAAATCAAGGATTCGACGTATTGACAAGGCACGAAAGATTTTGACACATAAGTCACATTAGATTTTAGTTTAATGCTTTGTGAATATTTAGAGCACATAAGTTTTACAAATTATGATTTTCAAACTACAAATCAAAGATGCGACGTAGTCACAAGACACGAAAGATTTTGACACATGAGTCACATTAGATTTAAGTTTAATGCTTTGTGAATATTTAGAGCACACAAGTTTTACAAATTATGATTTCACAACTACAAATCAAAGATTCGACGTAGTCACAAGGCACGAAAGATTTTGACACATAAGTCACATTAGATTTTAGTTTAATGCTTTGTGAATATTTAGAGCACATAAGTTTTAAAAATTATGATTTTCTAACCACAAATCAAGGATTCGACGTAGTCACAAGGCACGAAAGATTTTGACACATAAGTCATATTAGATTTAAGTTTCATGCTTTGAGAATATTTTAGAATACATAAATAAGTTTTAAAAATTATGATTTTCCAACTACAAATCAAGGATTCGACGTAGTAAAAAGTTACAAAAAATTTTGACACATGAGTCACATTAGATTTAAGTTTCATGCTTTGAAAATATTTAGAACACATAAGTTTTAAAAATCAAAGATTTCTGTTGGGAGAATGTGATAAATTAAAGACTTGGTCTTGCTGAGTGAAACGCCTTTGCGGACGTCAAATATTCAGTATAATATTAAAAAAATCTTTGCGCACTTTGCGTTAAAAAAAACATTATGAATTTAAATTTAGACCATAAGATAATCATCGTAAGTGGCGGTGCCAAAGGCATCGGAAACGGTATTGCTAAAATTTTAGCAGAAGAAAATGCAGTTCCAATCATTATTGGAAGAAATGCAGAAGACAACAAAAAAGCTGTTCAGGAAATCGTTGAAAATGGTGGCAAAGCTGATTTTGTAACTGCCGAACTTTCCCAACCTGAAGAATGTAAAAAAGCCATTGATGAAGTCGTGAAAAAATACGGTAAAATCGATGGAATTGTCAACAACGCTGGTGTCAACGATGGTGTTGGATTGGAAAATGGTTCTTATGAAGGTTTTATTTCATCCTATCATAAAAATGTGGTGCATTATTATCTTTTGGTGCATCATGCGCTCTCGTATCTTAAGGAAAGTAAAGGTTCAATTTTGAATATCGGAAGTAAGACTGCAGAAACCGGACAGGGCGGAACTTCCGGTTATGCCGCTGCAAACGGAGCCAGGAACGCTTTGACCAGAGAATGGGCTGTGGAACTTTTACCTTACGGCATCCGTGTGAATGCGATTATTGTGGCAGAAGCATGGACTCCTCTTTACGAATCGTGGATCTCTACTTTTGAAAATCCGGAAGAAAAGCTGAAGAGTATTACTTCAAAAATACCTTTAGAAAACAGAATGACAACTTCTGAAGAAATTGCGAATATGGCTGCGTTTCTTTTATCCGAAAAATCTTCGCACACGACAGGGCAACTGATTCATGTGGATGGAGGGTATGTACATTTGGATAGGAGTTTGTGATAAATATGATTATAATTTTATTCAAATTCAAATAAATTTATAAATTTGTTTAGAACAAAAAAAGATGGAATCTGCAACCCTAAAAAACATTAATCAAATTCTTAAAGACGCTCCAGAAAATATTTGGAGAGAATATTAGGAATATCTTGAAGAAATTTTGGAAGAAGAAAACAGTGGTTTTAAGCTTTCTGATGAACAAAAAGAAGGTCTTCAGAAAATAAAAAAAAGATCATATGAACAATACACTGAAATTGACACTTTTCTTAATTAAATGAGTTCAAAATATTAAATTTAAGATGAGCATTTCTGATGAAGCAAAAGCAGATATCGAACATTTTTATCTTTACTGTAAAACTTAAGTAAATCAAAAAGTTACCGATCAATTCTTCAAAGATTTCAAATCCACTTTAGGAACAATTTCTAAAAATCCCTATTTTAAAATTTGGTTTGAAGATTTTCACGGAAAACTGATGAAGAAATTTCCATTCTTAATATTTTATACAGTAGATAACGTAGCTAAGATTATTGTTATTACAAGAGTTTTTCATACATTTCAAAATCCTGAAAAATACTCATAAAAAAAGCGGAAGAAAAAATCTTCCGCTTTTACTTTTATTTTAATCTGAACTACATCGTCTCCATCTTAAAGCTCATACTTTCAATCACTTTCAAAATTGCTTCAACCGTATCCATTGATGTTAAACAGGGAACACCGTTTTCAACACTCATTCTTCTGATCTGGAAACCATCTCTTTCAGACTGTTTTCCTTTCGTCATCGTGTTGACAACATACTGTACTTTTCCTTTTTGGATTAGGTCGATTAAATTCACACTCTCCTCTCCGATTTTGTATCCTATTTTGCATGGAATGCCTTTTTCTTCGAAGAATTTAGCCGTTCCTTCCGTTGCCCAGATTCTGAAACCAACTTCATGGAATCTTTCTGCCAGGTCAGCAGCTTCCTGCTTGTGTTTATCGGCTACTGTGAATAGGATAGATCCGTGCATCGGAACTTTTCTTCCTGCTGCAACCAATCCCTTGTATAAAGCTTTTTCCAGAGTGGTATCTTTCCCCATCACTTCTCCGGTAGACTTCATTTCAGGTCCTAAGGAGATATCCACTTTCGTTAATTTGGAGAAAGAAAACACAGGAACTTTAACGAAAACGCCCTCTTTATTAGGAACCAATCCGTTTTTGTAACCTAAATCTTTCAGTTTCTGTCCCAAAATAGCTTTTGTCGCTAAGTTGGCCATCGGAACATCGGTAATTTTTGAAAGGAAAGGAACCGTTCTGGATGAACGCGGGTTTACCTCGATCACATAGACATTCCCTTCAGAAAGAACATACTGGATATTCATCAGACCAATCACATTCAATCCTTTAGCCAGTCTTTCGGTATAATCTACCAACGTATCAATTTCTGCCTGAGAAACATTCTGTGGCGGATACACGGCAATTGAATCTCCTGAGTGAACTCCTGCTCTTTCGATGTGCTCCATGATTCCGGGAATAATAACAGTTTCACCATCGCAGATCGCATCTACTTCCACTTCTCTTCCCGTGATATAACGGTCAACCAAAACCGGCTGATCAGGACTTGCATCTACCGCAAATTCCATATAATGCGCCAACTCTGCTTCAGTATAAACAATTTCCATCGCTCTTCCTCCCAAAACATAGCTTGGACGTACCAAAACCGGATAACCAATTTCGTTCGCAATCACGATCGCTTCTTCTTTTGAAGTCGAAGTTTTTCCTAAAGGCTGCGGAATATTCATTTCCTGCAGTGCCTTCTCAAATTTATTTCTGTTTTCAGCTCTGTCCAGGTCTTCGAGAGAAGTTCCTAAAATCTGAACGCCGTAAGCAGCTAATTTATCTGCTAAATTGATTGCCGTTTGCCCTCCAAACTGTACCACAACCCCTTTTGGCTTTTCAAGATCGATGATGCTCATCACGTCTTCTTCCGTTAAAGGCTCGAAGTATAGTTTATCTGAAATCGAGAAGTCGGTAGATACGGTTTCAGGATTATTGTTGATGATAATCGCTTCATACCCCATCTCTTTGATCGCCCAAACAGAATGAACGGTTGCGTAATCAAACTCAACCCCCTGGCCAATTCTGATAGGTCCGGAACCTAATACGATGATTTTTTCTTTATCGGTAACTACAGATTCATTTTCCTCCTCGTAAGTTCCGTAGAAATAAGGGGTTTCAGATTCAAATTCAGCCGCACAGGTATCTACCATCTTATAAACCGGAATGATCCCGTTTTCTTTTCTGAAGTTGTAGACTTCTCTCTGAGTAGATTCCCATAAATGAGCAATATTCTGATCGGAGAAACCTAATTTTTTAGATTGAATTAAAATTTCTCTGTCGAATCTGTTCGCTGCGATTGTTTTTTCGAAATCAACTAATTTTTTTAATTTCCAGATGAAGAATTTATCGATTTTACTCCATTCCACAATTTGCTCCCAGTCATATCCTCTTCTTAAAGCGTCACAGATGATAAACAGTCTTTCATCATCACAAACCCGGATTCTTCTTTCTATATCTTCAT
Organism: Chryseobacterium sp. HNCC26DJ238; assembly: GCF_057180465.1. NCBI lineage: Bacteria > Pseudomonadati > Bacteroidota > Flavobacteriia > Flavobacteriales > Weeksellaceae > Chryseobacterium > Chryseobacterium sp. HNCC26DJ238. The sequence continues at coordinate 83,725 of NZ_JBXUGI010000003.1, forward strand.
CGGTCAGCGCTGCTGCCTGTTTTGTTTTTAAACCTAAATGTCTCAATCCTGTTTCCAGGGAGCGCACCGCTTTCTGGAGAGATTCCTCGAAATTTCTTCCGATTGCCATGACTTCTCCCGTTGCTTTCATCTGAGTTGAAAGTCTTCTGTCTGCCGTCTCAAATTTATCGAAAGGGAATCTTGGGAATTTGGTTACTACATAGTCCAAAGCCGGTTCGAAACAGGCGTACGTCTTACCTGTAACCGGATTCATGATTTCATCCAAAGTAAGTCCTACCGCAATTTTTGCAGCAATTTTTGCAATCGGATATCCGGTCGCTTTACTTGCCAAAGCTGATGAACGGGAAACCCTTGGATTAACCTCAATGATATAATAATCAAATGAATGCGGATCTAAAGCCAGCTGTACGTTACATCCTCCTTCGATCCCCAAGGCTCTGATGATCTTCAGTGAAGCATTTCTCAACAGCTGATATTCTCTGTCCGAAAGCGTCTGGGAAGGTGCCACTACGATTGAATCACCGGTGTGAACTCCAACCGGATCTATATTTTCCATGTTACAAACCACAATTGCATTGTCGTTCGCATCACGCATTACCTCATATTCTATTTCTTTGAAACCTGCGATCGATCTTTCAATCAGACACTGCGTCACCGGGCTGTATTTTAATCCCAATTCAGCAATTTCTTTCAGTTCAGCTTCATTGCCAGCAATTCCACCACCTGTTCCCCCCATCGTAAAGGCAGGACGGACAATCACAGGATATCCGATTTCTTCAGCAAAACGAATCGCTCCCTCAACTGTATTGACAATATCAGATTCCGGAACCGGTTCGTTCAGTTCTCTCATCAATTCACGGAACAGATCTCTGTCTTCCGCTCTGTTAATGGCTGAAAGTGTTGTTCCCAAAACTTCCACTTTACATTCTTCAAGAATTCCCGATTTTTCAAGCTCCACCGCCATGTTCAGACCCGTCTGACCGCCCAAAGTCGGTAAAAGCGCATCAGGACGTTCTTTTCTGATGATGTGACTGACAAACTGAAGTGAAATCGGCTCGATGTATACTTTATCTGCAATTTCAACATCTGTCATAATCGTTGCAGGGTTTGAATTGATCAGAATTACCTTGTATCCTTCCTCTCTCAATGAAAGACAAGCCTGCGTTCCTGCGTAATCGAATTCCGCTGCCTGACCGATAATGATTGGTCCTGAACCGATTACTAAAATTGTTTTTATATCTGTACGTTTTGCCATTTTTTTGTTTTTAGATATTAGATGTCAGATTTCAGATTTTAGACTTCCAATATGGTGTTTACTTTTTTAGATTAGATTTAAATGAGTAAATCATTTTTTGAATTTCATTTAGATTTGATATTAAACTGTTGACTTTTTCTGCATTTAGTAAATTGAGCTCTCTAATTAAGATTAATTGAGTTTGTAATTCAAATGAGGAAGCATTGGCAATTCCAAGAAAATGATAAAATTCTCTGTCACTGTTTCTTCCTGCTCCTTCCGCAATATTTGACGGAACTGAAACTGCAGATCTTTTAATCTGAGAAATCAAACCAAATTTTTCATCTTTTGGTAAATCAGCACAAATAATATAGACCTCTTTTGCAAGTTCTATTGATTTCTGCCAAAAAATTAATTTCTCAAAATTATGCATATAAAAAGTCTAGTATCTGATGTCTGTTATCTGATGTCTGTCATCTGATGTCTGTTATCTGATGTCTACTATCTGAAATCTAAATTATTTTTTAAAATCCTCCATTAACTGGATAAAATCATCAAATAAATAATTAGCATCCTCAGGTCCCGGGCTCGCTTCAGGATGATACTGAACTGAGAAGCAAGGATGAATCTTGTGTTTCAAGCCTTCATTTGTCCTGTCATTTAATGCGATATGAGTCTCAATCAAATCTGTATCTTTAAGACTTTCCTGATCAACGGCGTAGCCATGGTTTTGAGAAGTGATTGCCACTTTGTTTTTCTCCAGATCTAAAACCGGGTGGTTACCTCCACGGTGCCCGAATTTCAACTTAAAGGTTTTCGCACCGCAGGCCAAACCGATCAGCTGGTGTCCTAAGCAGATTCCGAAGATGGGAACTTTTCCTAATAATCCACGGATCATTTCCAAAGCCTGCTGATTGTCTTCAGGGTCTCCGGGACCATTGGATAACATTATTCCGTCCGGATCCATCAACAGGATTTCTTCTGCTGTAGTATCCTGTGAAACGACAATAATATCACAGTTTCTTTGTGACAATTCCCTGATAATCCCTAATTTAGATCCAAAATCCACCAATACTACTTTCAGTCCTCTTCCCGGATTTGCGTAAGAGGTTTTTGTAGAAACCTGCTCCACCTGGTTCGTAGGGAAAGTCGTCGATTTTAATTCTTCAACAATCGTGTTTTCGTCTGCATCAGCATTAACGATTTTTCCTTTTACCACCCCTGAATTACGAAGAATTCTGGTCAGTCTTCTGGTATCAATACCCGAAATTCCGGAAAGGTTTTTCTTTTTAAATAATTCGTCTAACGTAATCTGTGTACGGAAATTGGAAGGTAAATCGCAGATTTCCTTTACAATAAGACCTTTGATTGCAGGCTCAATGCTTTCGTAATCATCACGGTTGATCCCGTAATTCCCTATCAGCGGATACGTCATGCAGACAATCTGACCACAGTATGACGGGTCAGAAATCAATTCCTGATATCCCGTCATTCCGGTATTGAAAACCACCTCTCCTGCTGTTTCCAATTCTGCTCCGAAACCTTCTCCATGAAATACTTCACCGGACTCCAGTATTAATTTTTTCTTCATGTTAACTTTTATCTTTATTTCTATTTTCTACTTTTTTCTACTCACTTAATCACCCGTCAAAAAATCCTTTGAATTTTTGCCAACCTTCCAGAGGAGGGAAATTGAGTTTTTTTCCTTAATTGGAAAATCCGTAATCCGAATCTCCTTTATTTAAATGTAAATCCTTTTTCTTCCAGGGCATTTTTGATAATTGCCATTCTTGCGAAAACTCCGTTCTGCATTTGCTTAAAAATTCTTGAACGTTCACATTCCACCAAATCTGTATCAATCTCTACCCCTCTGTTGATCGGAGCAGGATGCATAATAATGGCCTCTTTCTTCATGGTCTTTTCTCTCTCTTTTGTCAGTCCGTATTTACGGTGATATTCAGAAGCTGAAAAACTCGCTTTGGAATCATGTCTTTCATGCTGAATTCTCAGCAGCATCAGAACATCCACATCATGAATCATTTCATCGACAGAAAGATAGGTTCCGTTGATCAGCGCTCCTTCGTCAAACCACTGTTCAGGACCCGAAAAATACACTTTAGCCCCCAACCTTCTCAAAGCCTCTGCATTGGAGTTGGCTACACGGCTGTGCTTTACATCTCCGACAATTCCTATTTTCAGACCTTCGAACTTCCCAAATTCCTGGTAAATAGTCAGCAGATCCAGCATACACTGCGAAGGATGATTCCCCGTGCCGTCACCGCCATTGATGACAGGAATCGTTATATTTTTTAACTCTTCAAAATACCTGTCTTTTTTATCCCTGATTACCACCAGGTCTACTCCTATACTTTCTACTGTTTTTACAGTATCGTATAAACTTTCACCTTTATTGACAGAACTGTGAGATGCATCAAACGGAACGACCTGCAAGCCCAGTTTTCTTTCTGCGATATCAAAGCTTGTTTTTGTTCTGGTACTGTCTTCAAAAAATAGATTTGAACAAAAAACTTCCCCTTCGATTTTTGCAGTTTTCCCATTCGCAAAAGCTAAAGCTTCTGTCAGTATCCTGTTGATTTTCTCTGTACTTAGTTCAGTAATCGTAAACATAATCTCTTAATTTTTCACAAAAAAAAAGCGAAGAAAATATCTTCGCTTAAAATAAATAAATATCGTAAAGGGCGTCTACGCCCGGTAATTCTAATGATATAAATACTGTGTTATTCATTAGGTGCAAAGATATATCATTTCAGCGACATGACAAAGTCAAAATTTAAAAAAATTAAAAAACTTCATTCATTGGTTATTCTCATTTTTTCTTAATATTTTTGTTAACATACAAATACAGTTTATGGACGCAAAAGACAGGTTAATTCTCAGCATCATTCAGGAAGATTCTACTTTCTCGGTAAAGGAAATTTCTGAGAGAATAGGACTGACCTTTACTCCCACCTATGAACGTATCAAGCAATTGGAAAAACAGGGAGTTATTGAGAAATATGTAGGTATTCTGAATCGGGAAAAATTAGGCCTCAATCTCGTTGTCTACTGCAATATCCGACTGAAAGAACAGTCTCAGAAAGTTCTTGAAATGTTCGAAAAGAACATTGGAAAATACGATGAAGTTCAGGAAATCACCAGTCTTTCCGGTGAATACGACTATATGCTGAAGATTGTTGCCAAAGACATCAATTCTTATAATGATTTTGCTGTTAACGTGATTTCAAATATTCCGAATATTGGGCAGTATCACAGTTCTATTGTTCTTCATGAAGTGAAAAAGTCTACCAAGTTTAAGATTGATTTGGGGTAGATACTATTTGATTTCTGAATTAATGAATTTTGTATTAAATTAAAGGATTGAAAGATTTAAGAATTGAAGGATTGAAAAATTATAAGATTGAAGAACTGGAAAAATGATGCAGGAAGATGATCATTTTGACTATCCCAACAACTTATTCTTCAACTTATTAAACTGATATTCAATTTTATCTAAACAAAGATTTCCGATACTTCCCTGATGGGTATGATTGAGATTTTTGATTTCAAAATCAAACTCGTTATTTTCAATCTCCTGCCCTACCTTCACATAGGCATCACGGAACGAACTTCCGTTTTTTACCTCTTCATTGATTTTCTCAACACTGAAAAGATATTGATACTTTTCATCTTCCAAAATTCCATCTTTAACCTGGATATTCGGTAATGTGTACGTTAAAATTTCCAGGCATTCCTTTAAAGAATCAATCGCCGGGAAAAGAATTTCTTTCGTAAGCTGCATATCTCTATGATAGCCCGAAGGAAGATTGCTGGTCAAAAGAATAAACTCATTCGGCAAAGACTGAATTCTGTTACATCGTGCACGGACCAGTTCAAAAATATCAGGATTTTTCTTATGTGGCATAATGCTGCTTCCGGTCGTAAATTCTTTTGGAAAGCTGATGAAATCAAAGTTCTGGCTTAAATATAAACAGACATCGTACGCAAATTTCCCTAAAGTTCCCGCTAACGTTGCCATAGCCATCGACAGCATTTTCTCAGATTTCCCACGGGTCATCTGCGCATACACCGAATTATAATTCATTGCCTGAAATCCCAGGTTATAGGTAGTGCTTTCACGGTCTATTGGAAAAGACGAACCATAGCCTGCCGCAGAACCCAAAGGATTTTTATTAATGATATTTTTTACCGAAAACAGCATTTCGACATCATCCACCAATGCTTCTGCGTAAGCGCCAAACCACAGCCCAAATGATGAGGGCATTGCAATCTGTAAATGGGTGTAACCGGGAAGCAGTACATTTTTATGCTGTTCTGCCAGCTGGATTAAAATCCGAAAGAATTGATCTGTCAATGCTGTTATTTCACGGATCTCATCCAATAAATACAGTTTGATATCCAATAAAACCTGGTCATTTCTCGAACGTGCTGTATGGATTTTTTTTCCTGTATCGCCTAGTTTGTCAATTAGGATAGCTTCGATCTGCGAATGAATATCTTCCGCACTTTTATCAATTTCAAAAGTCCCGTTCTCTATATCTTTTAAAATTCCTTCCAAAACAGACAGCATCTGTTTTGATTCTTCACCGGAAATAATTCCGGCTTCCGCTAACATTGTACAGTGCGCCATTGAACCTTTTACATCATATTTTGCCAGACGTTCATCAAAATCAAGGTCTTTGCCTACTGTAAATTTATTGACTGATGTATTGGTAGCATGGTCATCCTTCTGCCATATTTTTTTCATAATTTTTCTTTTTAATTTTAAAATTTTCTTTTGTCTTGAAACAAAAGAAACAAAAATTCAAGACTGGAAACTCCGGCTAAAATTTTATAAACTCCCGTCATCCCTCTTTCAGCTTCAAGCCTATAAAACCTTTTCTAAGATTTTAATATAGATCTCAATTCCTTCTTCTATTTCCTTTATATAGATGAATTCATCTGCGGTATGTGAACGTGTACTGTCACCCGGACCTATTTTTACTGAGGTGCATGGAATAATTGCCTGATCAGATGAAGTCGGAGAACCATAAGTTGTCCTCCCGATTTCAAGACCGGCACGAACAAACGGATGATCCATTTCTATTTTTGAAGAATTAAGCCTGAACGACCTGGCCGTCAGCTCTGACTTCATCTCAGAACTGATAATTTCAAATGCTTCTTTATTAGAATATTCATCAGTAACCCTCACATCCAAAGTAAACTTGCAGGCTTCCGGGACTACATTATGCTGAACGCCTGCATGAATTCCAGACAGCGTAATTTTAACCTCTCCGAGATAATCCGAAACTTTGGGAAACCTGAAATCCAGTATATGCTGCAGATCTTCCATACATTTTACAATTGCATGATCATTATTGGGATGTGCAGCATGCGAGGCTGTTCCTTTCATTTCCCCGTCAATGACCAACAGACCTTTCTCTGCAATCGCAAGATTCATCTGCGTTGGTTCTCCTACTATAGCAAATTCAATATCCGGAAGCTGTGGAAATAAAGCTTCGATCCCGTCAAACCCGGAAATTTCCTCTTCAGCAGTCAAGGCGATCACAAGATTGTATTTTAAATTTTCTTCAGCGTAGAAATATAAAAATACCTGCGCAAGAGAAACTAAAGAAGCTCCGGCATCATTACTTCCCAACCCGAATAATTTCCCGTCTTTTTCGATCGGAACAAAAGGATCAAGCGTATATGCTTTATTAGGCTTTACCGTATCATGGTGGGTATTCAGTAAAATTGACGGTTTCAGGGGATCAAAATTTTTACTGACTGCCCATATATTATTTTTAAAACGTTTTGTGGGGATCTGGTGTTTCGTAAAAAATTTTTCAATCTCCACAGACGTATTGAATTCATCTTTGCTGAATGAGGGAGTTTCGATTAATTTTTTCAGCAGTTCGACAGCATGAGCCAGTAATTCTTCTTTTCTATAAACAGATTTCAGTTCCTGCATGATGATTTTCTATGTGTTTTTTAAGTTGTGTCTCTTTGATCAAAAATACTTTACTGACATTATTTTTTACGGCTTCAAGAGCATTTTCCAGTTTAGGCAAAATTCCTTTGTGAAGTTTCCCTTCATTTCTCAACACTGAAAATTCTTTTTCAGAAATATTTTTTATGACAGATTCGGGATTATCCACATTTTCCAGTACCCCCTGCTTATCAAAACAATACAGTAATTCAACATCATATTTTGAAGACAGAGACTGGGCAATAACAGAAGCAATCGTATCGGCATTCGTATTGAAAAGGTTTCCTTTCTTATCATGGGTGATGGCTGAAAAGACAGGCACCAGCTTAAGTCTGATCAGTTTTGAAATCAACTTCCTGTTTATACTTTTCTTTTCAATATCTCCCACAAAACCGAAATCGATCTCGGGATGCACTCTTTTTTTTGCTTTAATTAAATTGGCATCTGCGCCTGAAAAACCTATGGCTTTGCATTTTTTCTGCTGAAGTTTTGCCACGATGTTTTTGTTGATCCCTCCTGCATACACCATTGCGACAATGTCGAGGGTATCCTTATCGGTGATCCGTCTACCATTGATTAATTTCTGTTCTATCCCCAGTTTATCAGCCAGCGTTGTTGCTAATTTTCCTCCTCCGTGAACAAGAATTTTCCTTTCTTTTATTTCAGAAAACTGCTGCAAAAATTCGTTCAGTAATTCCTCATCATCGATTAAAGCCCCCCCTATTTTAATAATGTATATTTTATCTTTCATCGTATGTTATATAATGAATGGATAGGATTTCCTGCTAAATCACTCTTTCAGAACAAACATTGATCTTACTATAGTTAGTTTTTAGCGTATTCAATCTTCAGGTTTATCTGAGGAATTTATTTCGAATTCAATTCGTCCAAAATTTCAGAGAAAACAGCCTGTGCAGAGAAAATCCTGTTTTTGGCCTGTCGGTAGATAATGGAATTCTCACCGTCCAGTACCTCATCACTCAATTCTACATTCCGACGTACCGGAAGGCAGTGCATCACCTTTGCCTGACGGGTATTGGCTAATTTTTCGTTGGTCAGCATCCAATTTTCCGTCACTTGAGGCATTTCAGCATAATCATCAAAAGACGACCAGTTTTTCACATAAATAAAATCGGCATCTTTCAACGCTTCATCCTGATCATGAACTACCGGTACATCCTTTGTGAAATTTTTATCCAGATCATACCCGATGGGATTGGCAATAACCAGTTCCACATCCATTTCCTGCATCCATTCAGCAAAAGAATTTCCTACCGCATGAGCAATCGGCTTAATGTGAGGGGCCCAGGTGAGAACCACTTTTGGTTTTCGTTTCCCGCTGTGCCCGTCTGAATGCTTCCAGTGTTCTGTGATGGTAATACAGTCTGCGAGACTCTGTAAAGGATGACGCGTTGCCGATTCCAGAGAGATCACAGGAACTTTTGCATGCTGCTCAAACTGGCTTAAAATACTTTCGTTGACATCGTCTTCTTTATTTTTCATTCCGGCAAAGCATCTTACAGCGATGATATCACAGTATTGATTTAAAACTTCAATAGCATCTTTGATATGCTCTACCGTATCACCGTTCATTACCGCTCCATCCGCAAATTCTAGATTCCAGGCTTCCTGTGCAGCATTCAGGGTCAAAACATTCAATCCTAAATTCTGCGCTGCAATCTGGCTGCTTAAACGGGTTCTCAGACTTGAATTTAAAAAAACAAGTCCTATGGTCTTCCCTTTTCCTTTCCCGGTTTCCGAAAGGGGATTTGCTTTAATATGTAAAGCTTTTTCTATAATTTCCTGTACGTTTTTAACGTCACTTACAGAGGTGAATTTTTTCATTTTCTATTTGTTTTTAGCACAGAAGTTTTTAACACAGAAGTCACATTGGATTTAAGTTTAAAAACTTCGAAATAGGAGAACCTAAGGTGAAAATCAAAGATTTTCGATAAGCTTTACCCTATTAAAATGTTTATCATTTCTTCAAAGCCTATCAACTTTTGCGACTTTGTGGTTCATTAAATTCAGAGATTTTCTAAAACAGTTTTTAAAGCACCGATGAACAGATCGGTTTCTTCTTTTTTAATGTTAAGCGCCGGGAGAATTCTCAATACCGCCTTATCATTGGAGTTTCCTGTAAAAATATGATGATTGTACAACAGGTTATTCCTCACTTCAGAACAGTCCCTGTCGAGTTCGATTCCGATCATTAAACCCTTCCTCCGAATTGTTTTTATATGTTCGAAATCTTTAATTTCATTTTCAATATACCTTCCCATTTCCTGAGCATTTTCGATGAGCTTCTCCTCTTTCATAACATCCAGAACAGAGATTGCAGCCACACACGCCAGATGGTTTCCACCAAAAGTTGTCCCCAATAATCCATAACTTGCCTGGAATTTCGGGTGGATCAACACACCTCCGATCGGGAAACCGTTTCCCATTCCTTTTGCTGTAGTGATAATATCCGCTTCAATTCCAAATTCCTGATGAGCAAAGAAATATCCGCTTCTTCCGTAACCTGACTGGACTTCATCCATAATCAAAACAGCGTTATAGTTCTCACATAATTCTTTTACTTTAGTTAAAAATTCAACTGTCGGAATCATAATTCCTCCAACTCCCTGGATTCCTTCGATGATCACAGAAGTAATTTCATCTCCCTGTTGTTCAAAAACTTCTTCAAGCTGTCCGATATCATTCCATTCAGACCTGATAAATCTTTCGTCATAATTCACAGGAGCTACTATTTTTGGATTGTCGGTCACTGAGACCGCTGCCGAAGTTCTGCCGTGAAATGAACCTGAAAAATACAGCACTTTGCTTTTCCCATTATGGAAGGAAGCCAGTTTCAATGCATTTTCATTGGCTTCCGCTCCGGAGTTACATAGAAACAGGCTGTAATCTTCACAGCCGGAAAGTTTTCCCAATTTCTCAGCCAGCTCTGTCTGCAAATCATTCTGAACAGAGTTTGAATAAAAAGATATCTTATCTAACTGATTCTTCAGCTGACTTTGATAGTGTGGATGATTATGTCCGATTGAAATGACCGCATGCCCCCCGTAAAAATCAAGGTATTTAATACCTTTATCATCCCAAAGAAATGATCCCTGAGCTTTGACCGGGTTGATATTGAATAATGGATATACGTTGAATAAATTCATTTTTTGTTTTTTAAAAAATTTTCTTTTGTCTCAAAAGAAACCGAAGTTCAAAACCTGGAAACTTCCGCTAAAAATTAGTTCTGCTCTCTAAAAAATTCTAAAACTTGCACAAAATCCGAAGGCACTCTTTAATTCTTATTCTCCCTGCACTTCAAACTGTAAAATTCTCTTAACACTCATAGAATTAATTTTCTACTGCCCCCATTTTCCTAAGTCGGATGTACTTCCTGTTTAAAATTCTCAATTACTTATTGTCAATTTAAAAGGCTATTGGCTTCAAATTCAGGCCTGCATTCTCTTCCCAGCCCATGGCCAGATTCATATTCTGTACTGCCTGTCCGGAAGCCCCTTTCAACAAATTGTCAATCGCTGAGTGAATAACAACAACATTTCCACTCTTCTCGATCTGAATCACACAGCGATTGGTATTGACAACCTGCTTTAAATCAACCGCCCTGCTGCTTACCGTAACAAAAGGCTCCTCTGCATAAAAATCCTGATACAATTGTTCTATTTCCTTCAACTCCAGATCCGTCTTCATTGTGGAACTCGTAAAAATTCCTCTCGCAAAATCGCCTCTCCATGGAACAAAATTCAGATTTACTTCTTTATTATTATATGAAATCAGCTGTTGTAAAATCTCATCTACATGCTGATGAGTTAAAGTTTTATACGCCGAAACATTATCATTTCTCCAGGTAAAATGAGTCGTTGCCTGCAAAGACTGTCCGGCACCTGTAGAGCCCGTAATCCCTGTAGTAAAGACTTCCTGCAACAGTCCTTTTTCTGCTAATGGCAGCAAAGCCAGTTGAATGGCTGTTGCAAAACATCCCGGATTGGCAATACTTTTTGCGCCTGCCAGTTGTTTTTTATTAACTTCAGGCAATCCATAGATAAAATATCTGTTTTCCAAATTCCCTTCTAAACGGAAATCATTTCCCAGATCAATAACCAGAGTCTCATCATTAACTGAATTTTCAGTTAACCACTTTTGACTTTCCTTATGCGGAAGACATAAAAAAAGAACATCTACCTCTTCGGGCTTATCAGTCAAAACCATTTCACAAACCGTCGTTAAATCCGGGTACAAATCCGAAATTTTTGTCCCCGAATTCGAACGACTATATAAAAAACTCAATGTCACATGGGGATGAAAAGCCAGTAAGCGTACCAGTTCACTTCCTGTATAACCGTTGGCTCCGATGATTCCTATTTGTTTTTTCATTTTTCTTCTGTACAGGTTTTACCTGTTATCTACAGGTTTTACCTGTCGTTACTATAGTTGAACCCTCCCGGTTCGTTGCTTTATCCACAGGTTTCATCCGCCGTCAGTATATTGAACCCTACGGGTTTGTTGGTAGATGACCTACTAGATTTCATACACATAGGATATAACTATTGGTCCCTCTGGAGTTTCATGCTTTATCCATAGGTTTCCACCTATGGTTACTACTATTGAACCCTACGGGTTTTTTGAAGGATTAAATTCACCTTCACGGGCAATATCTGTAGTAACTTTATTGAACCTTTGTATGGTCTGTCATAACCCTGAATTGATCTGGTGATAGATATTCAGGGAATTGCTAACAATTTTTGTATAACCTTTCACATCATCACCCGTCCATGCTTTGTTGGCCTCTCCATAACTTCCGAATTTGTCAGACATTAAATCATGTTGAGATTCAATTCCATTTAAGATAAACCTGTAAGGATGAAGGGTCAGAAAAACTTTTCCGCTTACCGATTTTTGAGAATCCACTAAAAATGATTCGATATTTCTCATTACAGGATCCAGGAAAAGTGCTTCATGAAGCCAGTTACCATACCAATCGGATAACTGGGATTTCATCATTTGCTGATATTTCGAAAGGGTATGCTTTTCCAGTAAATGATGGGCTTTGATAATAACGGATGCCGCTGCCGCTTCAAATCCTACCCTGCCCTTAATTCCGACAATCGTATCTCCGACATGAATATCACGTCCGATGCCATAAGCCGATGCCAGTTCTTCAATTTTCTGGATCGCATAAACAGGATGCTCAAAACTTTCTCCATTTACCGCTGTAACTTCTCCTTTCTCAAACTCAATTTCGAGTTCTGATGATTGAGTTTCTTTAACCTGAGAAGGAAACGCCTCTTCAGGCAGATAATTTCTTGAAGTTAGCGTCTCTTTTCCTCCTACTGAAGTTCCCCAAAGTCCTTTATTCACTGAATACTGTGCTTTATGAAACTCCATTTCATAACCATGGTTTATCAGAAACTCGATTTCTTCTTCACGTGACAGTTCCTGATCACGGATAGGTGTGATAATTTCTACATTCGGACACATCACCTGAAAAATAAGATCAAAACGAACCTGATCATTTCCGGCTCCTGTACTTCCGTGAGCTATAGCGTCAGCACCTGTTTCAATGGCATACTTTGCTATTTCCTGAGCCTGAATGGTGCGCTCTGCACTTACAGATAAAGGATAAGTATTGTTTTTCAATACATTTCCGAATATCAGATATTTCACACAGGAATTATAGTAATCTTCCTGAGCATCTACACACCTGTATTGTTTCACCCCAAGATTCAGGGCTTTCCTTTCCAGTTCTTTTTCATCTTCTTTAGAAAAACCGCCGGTGTTTACAGTAACTGCATAGACTTCATAGCCAAGAGTCTCACTCAAATATTTAGCACAGTAGGAAGTATCTAACCCTCCACTAAATGCTAAGATTACCTTCTTGCTCATTTTTATATTCATTTTCGGGTTGATCTTTCACCAACTCATTTACTTTATTATTATCAGGAACGAAAAGCATCGCTGTACAGAGACAGTTTTTACGTTCTTTTTTCATTAAAATTTCATAGTTTACACAGTTTTTGCAGCCGTTCCAAAAATCCTCATCCTGAGTTAATTCAGAATAAATGACAGGCTTATACCCTAAATCACTGTTGATCTTCATCACCGCAAGTCCCGTAGTCAAACCAAATATTTTTGCATTGGGAAATTTTTCCCGTGATAATGCAAACACCCTTTCCTTAATAAGCGTTGCCGTTCCCCGGTGCCTGAAATCAGGAGATACGATAAGACCGGAGTTAGCTACAAACTGACCATGTGACCAGGTTTCTATATAACAAAATCCTACCCACGCTCCGTTTTCAGTAGCCACCACTGCGTTGCCCTCTGAAATTTTTTTACTTAAATATTCGACAGAACGTTTTGCGATCCCCGTTCCCCGACGCTGAGCAGAATCATACATCTCCTGCTGTATTTCACTCACATACACTAAGTGTTCGCATGAGGAAACTTGTATTTCCATCTATTTATCTGAATTTTTCAGCAAATTTAAAACATAATAACTTTAAAATGCAAATAAAAAAGATAATTTTATCGTATTAACTATTATTTAAAGATAATATATCTTAATATTAAAATACCAATTTGCTAAATTGTTATATATTTGCTAAAATAATATATATGGAAAATCTATGTCCGAAATGCAGAAGTGAAAAGGTCGTTAAAAGCGGCATCATCAATGAGAAGCAGAGATTCCTTTGTAAAGATTGTAACTATTATTTCACCGTAAAAAAATTAGGAAAAAAAATAGATGACTACTACGTCACCAAAGCACTCCAACTCTATCTCGAAGGATTGAGTTTCCGTGAAATAGAGCGTATTATCGGTGTTTCTCATGTTACCGTCAGCTCATGGATCAAAAAATATAACATCACCAGACCTCCGCATTCCGAATTCCATCCGGTATATAAAGTTTTAAAACAAAACGAGTTGATCGAATATATTTCCAGAGAAGAAAACATCAAAGACTCAGGGTTGATTATCACTCAGTTTGCAGACAAGTATATGCTGATTAAATGGGAGAGGTTTAAGAAATAACGGGGCTTCGAGAGCCTCAGCCACCAGATTTGAGAGCCTCAGCCACCAGATTCGAGAGTTTCAGCTGCCAGATTCGAGAGTGTCAGACACCAGCTTCGAGAACATCACACACTAGATTTGAGAGACTTAGCCACCAGGTTTGAGAGCTTCACACACCAGATTCGAGAATATCACACACCAGATTGAAAAACCTCAGCCAAGTGATCCAACAGCCTTATCAATGGATTCGAAGTGTCAGCCACCAGCTTCGAGAACCTCAGCTACCGGATTCGAGAACCTCAGCTGCCAAAATTTGAGAACCTCAGCCGCCGGATTCGAAAACTTCAGACATTTCATTAAAAAGTCTTAGCCACAGGAGATTCATTCTTTATCAGCGAAGATCAGACGGAAAATTTTTCTGCAACCATTTAATGATGCTTACTTAATATGAAACCCGAAAGGACTTAATAAAATCAAAGGATTATCAAATAACTATACTATTACCACTAATATATATTAAATTTTCATACCTAAATTATTAATTACAATTTGGCTTTCACAAAATAACAGCCAAAAAATTAATAATTTATGAAGAAAATATTAAGTTTTATTGGATTAGCTTTAATCAGCAGTTCTGTATATGGTCAGGGTTCTCCGGATTATGGAAATGGTTTAAAAATAAATCTTAATCCGGACGGAGATAAATATGTCAGATTTATTTTATGGGATCAGTTCTGGATACGAAATACAGAAATGAACCCGGGAAGTATGGTTGGTGGTGAAGCCACAGATAATACATGGAACGTAGGAAACCGAAGAGCACGTATTTTGGCATATGCTCAAATCACGAAGCGTTATATGATTTTGACACATATCGGAATCAATAATCAAACTTTTATCAACGGAGGCGCAACAGGAAGCACAGGAACCGGTGGCTATGGTAATGGGAAGAAACCACAGCTGTTCTTTCATGATGCATGGAATGAATATGCAGTGGTAATGCCGGGTGAAGCAGGAAAATTCAGCTTAACCTTAGGAGGCGGACTTCACTACTATATGGGACTTTCACGGATGACGATGGCATCAACCCTTAACTTTCTTACTTTAGATTCTCCGGTTTTCAGCTGGCCACTGATTGATAATTCAGATCAGTTTGCAAGACAGATGGGAGTTTTTGCCAAAGGTAAATACGGAAAGTTTGAATACCGGATGAGCTTAAACAAACCTTTCGCAACAGATTTGGCTCCGGTCAACACTTTAATTCCCGGAAATGAAGTCGCAGTAGACAATAACGGAAATCCTAACTGGTCTAAGGCCGGATATTTTGAATACCAGTTTTTAGATACAGAATCCAATCTCCTTCCTTTTAAAGTAGGATCCTACCTAGGAACAAAAAAAGTATTCAATATCGGCGCAGGATTTTATCATCAGGCTGAAGGTACCCGAACTTCAGTGAATTCAAGTATTGAAAAACATGACATTACCCTGCTTTCTGTAGATGCTTTTGCAGACATTCCGCTTGGTGAAGCCAAAAACAAAATGGCCGTTTCTGCCTATGCAGGATTTTATAATTATAATTTCGGGCCCAATTATATAAGAAATTTAGGAACTATGAACATCGCTGCCAACGATCCTAATTTCACCGGCCAGAGAGCTTTGGCAGGTCCTGGAAATCTACAGCCGATGATCGGAACAGGAAATGTTGTTTACGCTCAGGCAGGCTTACTTCTGCCGAACCAGTCAGAGAAACCGAAGATCAGAATCCAGCCTTTTGCCGCATATACCTACAAAGATTTCGAAGCGTTTGACAAACCTTCTTCACAACTCGACATTGGAGCCAATTGGTTCCTAGACGGTCATCACGCAAAAATCACCACTCAATATTCAACAAGACCTGTTTACACAAGCCCAACTGAAAGCCCTACATCCAAGGGAGAGTTTATTATACAACTTCAGATTTACTTATAAAAACAAAATCCATTTAATAATTAATAAAAAAAATCTAGTGATATGAGCGAACAACACCATGATGCTTACGAGAATATGACCGATAAGCAGAAAAACCGCACCATTTGGAGTGTCATCACTGCATCGTCTCTCGGAACTTTGATAGAATGGTATGATTTCTATATTTTTGGAAGTTTAGCCGTTGTACTGGCGACAAAATTCTTCCCTTCAGATAATCCTACCGCAGCATTTTTATCTACCCTGGCAACCTTTGCTGCCGGATTTGTAGTAAGACCTTTCGGAGCTCTGTTTTTTGGCAGGCTGGGAGATATTATCGGAAGAAAATATACTTTTCTTGTAACTTTATTAATCATGGGATTTTCGACCTTCCTGATCGGATGTATTCCGGGATATGAGACCATAGGATTTATGGCTCCGGTTTTGGTTCTGATCCTGAGATTACTACAGGGACTGGCACTAGGTGGAGAATATGGAGGTGCTGCAACCTACGTAGCAGAATACTCACAGCCCCATAGAAGAGGATACTGGACTTCCTGGATACAGACTACTGCAACAGCTGGATTATTTATTTCCCTGATTGTAATTCTAATTACCAAGAATACACTTTCTGCAGAAGAATTTGATTCATGGGGATGGAGGGTTCCTTTCTGGATCTCTATTTTGATGGTTGGAGTCTCTTATTTTATCAGAAAAAACATGAAGGAATCTCCACTTTTTGCCAAAGCAAAAAGTGAAGGGAAAACGTCTAAAAATCCTTTAAAAGAAAGCTTCGGAAATAAGTTCAATTTTAAATTTGTGTTACTGGCGTTATTCGGAGCTGCAATGGGACAGGGAGTTATATGGTATACAGGGCAGTTTTACGCCATGAGTTTCCTTCAAAAAGTAATGAACATCAATTCGATGCAGGTTGATTACCTTATGGCAACAGCATTATTGATGGGAACACCATTCTTTGTATTCTTCGGATGGCTTTCTGATAAAATCGGCAGGAAAGCAATTATGATGACAGGAATGCTGGTTGCGATCCTGGCCTACAGACCTATTTACGACGCCATGTACAAAAGTGTTAACATTGAAGCTAAAACTGTAGCCGGTGAGGGTATCAAAGAAACACGAACTTCAACTGTCCACAAAACTATTGCATCAGACAGTTTAATAAGTTTTCACAAAGAAACTGCTTTTACAGACGGAACATTAATCAAAAAAGACAGTATTGTACACTGGTCAGCCACAGGTCCTGTAATGAAAGACGGAAAAGCAGAAGAGCCAAAAGTTACCACAGCCATTACCCTGAACGACGATACAAGATGGTATCTGGTATTCCTGGTATTTATTCAGGTAATTTTTGTAACTATGGTGTACGGTCCGATTGCAGCATTTTTAGTTGAAATGTTCCCGGTGAGAATACGTTACACCTCAATGTCTTTACCTTATCACATTGGTAATGGGGTTTTTGGAGGATTGCTTCCCGCGGTTGCTACGTATCTGGTAACTTCAGGAAAAGACGCAGGTCATCCCACATGGTATCTGGAAGGACTCTGGTATCCGATAGGGGTTGCCGCAGTCTGCTTAGTGATCGGATTGATCTACCTTAAAAACAAGAACAACAATATCCACGACTAATAGGGATAATCACTTAAAAATTTACTAATTTTAAATCTACTAAAATGAACGGATTAAAAAAAATATTAGGCATTGTATGGATTCTGGTTGCCCTTGTAGTAGCCTACTTCGGAATTACAGTGATGGGAATTCCTAAAATAACCTCAGGAAAACAGGAAGACCTGGTATTCGGTATCATCATACTTTTTGTATTGGTTCCGATCGTCACAGGCGGGATGGCAATCTTCGGATATTATTCTTTAACAGGTGAATATTCTGATGAGAGATAAAATATAAATCATAGATGATAATTGATGAATGACTGAGGTCTGTTCATCAATTATCTTTTATTAGGACTAACCTATTTTTTAATTTAACTTCGAGCATATTGAAATAACATCAGCACCTCATTTAGTGAAAAATTACAGAGATTTAAATTTTAGTTAGTTGATTCAGATACATAAAACAAAGGTGTTTTTAAATTAAGGAATCATCAAACATTCAAATCAATCAATTACCAGTAATCAAATATGAAAAAACGTCACGAACAAAAACTGATCATTCTGAGCGTAGGCCTCCTTATCGCTTTCAGCATTCCGGTTTCGCTGCTTTTCAACAGTGAAAAGGAAGTTTTTGGTTATCCGATGATTTTAATTTACCTGTTTGCTGTATGGATGATCTCTATCCTGATTTCCTTTGTAATCGTAAAAAAATATGATGAGTAGTTTCGCATTATTTATCGTTGTCCTTATTTACCTCGCCCTCTTATTCTTAGTTGCTCACCTGGCAGAGAAGAAAAAGAGCAAGATCTGGATCAATAATCCTTACATCTATGCATTATCCCTTGCCGTATACTGTACAGCATGGACCTACTATGGGAGTATCGGCGTGGCAGCAACGAGCGGACTCAACTACTTACCGATCTACATCGGTCCGATCATGGTCATTCCGGCCTGGATCTACATCAATACAAGAATCGTTAGAATATCGAGAGTCAATAAAATCAGCAGTCTGGCAGATTTTATTTCTTTGCGTTACGGCAACAGCAGAAGCTTCAGCGCGATCATCACTTTGGTTTGCCTTTTTGCAATTATTCCTTATATCGGATTACAGATCAAAGCGATTTCTGAAACTTTTCACCTGGTTACCGAAACAAAAGTTTCTCAAAATATCCTGACGGACAGCGCTACTTTTGTCGTGATTTTAATTGCTGTATTTTCTTCGTATTATGGCACCAGGTATGTCGATGCATCTGAAAAACGCCTGGGAATTATTTCAGCCATTGCTCTTGAAAGTTTCCTAAAGTTATTTTTCATCATTATTCTGGGATTCTTCGTAATCTTTTACGCCTTTGACGGATTTTCTGATCTTTATCAGAAAGCTGCCAAATTTCCGGATTTCAAGGCAAAAAATACATTCAACGGAGTTGAAGGCGCCATGAACTGGATGGTGCTCTGCATGATCTCAGGATCAGCCATCTGCATTCTTCCCCGACAGTTTCATACTGCCATTATTGAAAACAGGCAGGAGAAACATATCAAAACGGCGATCTGGTTTTTCCCGCTCTATCTTTTAATTTTTACTGTTTTCATCTTTCCGATTGCCTGGGGCGGAAGATTGATTTTCGCCGGACAGAACGTAAATCCTGAATTCTACTCTATCCTGATCCCTCAGTATTTTGACAATACGCTGATCACCGTTTTAGTATTTCTGGGAGGCCTGAGCTCATGTATATCAATGATTATCATATCAGCTATAACACTTTCCATTATGCTTTCAAATAACCTGATCATTCCCTACGGTTTGCTGGGGAAATTCAAAGCTGAAAATGAGATTCGGAATACCAGAAATATTACTAATATCCGTAAATTTTCGATTTTCGGATTAATTATCATGGCATTTGCGTTTTACAAATATTTTATACTGAAGACTTCTTTAGATTCAGTAGGATTAATTTCCTTTGTCATCATAGCCCAACTGGCACCCGCATTTTTCGGGGCAATATTCTGGAGAAGGGGCAGCTATAAGGGTGCAGTGACAGGATTGCTGGCAGGATTGATCATCTGTTACTTCGGATTGATTATTCCGCAGTATTATTTTTCCTATAATTCGGATTTAAAGGGTGTTTTGCGTGATATGTATGATGTTTTCGACTTTTTCAGTATTCCGTATCTCAGCAGAATTCCGGAAATTTTCTTTTGGTCTCTTTTAGTCAATACAGGTTTGTTTACGATACTGTCGGTCAGTATGAAAGGAAACTACAGGGAAAGAAATTTCGCTGAACTCTATGTTGACATAGATAAATATATTCAAAATCATGAAAATGCGTTTATCTGGAGAGGTACAGCCTATGTATCTGATATCCAAAATATTCTGGAACGGTTTTTAGGCAAAAAGAAAACCGTGCAGGCTATGCGGATTTTCAACATTAAATACAACATTGATTCACAGACCGAAACTGCAGATTCAAGATTTATCAAATTTTCAGAAAATCTCCTGGCAGGAAGAATAGGAACGGCTTCTGCGAAAATTCTTATTGAGGGCGTAACTAAAGAAGATAAAATATCTTTAAAAGAAGTTTTAAATATCCTGGAAGAATCCAAAGAAAATATTACGTTAAACAAAAAACTCACGGAGAAATCTGAAGAACTGAAACAGCTCTCCAATGACCTGAGTGCCGCAAACGAAAATTTAATTGTAAAGGACCGTCAGAAAGATGACTTTCTGGATTCTGTAGCGCATGAATTGAGAACTCCGATTACGGCAATTCGTTCCGCCGGAGAAATTCTGGCTGATGACGATGATATCCCCTTAGAGATCAAAAAGGAATTTCTAAATAACATTATCACTGAATCTGACCGTCTCAGTGAAATCATTAATGATATTTTATACCTGGATAAACTTCAGCATGGAGAAATTGCTTTAAACATTCAGGAAAATAACATTATTGAGACGTATAAAAAATCTTTAAACCCGATCCTGCATTTAATTCACCAGAAATCAATTCATGTGAGTGAAGTTGATCTGCTCAATCGTTATGTGTTTGAATACGACGAAGCGAGATTGATTCAGCTGTTTCAGAATATCCTGGGAAATGCATTAAAATTTACAGATGAACAGGGAACAATACAGACAAAATTTTCCGAAGCAGAAGATTTTTTAGTCATCAAAATCTTTAACACGGGAAAAAACATTCCTGAAGAGGATTTAGAAATGATTTTTGATAAATTTTACCAGTCTAAAAATCAAAATATCATCAAACCTACGGGGAGCGGACTTGGTCTTGCTATATCAAGGAGAATTGTTGAAGCGCATCATGGAACCATAAAGGCAGAAAACAGCGGACTCGGCGTAACCTTTACCATCATCCTGCCAAAGACAAAGACAGATAAAAGATGAGGTGATGATAGCATAGAACCCGAAGGGTTCAACAACAGTAACTAAAGGTAAAAACTTATGGAAGAAACATAACCCGCAGGGTTCAACAGCAGTAACTAAAGGTGAAAACCTGTAGAGGAACCCGAAGGAATCAACAACAGTAACAGTAACCGCAGATAAAACATCTCAGAGACACAAAACCCGAAGGGTTCAACAACAGTAACTAAAGGTGAAAACCTGTGGAGGAACCCGAAGGGTTCAACAGCAATAACCGAAGGTAAAACCTCTCGGAGACACAGAACCCGAAGGGTTCAACAACAGTAGATAAAAAAAACACAAATGGGAACATATCGACGAATATTTTATCATATCGTTTTCGGGACAAAATACAGAAAACCGACGATTAATGAAAAGAATGAATTAGAACTTTACAGATATATTTGGGGTATTTTAAACAATAAAAAATGTAAATTATACCGAATTAACGGAATGCCGGATCACATCCATATTTTATGCGATTTGCATCCAGGTGTAAATCTCAGCAGTCTGGTAAAAGACATTAAGGTTGCGAGCAATTTATGGATTAAAGGATCGGGATTATTTCCTGAATTTACCGGTTGGCAGGGAGGTTACGGAGCGTTTACCTGTTCATACCGAGAGAAAGAAATGATGATTAATTATATAAAAAAACAGAAACAACATCATAAGAATAAAAGCTACGAAAGAGAGTTCATGGAATTATTGAAAAAACATGGTTTAGAATCTAAATGAATTATAGAATGTCATCGTTTTATCTAAGGACAGTTGAAATTGAACCTTTGGGTTCTCTAAAATAAAAAAGGGAAAATAAATGAAAAAGATCTTAATTGCTGATGACGAACATAAAATATTAATGTCGCTGGAATACAGTTTCAGAAAAATTGGGTACGAAGTTTTTATTGCCAGGGATGGAACGGAGGTTTTGGAATTCCTGAAGACCCTGATTCCTGATGTTATTTTACTTGACATCATGATGCCGAATCTTGATGGTTACAGTACGCTGGAAGAAATTAAAAAAAATGAAGCACTCAGTGATACGAAAGTCCTTTTCCTGAGCGCTAAAAACAATCCGAAAGATATTGAAAAAGGGATGGATATGGGCGCTGATGCGTATGTGACAAAGCCTTATTCAATAAAAAAACTGATTTCTCAGATTGAAGAACTGCTTAATCATTAAACACAAATATTAATACGGATGTAAACGAATCAGTTGAAAGATCGGTGAAATTCGTAAAAAAATTACTTCAATGAGTGTTTAAAAACAAACACAACAATTATGAAT
This sequence comes from Chryseobacterium sp. HNCC26DJ238, assembly GCF_057180465.1. NCBI lineage: Bacteria > Pseudomonadati > Bacteroidota > Flavobacteriia > Flavobacteriales > Weeksellaceae > Chryseobacterium > Chryseobacterium sp. HNCC26DJ238. The sequence continues at coordinate 106,240 of NZ_JBXUGI010000003.1, forward strand.
ACAGACGATTTATTTAGACAAAGCATAGAGGACAGAGAGCAGTTCTGGAAAGATCAGGCTCATGGAATTTCATGGTTTGAATTTCCGGATCAGATTATTTCAAAAGACGGTAACAGCTATAATCAATGGTTTAAGGATGGAAAATTAAACATGTCTTATCTGTGCGTTGACAAACATATTGAAGATGGTTTCGGGGAAGAAATTGCGGTCATTTATGATTCTCCGGTTACTGATCAGAAAATAAAATATACTTTTAATCAGGTAAAGGAAGAGATTTCAAAATTAGCGGGAGGTTTGGTTTCTTTGGGTCTGAAAAAAGGTGATACTGCAGTTATCTATATGCCAATGATTCCGCAGACGTTATTTTCGATGTTGGCATGTGCAAGGATTGGGGTAATTCACAATGTTGTTTTCGGTGGTTTTGCACCCCATGAACTGGTGGTGAGAATTGACGACTGTAAGCCGAAAGCATTGATCACAGCTACCGCCGGCATTGAAATTGCCAAAAGAATTCCTTATTTACCTTTAGTGGAAAAAGCAATTGAACTGGCGCAGGATAAAGTTGAAAATATTATTGTTTTCAACAGGAAATTAGCAGATAATCAGGACGAAATGTTTGCAGGCATTATTGATTATGAAGAACTGGTCGGGAAGTCAGAGCCTGCAGCATGTGTTTCGGTAGAGTCAAATCATCCATTGTACCTTCTTTACACTTCCGGAACAACTGGAAAGCCGAAAGGAATCACGAGGGATACAGGAGGTTATGCTACGGCACTGAAATTTTCAATGAAATATATTTATGGCATTGAGCCGGGCGAAACATTTTGGGCAGCTTCCGATTTTGGCTGGGCAGTTGGTCACAGTTACAGCGTTTACGGGCCTTTGCTTAATCGAAATACCACCATCATTTTTGAGGGAAAACCTATTATGACTCCTGATGCAGGAACTTTCTGGAGAATTATCTCGGAATATAAAGTATCTGCTATGTTTACAGCTCCTACAGCCATTCGCGCAATAAAAAAAGAGGATCCTGATGGAGAATTGGTAAAGCAATATGACTTAACAGGTTTTAAAAAACAGTTTTTGGCAGGCGAAAGGTGTGATGTGGCGACTTTAGACTGGTTTGAAAAGCACATCGGAGTTCCTGCTATTGATCATTGGTGGCAGACAGAATCAGGCTCACCGATGCTGGGTCTGATGACTTTCAATGATGATTATAGCATTAAGAGAGCTTCTGCGGGAAAACCGATTCCCGGTTACGATATTAAAATTTTTGATGAAAACGGTTACGAATTAAACGAACATAAAGAAGGATATTTAGTTATTAAACTTCCGCTTCCCCCGGGAGCGATGTTGGGAATCTGGAATGATTATGAACGTTTTGAGAAAAGCTATCTGTCACAATACAAAGGATATTATTTTTCGGGAGACGGGGCAATAAAAGATGAAGATGATTATATTTTCATCACGGGAAGGGTTGATGATGTCATCAATGTTGCAGGACACCGGCTCTCCACTTCAGAAATGGAAGAAATAGTCTCCTCTCATCCAGATGTTGCAGAATGCGCCGTGGTAGGAATTGATGATGACTTGCGCGGACAGGTTCCTTTTGCAACCGTTGTTTTAAAAAATGGTGCTGAAATTTCAGACACAGATATTGAAAAGGAAATCATTCTCAAAGTAAGGGAAAAAATCGGCGCTGTTGCATTTTTGAAATCTGTGATGGTGGTTAAAAGACTTCCAAAAACCCGTTCAGGAAAAATTTTAAGAAAACTCATCAGAACGATTATTGATGATAAGGAATTTCAGATTCCTTCGACGATTGATGATGAGAAAATTATCGATGAAATCAGAGAGAAAATTCATCAATACAAAAATCCTGATTAAACTTATTGGATTAGAGAAGGTTTTTCTTTTGTCTTGAAACACAAAAACTAAATTATAAACTTGGAAACTCGGCTAAATTGTAAATTGTTTTCTAAACGAATCTGTTCCCTACGTAAGTAAGATAACTCTTTTGAAGAGTACAAAAAACATGATAAAGTAAATGATATGTAATGACAGAAATTAGTCAGGTAAATGCCAATGAGCATGAAACGTTAACTGAAATTACCAAAAAGTCAAAGGCGTATTGGGGATATTCTGAAGAACAGATGAATAAATGGTCTGCTTTATTAACCGTCAGCTCAGATTATATTCAATTCAATCAAGTCTACAAACTATCGGTCAACGATTTAATCGTAGCCTATTATTCTTATTTTAATGTAGATGAACAGACTGTGAGACTTGATAACCTTTTTGTTTTGCCAGAAAATATCGGCAAAGGTTATGGTAAACTATTAATGATAGATTTCTTGTTAAAAATAAAACAGAGTAAAGCAAAAAGAATAATTCTGGATGCCGATCCGAACGCACAAAAATTTTATGAGAGTTTCGGATTTATAAAAGTAGGCCATGTCGAAACGTCAATTAAGGATAGATTCTTACCAGTTATGGAACTCAAATTATGATTTCTTAAATCGACCTTTACTGAATAAAATAGCTTTGCAAATGAAAATTATGCAGATTGATATAAATGAAATCTTAGCGAAACTGGCTTTAAAAACCAGCTGTTAATTCAAACATAAAAAATTAAATAATATAATAATTCTAAAAAGAAAAAGTATGAGAAATTACGTGATAGAAGATTTACCGCACTACTTTGAAGAGTACAAAAAATCAATTAAAAACCCTAAGAAATTCTGGGATAAGGTAGCTGACCAGAATTTCGTGTGGTATCAGAGATGGAGCAAGGTGGTAAAATACGATATGAATGAGGCAAAAATCACATGGTTTAAAGATGCTAAACTGAATATCACCAAAAACTGTCTCGACAGGCACTTATCCGTAAGAGGGGAAAAAACAGCTATTATCTGGGAACCTAACGATCCAAAAGAAGAAGCCCAGCACATTTCTTATAACGAATTATACGAAAGAGTCAATAAAACGGCCAATGTTCTCAAGGATATGGGCATCGAAAAAGGGGACAGAGTCTGTATTTATCTTCCAATGATCCCTGAACTGGCTGTAACGATGTTGGCCTGTGCAAAAATAGGGGCAGTTCATTCTGTTATTTTTGCCGGATTCTCAGCTTCAGCAGTCGTTTCAAGAGTAAATGACTGCGGGGCAAAAATGCTGATCACCTCCGATGGCAGTTACAGGGGAAATAAGGTTTTAGACCTGAAATCAATTATTGATGAAGCCCTGGAGAAATGTCCTACGATTGAGAAAACGCTGGTGGTAAAAAGAACCCACAACGAAGTAAAGATGAAAGAAGGCAGAGATTTCTGGATGCAGGATCTGTATGAGAATGCTTCTTCTGATTTTGTTACTATCATCATGGATGCCGAAGATCCGCTGTTTATTTTATACACTTCCGGATCTACAGGAAAGCCTAAGGGAATGCTTCATACTTCAGCAGGATATATGGTGTACTCCGCATACACATTCAAGAATGTTTTCAATTATCAGGAAAATGATATTTACTGGTGTACTGCAGATATCGGATGGATTACCGGACATTCTTATATTCTTTACGGACCGTTATTGAATGGTGCAACCACCGTTATTTTTGAAGGTGTTCCGACCTATCCGGAACCTGACAGATTCTGGGAGGTGATCGAAAAACATAAAGTCACGCAGTTTTATACCGCACCAACTGCCATCCGTTCTCTAGCCAAAGAAAGTGCAGAATGGGTTGACAAACATGATCTAAGTTCTTTAAGGGTGATCGGGTCCGTGGGGGAACCCATTAATGATGAAGCATGGCATTGGTTCAACGATCACGTGGGAAGAAAGAAATGTCCGATTGTGGATACTTGGTGGCAGACAGAGACCGGCGGAATTATGATCTCTCCTATTCCTTTTGTAACTCCGACAAAGCCCACCTATGCAACTCTTCCATTACCGGGAATCCAGCCGGTTTTAATGGATGACAAGCGCAATGAAATTACAGGAAATCAGGTGACCGGAAATCTGTGCATCCGTTTTCCATGGCCGGGAATTGCACGAACAATCTGGGGTGACCATCAAAGATATAAAGAAACCTATTTCTCGGCGTTCCCGGGAAAATACTTCACAGGTGACGGTGCTTTAAGAGACGAGGTTGGTTATTACAGAATTACAGGCCGTGTCGATGATGTGGTGATTGTTTCAGGGCATAACCTGGGGACAGCACCTATAGAGGACAGCATCAATGAACATCCGGCAGTGGCAGAATCTGCGATTGTAGGTTTTCCTCATGATATCAAGGGAAGTGCTTTGTATGGTTTTGTTATTTTAAAAGATTCAGGATCAGACAGAAAGCAGGAAAATCTTGTTAAGGAAATCAATCAGTTGATTTCAGATCAGATCGGACCGATTGCTAAACTTGATAAGATACAATTCGTTTCCGGACTTCCTAAAACACGCTCAGGAAAAATTATGCGTAGAATTTTAAGAAAAATAGCAGAAGGTGACTTTTCTAATTTCGGAGATACTTCTACCCTGCTGAATCCTGAAATTGTAGAGGAAATTAAAAATGAGAGAATTTAATTTTATTAAATATAGAGCCTGTTTACATTCAAACAGGCTCTTTTACTACCCAAAATCATAATCATGAAGTTTATGTATCTCCTAACAGTACTAATTTTCCTGCAGTCCTGTGAGAAAAAAAAACTTAGTGAGAATGAAATTTTTAGCAAAAATCCATTCGCAGGAAAAATACAAAGACCTTCAGTTTAAAACAGATTTTACTTAGGGTTATGATTTCATTGATTCTATAAAAACTTTTAAAGAAACAGTCAGGAGAGAAAATTTCAAACCCATTTACGAAGCTGATTTTAATAATGACGGCAAGTTGGATTACTTAGTCAATCTTCGATATGCTGAAACTGAAAAAGATGATATTATAAAAGTTTTTTTTGATGAGGACTTCTTTCACAATTTCTTACTGTTAAGCAGCACAGAAGATTATCAGCTGTTAAATCTGGGGAAAGGAAGGGTTTATGACATTGTAGGTGCGAAAATAATATCTCACAAAAATAAAAATCTAATTCAGTTATTAAGCTTTAAAACATCTATTGTAAATAAAGATGATATTTTGAAATCTGACACTTTAATGATTAAAGACAATCAACTGACCGAGTTTACAGAACCGACAAATCAACATAAAATTGAAAAGATAATTTTCACTCAAATTGGAGGCTATGCGCCGGGAACAGAATATCGGCTGACAATAAAAAGGGATTCAATTATTCTTCAGTCAGATTATTTTAAAAAATTAATGGGAACCTATTTTGGAATTACCGATTCAAGCTTTGAACATTTATCACACTATCTCAATGATATAAATTTTAATAAGCTACAAGATCACTTTAGCACTGAATGTAATGACTGTCCCGCTATCCAAACTCAAATTATTTTTAATAATGGTAAGGCCAAGACAATTCATGACTATGGAGAAAGAGGAACATTAAGTCTTGTAAAGTTCTATGAAATGATTGATTATTTAACGGACCATCAACAATGGTGTAAAATAAAGTAAAAAGCAGTTAAAAAATAATTTCTAAAAAAAAATAGACAGTTTCTTAATTTTCATTAATTATTTATAGATAAAATAAAACATTTGCATTTTTATTAAATTTTTATCAATATTATAAAATTTTGTTTTAACTTTAAATACCAAAACAAAATTATCATGTCAAGCATATTAGCAGGAATATTCGAACGCCACAGTGACTATAAGAGACTTGAACAGGAACTTGAAAGTTTCGGATTTAAAGACTCTGATTATATCGTATACTTAACGGATGATCATCATCACTCAAAGTACATGGCAAGTGTAGAAGTTAAAGACAGCGAACAAAACAGGGCGGCACAGAATATATTTATTGAGAATTCTGTTGTCAAAACCTATGTTTTTGAAAATATGACGATTGATCAGGCATCCTACAGTACGGTCAAAAAATACATCGAAGCAAGAAATAAAGCTGAAATTCACAGCAGTCCCGATGTAAGAATTAAGATGCAGCATGACGGAATAAATTCTGAAGTGAAATCCTAAACAAACAACAAAAAACTTATAGCCGAATCCGCAGAATTTATTTCTGCGGATTTTTAATTTTTAGCATTGAAAAATAGCTTTATTTTTCGTATTTTCGTTTAAACAAAGCCTTTTACGCGAATGAGTTACGACTTGGAACAAGAAAATAAAGAAATCTTAGCGAGGTATAAAGACCTGATTTCTAACACCTACAGAACTTTGGATGAAGAGAATAACAAACTCATCCGAAAGGCTTTTGATATTGCATTAGATGCACACAAAGACCAGAGAAGAAAGACCGGTGAACCTTATATCTACCATCCCATTGCTGTTGCTAAAATTGTTGCGACAGAAATTGGCTTGGGAGCAACGTCTATTGCATGCGCACTGCTTCATGATGTGATTGAAGATTCTGACTACAGCTATGAGGATCTGAAGAAAATTTTTGGAGAAAAAATTGCCGAAATTGTGAACGGACTGACGAAAATATCGATCATGAATCATCAGAACATTTCTGTACAGTCTGAAAATTACAGAAAACTGCTGCTGACGCTTTCAGAAGATTTTCGTGTTATTCTGATTAAAATTGCCGACCGTCTTCATAACATGAGGACTTTGGAAAGTATGGCTCCTGACAAGCAGAAAAAAATAGCTTCTGAGACTGTCTATATATATGCTCCTATGGCTCACCGTTTGGGCCTATACAATATTAAATCTGAACTGGAAGACCTCTCACTGAAATATAATAATCCGGAGGTTTTTAATGAAATCACTCAGAAACTCGAGCTCGCCAAAGAAAACAGGGAACGTTACATAGAGGAATTTAAAACAGAGGTTTCAGAAAGATTAACCGATGAAGGTCTTAACGTAACCATCAAAGGCCGTGCAAAAGCAATCTCCTCTATTTACAGGAAAATGCTGAAGCAGGGCGTTACCTTTGAAGAGGTTTTTGATAATTATGCCATCAGAATTATTTATAAATCTGACGCTAAAAACGAAAAGTTCCTGGCCTGGAAGATCTATTCGATTGTAACCGATGTATATCACAGTAACCCGTCCAGAATGCGTGACTGGATCACACAGCCCCGTTCTACAGGTTATGAAAGTCTTCATCTTACTGTTTTAGGTCCCGATAAAAAATGGATTGAAGTCCAGATCCGCTCTGACAGAATGGATGACATTGCTGAAAAAGGTGTTGCTGCTCACTACAAATATAAAGAAGGATATAAGCAGAGCAGCGATGACAGGAATTTTGAAAAATGGGTAACTGAAATCCGTGATGTTCTTGAGCAGCAGCAGAATCTTACCACTTCTGAACTTTTAGATAACATCAAGCTCAATTTATATTCAAAAGAAGTTTTTGTCTTTACTCCAAAAGGTGAGATTAAAATCCTTCCCACCAATGCAACAGCTTTGGATTTCGCATTTTCTGTACACTCCGATTTGGGAATGAAATGTCTGGGAGCAAAAATCAACGGAAAACTGGTTCCGATATCATATGTTCTCCAGAATGGTGATCAGGTAGATATCCTGTCTTCCCAGAATCAAAAACCGAAATTTGACTGGCTTGATTTTGTAGTGACTTCAAAAGCCAAATCAAAGATAAAAGGCTACCTTAATTCCGAGAAAAACTCCCTGGTTGATGAAGGAAAGGAGATCCTGCGAAGAAAACTGAGACATGCAAAAATCAACTTTAATGATGAGGAGATTAATAAACTTCAAAAGTTTTTCAATCTGAAGACCTCTCAGGAATTATTTTTAAAATTCCAGACGAATGAGCTGGATGTAAGCAGCTTAAGAAAATACATTGAGAGTAAAAATGTATTTAACAATTTAATTTCAAGATTCAAACGTAGCTCCAATAAAAATCAGCATTATGTAGAGCCTAAAGAAATCAATCTTGACATGATTGTTTTCGGAAAAGATGAGGAAAAGCTCAATTACAGCTACGCGAAATGCTGTACCGTAATTCCCGGCGATAAAATTTTCGGTTTCATTACTATTTCAGAAGGAATAAAAGTACACAGTGACAGCTGTCCCAATGCAATTAATCTCAGGGCACAGTATGATTACCGTGTAATTCCTGCAAAATGGGTTAATGAAGAAAGCTTTAAAAACCGTATTAAAATAGAAATCGAAGGCCTTGACAGAATGGGTATGATCAACGATATTACAACAGTGATCAGTGGAGCCATGGGAATGGATATGAAAAGCATGTCGATTGAATCTAATGATGGTGTTTTTACAGGGAACATCAACCTTGAGGTCAAAAACAGAAGCCAGCTTGATGAAACTTTTAAGAAATTGAAAGACATTAACGGCGTTTCCAAGGTTATCAGGATTTAAGCATAAAATCAAATTATTACACTGGAAGCCACAACACAGGAAATCAAATACTTTTCCCGGCTATCCGGGATGATTTTAACTTATAAAGGAAACTACATTTGAGATTAAGCATTTACTTTAAGAAGTTTTTCGAAAGCAGTCAGTCATCAGGAATCATATTGATCTTTTGCGTTGCCATGGCTTTGGGAATTGCCAACTCTTCTCTGGCTGAAAACTTTCAGAACTTTTTAGATAAAGAAATCGGAATTAATATTTTCCACCTGAAATATCCTGTCAGTATCTGGATCAATGATGGACTAATGGCAGTCTTTTTTCTCCTGGTAGGTCTTGAGATCAAGAGAGAAGTTGTGGAAGGCGAACTTTCCTCATTTAAAAATGCTTCGCTGCCTATATTTGCAGCGGTCGGCGGAATGCTGGTTCCGGCACTTATCTATACGGTATTCAATTATGGGACAGAATACGGAAGCGGATGGGGAATTCCTATGGCTACAGATATTGCTTTTTCTCTGGCAATCATCTCAATGCTCGGGAAAAAAGTTCCCAATTCGATTAAGATATTTTTAGCTGCATTAGCAATAGTAGATGACCTTGGAGCAATTCTGGTAATTGCCGTATTTTATACCGAGCAGATCCACTGGATGTATATTCTGCTCTCATTAGGAATTGCGGTTTTCCTTTTCCTGATGAATTATCTAAAAGTTAAGAAGATCTTTTTTTATATTATTCCAGGATTCTTCCTTTGGTATTTTTTGCATCATTCCGGTATTCATGCGACTATTGCCGGCGTAGTTCTCGCCTTTTCCATACCTACCAATATCTCTGAAACTGAAATTTCTCCTTTAGAAAAACTGGAGCACCAGCTTCATTTTCCGGTAGGCTTCTTAATTATGCCAATTTTTGCATTGACCAATACCAATATCACTTTTACCAATGGAATGGTCGATGGTTTATTCAGTGGGTTGGGATTAGGAATTTTATGCGGATTGGTTTTGGGAAAGTTGATTGGAATCAATCTTTTTTCATGGATCGCTGTTCAGACTAAAATCAGTTCGCTTCCTCAAAATGCTTCATGGAAACAAATGACAGGCGTAGGACTGTTAGCAGGAATAGGCTTTACGATGTCTATTTTTATTGCCCTCCTTTCATTTAAGGAGCAAATTCAGATTCAGGATGAGGCAAAATTTGCCATTCTCATTGCATCATTTATTGCAGGAATTTCAGGTTATGTTATTTTAAATATAAGTTTTTCTAAAGCTGAGGAAATTCAGAAAAATTAATTTTTAACAACGCTCCACATACCTTTAGAATTTCCCATTTCCCAGGTACCCTTTTTTGAATTAAGATTCCCTGTCAGCATAAAACCGAAAGGAGCTTTATTTGTTGTATTGAAAGATGAATTAATCAGTCCTGTGTAATAGGTTTCGTTGGAACCTGGAATACTTCTGATCACTTCTACTCCACCTTTATCTCCGACATTGATTAGTAAAGTCCCTTCTGAATCACCTGTGTAACTGTCTGTGTACGTTCCTCTGAATGGACTGAATGAGTTTTTTTCCTTTTCGTTTTCGTAAATCTGATCACAGGACTGAAAACTGAAAACAGTACAAAATATGGCAACATTAATGATCAGAATCTTCATCATTGTTTTTCTTTTTTTCTGTTATATTACTTCGGGTATGTTCTTCATCACCTGACAAATTGGGCTCTTTATTTTTCGACTTGTAATGTGCTGCCTCTTTTTTAATCTCGTCTGCCAGAATTTTTTCTACCCTTAGTTTTCGCAGAGCCATATTAAGTTCGTTTCCAAAAAGCAGGAGGTAGACATTCACATTGACCCAGATCATGAGTAAAATCATACTTCCGATCGATCCGTATAATACGTTGTACCGCGCCACATTCTTCACATATAAGGTAAAAAGATACGTCGTGAGAATAAAAAGAACTGTTGTGAGAATCGCACCGGGAACCGCCTGTCTGAACCGTATTATTTTAACCGTTCCCAACCAGTAAAACATGGCTAGAAGCAGGAAAAAAAACAGAGGAAACGATACAAAACCAATGATCTTGGAAAGGTTATTAACAAGCCATGAAATGTTATAAGTCGGTGTAAAAAGCTTGAGAACTACCTCTGCATAATAAACTCCGAAAAGCGCCAAAAACACGATAGTAACAAAACCGATGGTGATAAAAAAAGAAAGAATAAATTCTTTTACATCGGGAAGTTTTTCTTTTGAATTTTCATTAAATCCATTGATAATGGAAAATGTTCCATTCGTTGCAAAGACAAGTGCAATGAGAATGGTCAGATTACTGATCCCTTTCATATTGGGAATAATGTTATTTTCAATGTATCCCCTGACGTCACCTTCGATATTGGATGGGAAAATATTATGCATCAATACTTCAAAAATGTAAAACTGAAGCTTATCATAGTGTGGCATGTAGGGAATAACCGAAAGCAAAAAAAGGATAAAAGGAAAAAGGCTCAGTGTAAAACTCCATGAGATTGCCGCTGCTTTTTTTCCGATCTTACCCTTAAAGACCCCTGCAAAATAGATTTGAAACAACTGCCAAAGTGAGATTCCCAGTAAAGGAATATGTATATTATCTAAAAAATCTTGAACTTTCAAAAGAAAACCCGGAACTTTTACTGCCATCTTTTATTAAAAAAAACATTAATTACAGCAAAGATAGGAAAAACAGCTAAGAGGGTTATGAATAATGGTTTTTGCTATTCGTGAAAATAATAACAATACGTTATTAACTGAAGACTCAAGTATTACTGCCAAATGTATACTCCCGTGATCAAAAACAACTAAGATCTGTATCTGTGACCTGGTTCTTGCTTATCTCGAAACTATGTGTAGTTCAGAGACCTTTTTTAAAATACAACATTCATTCTTTTCCTGAGAATTTATTTGTGTCTTCACGACAGGTCGCTGTCTCTTATTTTAAAATCTGGTCAATCCTGTCAAACTGTTGATTGACAAATTTTGGGGAATTTATTCTAAAACCCAGTCCGAAACGAAATAACCAGTTGCTTGTTGAGTAAAAATCCTCGTTGTTGCTGTTGATCCAGTTGAACTGTGCTCCACCGCCAAAAAACCATTTTCCATTATCAAAACCAATTCTGGAGTAAGAATTTAATCCATAATTAAACTCCTTACGATTCTCATCAATCAGATGACCGTAATGGATCTGTGGGTACATCTCTACAATAGCATACCAGTTTTTACCAATAATGCGCTGTACTCCGCCGCCTGTTTTTAAAGTAATCCTGACATCCTTTGTCAACGAACCGTCTTCAGATGCATCTGAAATTTCAATGCCCTTATATTTCACCTGGTCAGTATCACTCATAATATTATACTGATACACCAGACCTGTAAGAAAAACGAAATCATTTTTTGCCGGTTTATAGGTCATATTGGTATACGTTCTGTAATTTTCTTTTTTTCCAAACCAGAGATAACTGGTTTCCCCTTTAAATGACCGGTATTTAGCATCCGGAAACTGCATGAAATCACTGCTTAAGGTTCCGGTAAGTTCATTATTATTTAAAACTGCTTCAAAAAAACGTTTGGTATCTTCTAAATAAAGCCCCTTTACCTGATTATAGCTTACATACTGTCTGAGCTTAGGACTCAGAAAAAATGCAAACCCCAGATTAAGATATCTCGTTTTGCCTTTCAAATCATCGTCATCATTGATCCTTACAAATTTTGGTGCAAAAGAAATGCTCCCATCCAACCACCTGTATCTCAGGAAAAATTCTGTATAGAAAGAATCATTGGGTTTGAGGAAAAAAGTCTGACCTTCATAATACAGCCCAAAAGAATTATTAATATAGCTCACGCCACCAACGAGTGAAATTTTATTGTGGTCTTCGGGATACTTTTTCTTATCAGAAGGACTGGCTTCCTGGCAGAAACCTATTCCCGAAAAACTTAAAAACAACAATGAGATAAAGGACTGTTTCATCTTGCCCGTACTGGTACTGTAAAAATACAGATTTTATAACAATTCTTAATTTTAATTATAAGTATCTTTGGTCTTTCTTTTATAACTTAAAATGCGCATCAATCTACTTTGTATCGGGAAAACAGATGATAAGGAAATCAATTCTCTGATCAGCTACTATCTTACCAGGCTTCCTAAACACTGGAATTTTGAAATCATAGAAATTCCGGATGTAAAGAACGCAAAGAATCTTTCCTCTGACCTCCTGAAAAAAGAAGAGGCCAGATTATTTCAAAATTACATCGACAAAAACGATTGGGTCGCTATTTTAGATGAAAAAGGAAAACAGTTTACCAGCCGTGAATTTTCTCTGAAAATCGATAACTGGATGAACTCTTCTGTAAAAAAAATTCATATCCTCATTGGTGGTGCCTATGGTTTTTCAGATGAAATTTATGATAGGGCTAACGAAAAAATGTCACTTTCTAAAATGACATTTACGCACCAGATGATCCGGTTATTTATCGTTGAACAGTTATATCGTGCAGATCAGATTCTACAGGGAAAACCGTATCACAATGACTGATCTTCCTGTAAAAACTAAATTTTTAGGTTAATCTGTCTTTTTGCTTCCCCAACTACGAAAGCAACTGAGTTGGCAATATTAAAACTCCTGATCAGTTTAGACATAGGAATAGTTAGATGATTTTCAAAAAGAGTTAAAACATCTTTGCTGAGACCTACACTCTCTTTTCCAAAAACCAACCAATCGCCATCTTTAAAATCAATATCCAGATATGATTTTTCAGCATGAGAACTCATGAGAAAAACTCTTGAGGTATCCGGAATTACCTTCATCCATTCTTCAACACTGGCATATTCTGAAACATCCAGATGCACCCAGTAATCCAGACCTGAACGTCTGAGGTTTTTATCATCAATCAAAAAACCCAGAGGATGAATGAGATGCAGCCGGCTTTCTGTTCCTACGCACAATCTTCCGATATTGCCTGTGTTATTTGGTATTTCCGGTTCTACAAGAACGATGTTTAACATGAAAATTTATAATTTTTTAGAGAATAAGCGTTATTTTTTGATGCATTTGGCATACTGTTCTGTTAATGCTGCTTTTTCATAGCCTGTAGCAACCGCTTTATCAAGACTTGCGCAAGCCTCTTTATCTTTTGCGGTATCAAATAAAATCATAGCTTTAGTGACATAAGACTGCGAGAACTTAGGATCGATTGAGATGGCTTTATTGACATCTGCCAATGCTTCTTTGCTTTTTTTAAGCTTTAAATAGACATCAGCCCTGCCATTATACAGTAGAGATTCCGGTTTTTCTGCAAGCAGTTTGTTATAATCATTTAACGCTCCCTCAAGATCACCGTTTCTCTTCTTGAGATTGGCCAGACCTGTTCTTGCAAAAATATTGTCGGGTGCAAAAGTCATGATCTGCTTAAGATCTTTTTCTGCCAGATCCTTTTTGTTTAGATTTTCATATACTTTTGCGCGGGTAAGATACATTTCAGCATTCTCAGGATCAATCTGCAGGCCTTTATTAAGATAATCCAAAGCTTTAGTCCTGCTCCCTTTCTGATTATGTAATGAACCTAAATTAGCATACACAGCAGTAGACATCGGGTTTGACTTTAAAGCAGATTCGTAAGATTTGAATGATGCCGGAATTTTTCCTAAACGTCTCTGTGCTGTCCCTAAATGATTGTAATATTCAGATTGAAATTTCTGGATCTGTTCTTTTTCTGCCAATTTTGTATATTGCTCTTCGGCACATTTGTAATCAGCTTTCTGCATGCACTGTTCAGCAGTTTTTTTATCCTGAGCGGATATGAACTGAAGCGATGAAAACGCTAAAGTAATAACGAGTAGATGTTTTTTCATGTTTATATAGTTTGTCTGTTGATGACTTTTTTTGCAAGCACAGAAAATACGGCTCCCAATAAAATTCCAACAAACGCCCCCACCAAAATATCTATCGGGAAATGCACTCCTAAATAAATGCGGCTGTATGCTACCACTGCAGCCCACACAAATATAACATAAGGAAACCACTTCAGCTTATCTTTTAAAAGAAAACTCAGATAACTTGCTAAAAAAAAAGTATTTGAAGCATGTGCTGAGTAAAAACCGAACTTTCCGCCACATTTTACAATTCGCATGTAAGACTGCAGGCTCGGATCGTGACATGGTCTTAATCTGGCCACCCCATATTTGAAAATTCCGGATACCTGATCAGAGATCGTAACACCAATGGCAACAAATAAAAGAATGTACAGTAAAGATTTAAGCTTAAAGTTTTTATACAGGAAATAACAGAAAATAATATAAAGCGGTATCCAGATCCATGTTCCGGAGATCATCAGCCAAAACTGGTCAAATGGCGTATCTCCCAAATTATTAAGATAGAGAAATGCCTTCTTGTCTTCCAGAATGATCTCTTCCATGATTACCTGCTTACCGGACCTTCGTATGAATCGTCATCAGAAGGTTTTAATTTAGGTTTTTCATCAACTGAGGGTTGTCCTGTAATATCATTCTGAATATTTTTTGCAGGATCAAAATCTTTGGCAGCATCTTTTACCTTTTCTATCTCACGTTTTATCTCAGAAACAGGATTATCTGTTTCTTTCATAATTTCGGTTTTGATATCTTCTACTGCTCCCCGCATTTTTCTTACCCCGGATCCAAGATCCCGGGCAATCTGAGGCAGCTTATCCGGTCCGAATAAAACTACAATCGCAATGGCGATCAAAGCCATTTCTCCAATGCTTAATTCCATAGTGCTAAATTACAAAAGATTATATACAAATAATGTTATGGATCCTAATTTTAAACAAATTTTAAGATTTCTTTTTCTGAAAAGCATAATAAGTGACTGCTACACTGACAGCCATCAATATAAAAGCCAAAAAGAATGGTGCACCTGAAAATTTAAAAGGTGCCTCATCATGCGTAAAGAAATAAAATAAATTGGTCATGACCGGCGGGCCGATAATCGAAGTAGCACTCATTAAACTCGTCAGAGCTCCCTGCAGTTCGCCCTGCTCATTTGCAGGAACACTTTTGGTAATAACAGACTGTAAAGCAGGTCCGCAGATTCCGCCCAGACAGTAAGGTACCAGAAATACAAACATCATCCATCCCTCAGTGGCAAATGAGAACAGCAACAATCCTACTGCATATAAAGCAAGACCATAGTAAATACTTTTCTGTTCGCCTAATTTCGGAGTTGTCCAACGGATCAGAACGCCCTGCACCAATCCGACTAAAAGTCCGACAACACCAAGTGAAATCCCCACCATTCTTTCTGTCCAGTCAAACTCATACATGGTGAAGAAACTCCAGTTGCTCTGAACAGCGTGACCGGCAATATAAATTAAAATCAATGCTACAATCAACCCTGAAATTTCAGGATGTTTGCCCAAAAACTTAAATGAACCAATCGGATTTGCTCTTTTCCAGCTGAATTCTCTTCTTTTATCCTGATCTAAGCTTTCAGGAAGAATGAAATAACCGTATAAGAAATTGAGCAGGCATAATACCGCTGCAGCATAAAAAGGAACGCGTGCCCCATAATGTCCAAGCAAACCGCCGATCACAGGGCCGATGATAAACCCAAGACCAAAGGCTGCACCGATCAATCCGAAATTTTTAGCCCGGTCTTCATCTGTGGAAATATCAGCGATATATGCGCTTGCAGTTGTCACACTGGCGCCGGTAATTCCTGCAATGATCCTTCCTGCAAAAAGCCAGATGATCGTTGGTGATAAAGCTAATAAAATATAGTCAATTGCGAAACCAAAAAGTGAGATCAGGATAATCGGTCTTCTCCCGAATTTGTCACTCAGATTTCCTACAATTGGCGAAAACAGAAACTGGGTAAATGCATAAGCAAAACCAAGCCAGCCACCATATTTGGCAGCCTCACTGATGTCTGCATGAATCAGTTCTTTGATCAATGCAGGAACTACAGGAATGATAATTCCCCACCCTGTAATATCAATCAGCAGGGTGATGAAAATAAAGCTCATTGCCGCTTTCTTTTTCGACTTTTCCATAATGGTGCAAAAGTAAGCAAATATTGGGAAAACAAAAGATTTGAAAATTCAATGTTAAAAATTTAATATTCAGAAGCCAATCAATAAAGCATTGCAGATCCATGAAGAATTTTTGAAACGAAAAAGAGCCTTTCGGATGAAAGGCTCTTTTATATTTAATGTAGTTTATTTTATTTAGAAGCAAGAAGCTCTTTTTCAGAAGTGGTCTTACCGTGAACGCCTTCTTCTTTTCCTGATTTAAGGAAATCGTAGGCTATTGCCGAAGCAATAAATATGGATGAATACGTACCGAAACCGATACCGATCAACATTGCAAACATAAATCCTCGAAGGTTATCACCACCAAAGATGAATATCGCCAGGATAACTAGAATTGTCGTGAATGAAGTGTTGAAGGTTCTTCCTAACGTACTTGAGATGGAATCATCAAATAATCCTGCCAAAGTAAGCGCTTTCTTCTCTCTCAGATACTCCCTGATCCTGTCGAAGATAATAACGGTATCATTAATGGAGTAACCCAAAACCGTTAAAATCGCTGCAACAAAATCCTGATTGATCTCCATGTTGAATGGCATATATTTATGAAGCAGTGAATAAGCCCCTAAAATAATGACTGCATCATGGAACAATGCCACTACGGCACCTAATGAAAACTGCCATTTTCTGAATCTTACCAAAATATAGATAAAAATACCTGCCAGAGCTGCTACAACAGCAAGAATACCGTGTGTTTTAATATCATCAGCAACAGTAGGCCCTACTTTCTCAGAAGAAACAATACCTGCATGGTCTTTGTCAGCAGCTTTAAAATCTTTTAAGCTGATATTAGACGGTAAGCTTGTTTTTAAACCTTCATACAGTTTCTGCTCAACAGTCTGGTCAGCTTTCAGAGACTCATCATCAATTAAATAATCTGTAGAGATTTTCAGCTGATTGTCATTTCCGAAAGTTTTAGCCTCAACTGAAGAATTTTTACCGTCTGTAGTAGCAAATACTTTAATCAGGTTCTGCTCAATATCTTCAGCATTAACATCTTTATCAAATCTTACCACGTAGTTTCTACCTCCTGTAAAATCAATTCCGTATTTGAATCCGTGGATAGCAATAGACGCAACACAGACAACTGTTAAAACAGCAGAAACGATGTATGCATATTTTCTTTTCCCGATAAAATCGATCCATGTATTTCTAAACAGGTTTTTAGTTGGAGCCGTCCATACCGATAAATGCTTACCTTTATTTAATCTACTGAAAATCATTACTCTTGAAAGCAATACGGAAGTAAAGAATGTCATTAAGATACCAATTCCCAAGGTTAAAGCAAATCCTTTGATAGGACCCGTTCCGAATAAGAATAATACCCCTGCAGTCAGTAATGTTGTCAAGTGACCATCGACGATCGCACTTAATGCATGTTTGAAACCATCTTTATATGCTTCAAGAATACTTTTCCCTGCGAATAATTCCTCTTTTGTTCTCTCGTAAATAATTACGTTCGTATCTACTGCCATAGCCATCGTAAGAACGATACCTGCAATACCTGGAAGCGTAAGTGTAGCATCTGCGGAATCCATAATTCCGAAAATGTAGAATAAGTTAATAATCATTGCAATTACAGCGTAAACTCCTGCTCCACCGTAATAGAAAATGATATAGGCGATGATGATCAGGAAAGCAATACCAAATGAAAGCATCCCTGCGTCAATAGACTCCTGTCCTAAAGAAGGACCAACCTGAGTCGCCTGAACAACTTTTGCTCCTGCCGGCAATTTCCCCGCTCCCAAAACGTCAACCAATTCTTTAGCTTCTTCCTGAGAGAAGTTACCTGAGATCTGAGTTCTTCCGTTTGGAATGGCATTGACAACATTTGGTGCTGTATAGACTCTGTTATCTAAAGTTACGGCAACCGGTCTTCCAACATTCTTCTCTGTCAGGGTCTTCCAGTCTTTAGCACCTTTAGAATCCATCTGCATATCTACCACTACTCTGCTCAGTTCATCATATCCGATGCTTGCAGTTTCAACAGCACCGTCTACCGGAGCTTTCTGATTGATATTTCCTTTTACAGCATATAATACCAGACTGTTTGCATCTGTAGATTCAGGCTTATATCCCCACATAAACTGGGTATATTTGATATTTGCAGGACGTAATGATTTTGCAATTTTGCTGTTTAATATCTTATTAACTTTCGCCGTATCAGATAATTTCACGCTTGCAACTCCATTGGTTCTTAATTTATCAAGCTGAAGAAGATTCATGAAATTAATATTCTTTGCAACTCCAATCGAATCTCCTTTCGTAGAAACAGCAGTTGTAAGAGTCTGGAAATATGAAGCCACTTCGGGAATTTGCTGTACTTCCCAGAACTGCAGTTTTGCAGAAGTCTGAAGCATTTTTTTCACCTTGTCAATGTCTTTCATTCCAGGCATCTCCACAGAAATTCTTGCGGTACCCGGAACTCTCTGAACATTCGGCTGCACAGCTCCCATCTTATCAATTCTCGTTCTGATCACTTCAAAAGCAGTCCCTACAGAAAGGTCAATTCTTCTTTTGACAATGCTCTGTACCTGCTCATCTGTCGTGTTGAATTTAATCTCAGAAAGATTGGTATTTCCGAAAATTTCCGGATCTGCAAGTTTCAGGTTAGCACCTCTCGCTTTGTTAACAGCATCAAATTCAACAAAGAAATTGTCGATATAAGATTTTGTAGAATTTTTCTGAACCTCATCAGTTTTGTTTAGAGCTTCAATCAAAACAGGGTTGGTTGAATAATTGGTTAAATCATTCACCAAATCTCTTTGGTTAATCTCCAAAAGAACGTTAATTCCACCTTTAAGGTCAAGACCGAGCTTCATCTCTTTGTCTTTCGCTTTCGTGTAATAAAGTTCTGTAAAACCTAGATTCAGTGTATCCTTAGAAAGTCTTGCGATTTCTTTCTGATACTTTTCCGGATTGTCTCCTGCAATAGCAGTTGCCTGCCTTTCAATTTTGCCGGCGTACCATGTTGGTAATAGCTCATTTAAGCAAATTAACCCTAGTACAATAGCAACAATTGTAATAAGTCCTTTTCCTTGCATTTTGTTATAACTACGTTAAATTAAGTCGGCAAATATAATGATTTTATTGATATTTTATGAATTTTTAAGAGCAGAAATGGTTTATTTTCAGATATATCGGGATTATCTGTGCTATTGAGATGCTGCAATCCCTCTTATATTTTTTAAAGCCTTTTTCAATTCTCTTTTGGTACGAAATTTTCATTTAGCATAATACACTATATATCAAAATATTATGAAAAAAATACTACTTTCCGCAGCTTTATTGTCTGCAATATCATTCAATGCGCAGAATTTTGCACTGACTCAATTTGCAACAGGTTTTTCCAATCCTGTGGAAATCACTAATGCTAATGATTCCCGTTTATTTGTTGTACAGCAAAACGGAATCATCAAAATTGTGCAGCCTAATGGCACGGTCAATGCAGCCGATTTTTTAAATATCAGTTCAAAAGTGAATTTTGGAGGAGAGAGGGGGCTTCTGGGTTTAGCATTTCATCCCCAATATGCAACCAATGGATACTTTTTTGTTTATTATAACAATACCGCAGGTAATATTATTGTTGCCAGATATTCTGTAAGTACCACCAATCCAAATGTAGCGAATGATACCACTGAGAAAATTATTTTAAATATTCCAAAGCCTTTTGATAACCATAACGGCGGAAGTATGCATTTTGCTACGGACGGTAATTTATGGGTGGTCACCGGAGATGGAGGAAATGGTGGTGACCCTAATAACAACGCTCAGAATAAAAATTCTTTATTAGGTAAAATGTTGAGAATTGATATTAATGCTACAGGTCCGTATAATATTCCGGCAGGCAATCCTTTTGCAGGAGCAGGCGTGGATGGTGCTGACGAAATATGGTCCTACGGTTTACGAAATGCATGGAAATTTTCATTTGACCGGACTGCAGGAAACGTTATGATTGCTGATGTGGGTCAGGGTCTCATTGAGGAAATCAACAGAATGCCAGCAGCAACTCCGGGAATTAATTACGGATGGCGCTGTTATGAGGGCAATGATCCTTATAACAATAGTGGATGTCCTTTGCCAGCCAGTATGACTTTCCCAATTTCGGTGTATGATCATTCCGGTGGTAAATGTTCTGTCACAGGAGGCTACGTTTACCGCGGAACAGCTTCACCAGGTCTTCAGGGTAAATATTTTTTTGCAGATTACTGCTCTGCACAGATCGGAACTTTAGACAGCAACAATACCATTACCTGGACACCTGCATTTACCGGGAATAATTTTTCGACGTTTGGAGAAGATAATCAGAAAGAATTATATGTTGCTGCAGTCAACAATGGAACTATTTATAAGATCACTACATCAACTTTAGGAATTCAGGAAAATATTTTTAACGATCTTAGAATTCATCCAAATCCTGCGCATGAAAGAGTTTTTGTAGAGGGGCTGCAGACAGGATATGCTAAAGTTGAACTGATCAGTACTGAAGGAAAGAAAGTAATCGACAGCATCAAACTTGACAGTGAAAACAGCTTTGATGTGACAGGAATTACACCTGGTGTCTATTATATCAACATAAAATCAGGAGACCTGAAGGAGCATACTCAAAAATTAATTATCAAGTAAAACACTGGGCGAAACCTAATAACCATTATTTTTAAGAAAACAAGCGATTCTCCTCTGAATCGCTTGTTTATATTATATAGTCATTGAAAAAATTCTGGTTTCCGGTTTATTCCTCATCATTCTCAGATCAAAAACCATGGCAACATTCCTGGTGAAAGCCCTGCCCTTTTCAGTAATTTTTATCTGATGATCATGAATTTCAACCAATTCATCTTTTTCCATTTCTTTAAGCATCTGTAAAGCGTTTTCCAGCTCTGGGAAAGCATTCTGTATATCAAAACTCGTTTCAAGCTGACACATTAAGTTTAAGATATGCCTCCGTATCGTCAGGTCTTCTTCACTCAGAATGTGTCCCTTCACCACAGGAATGATCCCTTCTTCCACTGTTTTCTGATATTCTTCCACCGTTTTTACATTTTGGGCAAATGCATACCATGAATCTGAAATTGAAGACATCCCCAGACCAACCATCAATTGGGTTTTGCTGGAAGTGTATCCCATAAAATTACGATGCAGTTTTTTATGAATCAAAGACTGGTATAAATCATCATGCTCCAGTGAAAAATGATCCATTCCCACTTCAATGTATCCCAGATCTTCCAGCAGCTGTTTCCCGTCTTCATATAAACGTCGCTTTTCTTCACCGCTCGGAAGATCATTTTCATCAAAACCACGCTGCCCTACTCCTTTGACCCATGGGACATGCGCATAAGAATAAAATGCCAGACGATCCGGTTTCAATTCTAAAGTTTTACGGATGGTATATTCCATAGCATCCCAATGTTGGTGGGGAAGTCCGAAAACAAGATCATGACTGATTCCGGTGTAGCCGATTTCACGAGCCATTTCAGTAACCTCTTTTACTTTCTCGAACGGCTGGATTCTGTTAATTGCTTTCTGTACCTTAAGATCATAGTCCTGAACTCCAAAACTGGCTCTCCTGAATCCTAAATCATACAGGGTCTGCAGATGTTCTCTCGTTGTATTGTTCGGGTGTCCTTCAAAAGAAAACTCCTGATGTTCGGCAATTTCTACGGTTGAAAAAATGCCTTCTAATAAAGTTTTTAAATTCTGCGGAGAAAAAAAAGTAGGCGTTCCACCTCCCAGATGGATTTCCTTCAATTTGGGTTTCTCATCAAATAACTGAAGATATAATTTCCATTCTTTCAAAACACTTTCCAGATAGGGAACTTCTACACTGTGTTGTTTGGTAATGCGCTTATGACAGGCACAAAATGTACACAATGCCTCACAGAAAGGCAAATGAATATAAATAGAAATTCCTTCTTCTGAATTTGTTTCACGAAAAGATCTGATAACCGTCTCTTTCCATTTTTCAGCGGAAAAAGTACTTTCATCCCAATAAGGTACTGTGGGATAAGAAGTGTAACGCGGTCCGGGAATATTATATTTATCGATTAAAGAACTCATTAAAATTTTAAATTTTCAGGGAAATCCTAAAGTGAATTCCACCCTGCAAAATTAGCTATAACTTACGAATTTTAAATCATGAATTATATTAGGCTTTATCTATCATCTTTATTTTGTAATCAGTCTAAATACTTCTTCCGCAAATTTTTTCCCAAGATCAATATTTCCTGCGCTGCTATAATGCTCTAAAGAGTTATGAATGCTATATTGTTATACATAGTGGTAACGTCATCATAATTTATTGTACCATAATAGTCTTTTACGGCAAAATCAATATTTTTTATATTTTCTCCATAGCTTGTATGGTAAAAATACCTGTCATATGAACCATATCCCAATTATCCGTAGCTGCATACTTCAGAATTTTTACGTTTTTCTTGGTTTTAACAAAACTGATATTACTATTTTCTAAAATATTCATCAGTGAAGTTAAAAATTCAATTTCATAAGAGAAATTCTGTCCTTACCTGCCAGAACCATGGTATTTCCATCAATCCATTCACAGACGTAAAATCCTTTTTCACCCGATAATTTCTTCCAGGTTTTTCCGAAATCTGAAGAATAGCTGATGTGTTGATCACCCACAGCAATGATCTCCTTTCCTTTTGATCCGGGTTTTATTCTGACACAGGTCATGTATCCGGCATTTTGTCCTGAAGCCTGAATCTGCCAGGTGTCTCCACCATCTTTGGTTGTTGCAATATTGTTGATATTGGCATCCTGTTTTGTATAATCCCCTCCTGCCGCAATCCCAAATTTGTCCTCGTAAAAATCAATAGAATAAATTCCCTGAGAACTTGTTCCCTGAACAAAAGGTAATTCAAAAATCTTCGTGTCTGAATTTTCTATCCTTATAATCCTGGATGTTTTACCACCTGTGGCAATCCATATCTTTTTTTTATAAGACGCAATATTGGTATTACTTGCAGCAAATGCTGCTTCGCCCTCATTGAGTTTAAGAGATCCGAGATCTGAAGAATTCAGTTTATACTGTACTATTCCTGCATCATTGGGTAATAGCCATGCAAGTTTTAAACTGAGACTTTCATCAGGATCACTGAAAGCTACTCCAAGATCGTTATTAACGAAATGAAGTGCATCATAAAACGCAGTCTTAACGGTATCAGTAAATACAACCTCATGCGTAAGGTTTCTTTTATCAATTTTAAAAAAATAGGCCGGACTTTCAATATTAATGGCGTAAAATGATTTTTTATCCTGTCCTAAAGTTCTGAACTGGAGTTTCTTCTCTGAAAGTATTATCTGCTTCTGATCTTCAGGATTTTTAAGATCCACATATCCGAATTTTGAATCGGTTCCACTGTACCAGACTTTGCTGTCCCATATTTCGAGAGCTCTGATACTTATTTTATCATTTAATAAGGTTTTAAAACTTACATCTTGCGCAGACAAAAAAGTGCAGAAGAATAATAACAGGACAGATACTTTATTTTTCATAACAATCAAATGTAATCAAAAAAAATTCCGCAAAAAGCGGAATTTAAATTTAGTCTTTATTATCAATATTAATATCAACGTCTTCTAGAGGTTTCTGTTCGGCACTGAACGTTTCACCATAACCGCCATTCTGCAGTTTTGAATGTTTTTTACTGTAAAGGAAATAGATAATAAATCCGATAATCAGCCATCCGAAAGAATACATCTGCGCTTCTTTGCTGAGGTTGAAAATCAGGTAAATATTGATAGCAATTCCCAGACAAGCAATGACCGGTAAAGCAGGAACCCTGAAACTTCTCTCCAATTTCGGTTCTTTAATTCTCAACACCCATACTGCTACACAAACCATCGTAAAGGCAAATAAAGTTCCGAAACTTGTCATATGTGCCAGATCATTGATTGGGGTAAGCGAAGCAATGACTGCAATCACACCGCCCAGAATCATCAAATTCTTTGTCGGCACTCCTGTCACTGTATTTACTTTTGAAAAAGTAGCTGGAATCAATCCGTCTTTAGACATTCCCAGGAAAATCCTTGACTGTCCCATTATCATAACCATAAGAACGGAAATTAAACCTACCGTAGCAGCAATCGTAATGATATAACCAGCCCAAGCCTGCCCTGCGATATCAAATGCATACGCAACGGGAGCTTTGATCGCATCCGGATATTTACCAAGAGGATTAAAATCAGTATAATGCATCATTCCCGTTAACACCAATGATACCAGAATATACAATACAGTACAGGTTACCAACGATGTAATAATGGCAAAAGGCACATCTTTTTTAGGATTAATCGCTTCTCCTGCCTGCGTAGAAACAGCATCGAAACCTACATAAGCAAAGAAAATTGCAGATGCTCCGGCGACAATTCCGGCAACACCATATGCTTTATGGGAGACTCCGTTTTCTGTAATCGTTGTGGCTTCCGGTATAAAAGGAGTCCAGTTGGCAGTATCTATAAAAAACAATCCTGCAATAATCACAAAAATAATTGCAGACACTTTTAAAATGACAATGAAATTATTTGCTTTCGCTGCACCTTTTGTTCCTCTTACTAAAATTGAAATAACAAACAATACAATGACTAAAGCCGGAAGGTTTAAAAATAACTTCATATCAAAAAGCTCCGGAGCTGCATTAAAATTGGCAACAGTTTCCTGAAATGTCTGTAATTTATCGACAGACAGTTTCCCATCAGCGATCTGTTTTGTTGCCTCTCCGAAAGCTTTATGGGCGGTTCCAGGATCTGTAGTCATCCAATAAGGCAAATGTAAACCAAACATTTTGAGGAGTTTTGCAAAATAACCTGACCAGGATACGGCGACCGTCATCGATCCCATAGCATATTCCAGAATCAAACCCCATCCGATGATCCATGCAAAAATTTCTCCTACCGTTCCGTAAGCATACGCATATGCTGAACCTTCTACTGGAAGTATGGAAGCAAACTCAGCATAACACAAAGCTGCAAACACGCACGCAATACCTGCAATGACAAAAGAAAGTGCAAGTGCAGGACCTGCATTATAATATGCACCTGTTCCTGTAAGTACAAAAATCCCTCCTCCTATAATAGCTCCGATTCCGATAGCAGTAAGGCTCCATTTCCCCAGAACACGCTTCAGCTGGCTCTTTTGGATATCAGCTTCATACGCACTCATTGGTTTCTTAACCCAAATTTTAGACATATTTTTTTTATTTATTAAAGATTTACGAAAATATAAAAATTTTAATGATATTAACATTTATTAATAAAAAATCGTGATTTAATTTACATTTAAAAATATAAAAAACTGATTAACACTTGTTTTAAACATATTAATCTGACTGTTTTTTTACTTATTTTTGAAGTCATGAATCTATATGATCTTTTTATAAAACCGTACGAAACCTATACGGTTTTACAGATTTTTCTGGAAGCATCGGGAACTTTTTTCGGAATTCTGAGCGTATTCTTTTCCATTAAAAAAAATATCTGGGTTTATCCTACCGGGATTATTTCAACTGTTATTTATGTATATCTTCTTTTTATTGCAGGTCTGTTGGGTGATTGCATGATTAACGTATATTACTCAATAATGAGTATATACGGCTGGGTTTTATGGCGAAAACATTCTGATGACAGTATTCACGTAGAAGTTTCCCGGGCTACAAAGAAAGAGTGGCTGATTGCTTTAATGCTGTTTCTGTTCAGTGTCATTTTAGTACTGATCATTTATTATTACAAACCTTATCTGGATAATCAATTGACTTCAGAAAATATACAGTACGGTTTCCATCATCTGGATTGGGCTAACTGGATGGATATTTTGACCACTTCCGTATTTTTAGTCGGAATGTGGCTGATGGCGAAAAGACGTATTGAGAATTGGATCTTCTGGATCATTGGAGATTTGATTTCCATTCCGATGTACATTTATAAAGGCTATGGAATTACTTCGGTACAGTATTTGGTTTTTAGTATTATGGCTGCCATTGGCTACATTCAGTGGAAGAAGAATTATCAACAAAACAATATGTAAGAGAGATGAAAAATTTAATAAAAATAACATTTACAGTATTGGTTGCTCTCAGTTTAACTTCTTGTATGTCCTATAATAACGGATATGCTGAAACGTACGGAGATCCTTACTATAACGACGGATATTACTATGCTCCTCAGGGATATTATAATACAGGAGGATATTATGGTAATGACGGTTATTACTACAGAAATGATATGAGATATTATTATGATAATGGTACCCCTTATTATTATGGAAATAACAGAACAAGAGTATATGTAGAAAAAAGAACCTCAACGCAGAGACCAAATAACGGATTCAGAGATACACCGACTAACAATGGAGGTAACTATACCAATCCGAGAAATGGCAACAGCGTTAGAGGTAATAACGGTTTCAGAGGTTCACAAAACAGTAACGGTACTTATACCAATCCGAGAAACAACAATAACAGCAGCTCTCCGAGAGGTAACAGCGGTTTCAGAAATTCAGGAAATGTGAACAGTAACGGACAGAGATCTCAACAGCCTAGTACACCGAGATCTAACAGTAACAGCGGTTTCAGAAACAGTACGCCAAGTACTCAAAGTACAACACCTTCAACACCGCAGAACAATTCTCCGAGATCAGGAGGATTCAGATAATAATTATTCTAAATAACTGAACGGACAGCAATCGCTGTTCGTTTTTAGTTTTTATTATAGTAGTTTTGCACGTTAGTTTTTTATAAAAAAATAGGTAAAAAAAGTATGGAATTTTACAAATATCAGGGAACAGGAAACGACTTTGTGATGATTGATAACCGGTCTGGAGAATGGAATCATCTTTCTGTTGAAAATATTCAGAAACTTTGTGACCGTCGTTTTGGAATAGGGGCAGATGGGCTGATTAAAATAAATACAGCAGAAGGGGTGGATTTTGAAGTTGATTATTACAATTCTGACGGCTCTAAAAGCTTTTGTGGAAACGGAGCCCGCTGTTCGGTAGCTTTTGCTCATTTTCTGTCGGTTTTTAAAGATGATAAAACAGTATTTACTGCTATTGACGGAATCCATGAAGCTGAGATCAGCGGAGATATTGTAAAGTTAAAAATGAGCGATGTAGAAACAATTTCAACTGACGGTAATGATGCAGTTCTGGATACCGGCTCTCCCCATTACGTAAAATATGTAGATGATATTGCTACCTTCAATGTTTTCGAAGCAGGAAAAAACATCAGGAATTCTGAAAACTATCGGGAAAAAGGTATTAATGTAAATTTTGTTGAAAATATATCTGAAGATGAAATTTTCGTAAGAACCTATGAAAGAGGTGTTGAGGATGAAACTTTCAGTTGCGGAACAGGAGTTACGGCTTCTGCTTTAACTTTTCTGCAAAATAACAATCTAACTTCCATAAAAGTTAAAACATTGGGCGGCGATCTTAAGGTGTATGCAGAAAAAAGCGGAAATGCATTCCGTGAAATCTGGCTTGAAGGTCCTGCAAAACAGGTTTTCTATGGTAAGGTAGATCCAGTTTAATAACAGCAAAAACTTTTAATCAATTCATCTGTAATGAAAAAAGCTATTCTCATTATCATACTCATTATTCTTGCTGCGGCAGGATTTTTTGGTTTTAAATTTTATAAGAAATATTACGGTAACAATGTACAGAAAGAGGGTTATGTTTTAATTCCGCACGGTGCAGAATTTAAACAGATTTTAGATTCAGTTGCCCCATTTGTCCATAACAGGGAGTCTTTCACTGATGTTGCTAAAGATAAAACAATGGATCAGCATTTTAAACCGGGCCGTTACCATTTCAGAAAAGGAGCCAGTAATTCAGAGCTTGTCAATATGATCAAAGCCGGAAACCAGACTGAAAACTCATTCAGAATCGGAGATTTCGGAGATATTTACCAGATGGTGGGAAGAGTTTCAAAGAAAACAGAACTTGATTCGCTTAGATTTGTTAATGATCTGAATACCATTGCAACAGAGAAAGGATATAACAATGCCGAAGATTTAAAAAAATATTTTTTTATTGATACCTATAATTTTTTCTGGACGGTAACTCCGAAAGAATTTTTCAAAAAATTTGAAGATCAGTATATCCAGTTCTGGACTGCGGACAGAATAAAGCAAGAAAAAAAATCAGGATTGTCAAGGGATCAGGTTTATTCACTGGCATCCATTGTTTATAAGGA
The DNA here is from genome assembly GCF_057180465.1 of Chryseobacterium sp. HNCC26DJ238. Classification (NCBI taxonomy): domain Bacteria; kingdom Pseudomonadati; phylum Bacteroidota; class Flavobacteriia; order Flavobacteriales; family Weeksellaceae; genus Chryseobacterium; species Chryseobacterium sp. HNCC26DJ238. The sequence goes on from NZ_JBXUGI010000003.1 coordinate 134,931, forward strand.
GTCCGGAGGTAAACCGGATGAAATGAAAACAATCGCAGGACTGTACCTAAACCGTTATAAAAAAGGAATGAAGCTTCAGTCTGATCCTACAGTGATTTATGCGATGAACAAAAAAACGAATTTTAAAGAGCCTATTAAAAGAGTCTTTTACAAACATCTGACAACCCCATCCCCCTATAATACTTACGCAAACGCAGGAATTCCTCCGGGGCCGATCTGCGTGGTTGATAAAAATTCTGTGGATGCGGTGCTGAATGCGGAAAATAACCCATATATATTTATGTGTGCAGATCCTGCAAGAATGGGTTATCATAAATTTACAGCCAGCGCAGAGCAGCATATTATTAATGCCAAGGCATATCAGGACTGGCTAAATTCTAAAAATATCAAATAATAAATATTTTTAACTAAAATTTAACAATTTATCAATTAACATATCATCATAATAAACGACCTATCTATTAAAAATAATAAACAAATTGTGAAAACATGTTGAATAAGCATTTTTTAATTTCGTAATAATAAATGTTTATTTTATGATTTCATCTAAAGAATATCTTATGAATCAGACGGAAATAATCAGCATGATTACAAAGAAAACCCTGGGTTTAACCTTTGTATTATCTGCAGCAGCTTTTGCCTTCGGACAGGAAAAAGTAGGAATAACAGGAACGATCGTAGACAAAAGCAATCAGCCTGTACCCTACGCCTCCGTAACCTTTAGCCACAAAGAAAATAAACTCTTCAGTGACGCGACACTTACTGATGAAAAAGGACAGTATCAACTGGAACTTACTCCCGGAAACTATGATATTTCTGTCGAAGCAATCGATTTCAAAAAGAGTGTGGTTAATAAGCAGATTGCTGCAGCAGGAAATATAGGGGCTTTGTCTATAGAGGCTGAAACTTCTCCTACCAATCTAAAAACTCAGGATATTCAGGGAGTAACTATTACAGTTGCTACCAAGCCTTATAAAGTAGAACTGGATAAAAGAACCTATGATCCTTCTCAGGATATTGTCAGTAAAGGAGGAAATCTTCAGGATGTACTTTCCAATGTCCCTTCCGTTTCAGTAGACACTGACGGTACGGTATCCATGAGAGGAAGTTCCAATGTAAGATTTCTGATCAACGGAAAGCCTTCTGCCCTTCTTGGAATTGATGATGGTGCCAACGCTTTGCAGAGTATTCCTGCTGATCAGATTGAAAGAATAGAAGTGATTACCAATCCGTCTTCAAAATTTGAGGCTAGCGGAACGGCAGGTATCTTAAATATTATCTTAAAGAAATCAAAGAAAACCGGTTTTAACGGAAGTGTTATCGGAACTTTGGGATATCTTCCCCAGACAAACTTAAATACCAACCTAAGCTGGAGAAAAGGCAACCTTACATGGTTCCTAAACGGTGGCGGCGGCTACAGAGAATCAAAGAATACCAACAGAAACAATGCAAGGTTCTTTAATGCTGTTCTGGATGCTGACAGAACTTCAACCGATCAGGAATCAATCACCAACAGCAATAACAGTAATTACAATGCTTCTACAGGAATTGTGTATGACGTTTCTGATAAAACCTCAATTAATGCTTCAGCAACGGTAAGAACTTTTGAAAGTGAGAATATCGGCGATATCACCTATGATTACCGTTTTTTAAGAGATCCCAATTCATTTGTAAGAAGGATGAATACCGGATCAAATGACAATCTTGCCTTTCAGGGGGATTTCGGTATTGATCATAAATTTGATGACAAAGGACAAAATTTATCTGTGTCGGTGAGCTTGCAGAGCAACAGATCCTATAACAATACTGATGTCAATCAAACGGAAAATAATGCTTTTAACTTACAGAATGTGATTGAGCAGACCACCAAAAACAAAACTTTAGTTGGTAAGGCTGATTACGAACTTCCTCTTGGTGAAAATTCACGAATTGAAGCCGGTTATCGTTTAGATATCAATCAGAACGTTTATGATAACGATGTTTTAGAAAGAACGATCAGTAATCCGGAATTTCATTTCCTGAATAATTTTACTTACAATGCATACTACAGGGAAATTTTCAATGCCGGATATGTACAGTTTAAAAGTAAGATTGGTAATTTAGGTTATCAGGTAGGACTTAGAAATGAATATTCTCAGGTTGATATTAAGTATTCAAATTTAGACTACTATACTGACAATATTAACAGCAAGAAAACTTATAATAATTTATTCCCATCTGTATTTTTAAGTTATGAAATCGCAAAAGACAATCAGTTCTTAGTGAATTACTCCAGAAGAATTGACAGACCGAGATCTTTCTTTTTGATTCCGAACCCGAGCTATACGGACAACCAGAATATTTTTGACGGAAACATAGATCTAAATCCTTCATATGTTGACTCTTACGAGTTCGGATACAGTATTTCAAAAGGAAAATTTACGGTAAACCCGACTCTTTATTATAGACATTCAACTGATGATGTAAAAATGCTGGTGTACTCGGATATTTTCGGAGCTTTTCATACCAAGCCTGTCAATTTGGGAACCGATGACCGTTACGGTTTAGATCTTAATTTTAATTGGGACGCTACCAAATGGTTGAAATTTTTAGGAAATGTTGATTTATTCGGATATAAAACAACCGGAATTTCCAACGCTCCTGAATTATTAGGTAAACCTTTGTCTTTTGAAGGAAATGGTTTCTCAACAAGAGCTAGGCTAACCTCTACGTTCAAGGTTGATAAAACCTTTAGTTTTCAGTTACAGGGATTCTACAGAGGTGCCCAGAAAGCGGTAAACCAGACCAGAAACGATATGTATGCATTAAATTTCGGTGCCTCAAAAACAATCTGGGATGGGAACGGAACGGTAAGTTTCAATATTCAGGATATCTTCAACACCCGTGCGATGAGAAGTACTACCAATACCGCAGATTTCAGCAGAGATTCTTATATGCAGTGGCAGCCAAGACAGTTTGCGGTATCCCTGACCTACAGATTCAAACAGGGTGAAAAAATAGAACAGCCGAAAAGAAAGAAAGATGTAAATTCTAACGCGACAGGAGACGACCAACAGGCTCCGATGTAGATGATGAATGATGAATGATGAATGATGAATATGGAAGTTAGACAAATCCCATAAATAAAAAAGTCCCGAAAATTAAATTTTCGGGACTTTTTTATTTAAGTTTTGCCATTTCTGCTTCGTAGATTCTTTTCCGTAAATCACTTGACGAAAAACGATGATCTCTTTTATTGTAAAAGATCTCAATCCCTTTTTCTTCACAGTATTTTTTACCGGTAAAATCTCTGTCCATGTAATCGTCTCCAATGATTCTTACATCTATAACAAAAGATTTTAAAATATCTTCAAGGTCTTCTTCTGTATAATACGGGATGATCTCATCGACTGCATTGACTGCTCTTAACTGTATATATCTCTCAACAATCGTCTGGGTCGGTTTATTTTTAGTAGGTCTGTCATGTGAAGGATCGATCTGCAATCCAACGATCAGGTAATCACAAACTGTTTTAGCTTCTTCAAGCATTTTGATGTGACCTGCATGTAATAAGTCAAATGAGGAAAATGTAATTCCTATTCTGTCGGTTTTCATATATAATTATAGGTGTAAATAATTAAACTAATTTTTTCTGGATTCCAAATACTTCTGCCAATTCCATACCGTTTTCAATGCTTCTTCTAATGAAGTTTCAGATTTCCAGCTAAGCTCTTTTTCAGCTTTGTCAGCATTCGCATAAGCTACCGTAATATCACCCTCCCTCCTGTCGCAAATTTGATATGGTACTTTAACATCATTGGCTGTTTCAAAAGCCTGTACCACTTCCAAAACGGATGAGCCTTTTCCGGTTCCTAAATTATAGGTATCAATGACGGTCTCTTCTGATTTATTATTCATCAGGCTCTGTAAGGCAGCGACATGCGCTTTTGCCAAATCGACAACATAAATATAATCCCGTACTGCAGTTCCATCTTCGGTCGGGTAATCATTCCCCCAAATACTCAGTTTCTCTCGAATTCCTGCTGCTGTCTGCATGACGTAAGGTACAAGATTATTGGGAACCCCTATAGGCAATTCGCCCAACAAAGATGATGGATGCGCTCCGATCGGATTAAAATATCTTAATAGACAGATCTTACTTTTATAAGCGTGAGCAAAATCTTTCAGAATCTCTTCGCCCATCTGTTTGGTCTTTCCATAAACACTTTCAGGCATTTTTAACGGAGTATTCTCATCGATCGGCATTTCATCCGCCTGTCCATAAACTGTACAGGATGAACTGAAAATAAAATTAGAAATATTTCTTGATTTAAATTCCTGGAGAATATTAATTAACGAAAACAAATTATTTTCATAATAATCAACCGGTTTTTCCTGGCTTTCACCGACAGCCTTAAAAGCAGCAAAGTTGATGCATCCTTCAATATTATGTGCATCAAAAACCTGATTGAGAAGCTCCTTTCTTTTTAGATCGAAAGGATAAAAAATGGGGCGTCTCCCCGTAATTTCCTCAATATTGTTTAATATAAATTTTTCAGAATTGGATAAATCATCTACAATAACCACTTCATAGTGATTATTGATCAGTTCTACCACTGTGTGGGAACCGATATATCCAAGTCCGCCTGTTACAAGTATTGCCATTGTTTGAGTCGTGTGTAGTTAGTTATTACTTTGTCAAAGTTGTAAACCTTTGACAAAGTTTGTATTCAAATTTAAATCTTTATTCTGATGACATTCAATAAAATTTCTGCGGTCATCAAATAACTCCAAAACTTTATCTCGCTGAATATAAGTTTCAGAATTAGAGATTACTGCCAGATAGGAAGAATATCTGTAATCCTGAAAATCATGAGGATTCTGATGAATGTAAATAATTAAATTTCTTAAGTATTCCTCGGAGTCAACTAAAATTCTTTTAAAAGGCGATTCGAAAACGGGTCCGGATCTTTGGTACACTTTATTAAATGATTGTGTATAGCTGCTCATTAATTTACCTAGTGCTTTGCTGTAAAAACACGGTTCAGAATGCAGACCTCTTTTTTTAAAGTTGGCATCATGACCTACTTCGGATTTAACTTTCAGTAAAAAATGAAAATGATTCGGCATCAGACAGTAGGCATAGATTTCGAAATGAGGAATTATATAGATTTTGACTTTTCGAAGGAAAAAATTATAATTTTCATTGTTCAAAAAAGCCAATCCAGAATTAACTCCTCGATTAAAAATATGATAAAATCTGTCTGGCTCTAAATGATTTTCTCTTATTCTCATCATTCATCGTTTTAAACTTTGGCAAAGATTTTCAACTTTGACAAAGTAGCGGCTTTACCCCATAAACTCCAACACAGCATCCGTAATATACTTCAGCTGCTCTTCGTCAAGTTCTGTATGCATCGGGAGGGAAATTACCTGCTCCAAAAGCTGATCTGTATTCACAAAATCTGCGTCGTTGCTTTCCTGATAATAGGCTTTCTGCTTTCTAAGGGCTACCGGATAATAGATCATGGCCGGAATTTCTTTTTCAGTGAGGAATTTCTGTAATTCGTTACGTTTTCCATTGAGAATTCTCAGAGTATACTGATGAAAAACATGAGTTGAATATTCAGCTCTTTTCGGTGTTAAAATATTTTCATTTCCGGCAAAAGCTTCATCATAATAATCAGCAGCTTTTCTTCTGGCATCGTTGTAAGAATCCAGATTAGGTAATTTTTTTCGCAGAATTGCAGCCTGAAGGCTGTCTAATCGTGAGTTGACCCCTACTTCATCATGGTAATATCTTTCGTACATGCCGTGGTTAACAATCCCTCTTAAACGGTGAGCCAACTCACCATTATTGGTAAAAATTGCTCCGCCGTCTCCGTAACATCCTAAATTTTTTGATGGGAAGAAAGAGGTCGTTCCTACGGTTGACATTGTTCCTGCATGTCTTACACTTCCGTCTGAAAAAGTAAACTGTGAACCGATTGCCTGTGCGTTGTCTTCGATGACAAATAAATTATGTTCTTCAGCAATTTTTAAGATTTCCTCCATATTCGCACATTGTCCGAAGATATGAACAGGAATAATCGCTTTGGTTTTTGGGGTAATCGCTTTTCTGATCTGTTCCGTTGAAATCGTGAACGTGTCATAATCAACATCTACCAACACAGATTTTAATTTAAGCAAATGAATAACTTCAACAGTCGCAGCAAAAGTAAAATCAGCTGTGATCACCTCATCACCTTCCTGAAGATCCAAAGCCATCAAAGCGATCTGTAAAGCATCCGTTCCGTTTGCACATGGGATAACATGTTTTACATCAAGATAGGTTTCTATCTCGTTCTGGAAAGATTTTACTTCAGGACCGTTGATAAATGCTGCAGAATCCATCACATTTAAAACCGCATTGTCTACATCATTTTTTATTTTGTAATATTGACTTTGCAAGTCAACCATCTGTATTTTTTTCATACGTAAATTTTATTTTCTAAGTTACATGCAATCACCACATCTTAATTATTCTCTTATGCAGTAATTTCATAAACAAATATTTTCGTAAAAATAAGGATTTTAAAATCCTTTCAAAAATTTTATTGAATTTGTTTTATCTTTATACAAAAGAAATCAATGAAAAAAGTTTTATTATTTTGTTTTTTAACGGTTTACGGAGTAGGTAAGGCACAAAGCGAACTGGTATTTGTCTATTTTAACAGCAAGCCTAACAAAGGCGCTTTCTATGCCAATCCGCTATCAGAGTTATCTCAAAAAGCACTCGACAGAAGAACAGCTTTGGGAATTGCACTGAACGATCAGGATGCTCCGATCGAACAATCTTATATTCAAAATCTCCAAAATTTAGGATTTACAATTACTGATTCTTCCAAATGGCTTAATGGTGTCGCCCTTACCGCTAACCAGGCTCAGGTCAATCTTATTAAAAATCAACCTTTTGTATCTGCGGTAGAAAGTTTTGCCAAAAACTCTTCTTTGGTTTTAAAGACCAAAAACATCAATAAATGGGAAAATTTTGACCAGCCTCAAAAGATTTTGACAACATTTGATTACGGATCAGGCTCTGAACAGATTGACCAGATCAATCTCAGACCGCTTCATCTTGCCGGCTTCACCGGAACTGGAGTAACCATTGCCGTGATTGACACAGGTTTTCCAACCGTTAATACAGGCTCTGCATTTTCAAGACTGTGGACCAACAACAGGATCAAAGGAGGCTACGATTTTGTCACAAAAACAACAAACATCTACAATCCGTCATTAAACAATCACGGAACAGTTGTTCTCGGAGCTATCGGAGGATATATTCAGAATACTTTCGTGGGTTCTGCACCCGATGCAGATTTTTATCTGTACCGAAGTGAAAATGCTGCAGTAGAAATCCCTGAAGAGGAAATGTATTGGATAGAAGCAGCCGAAGAAGCTGACCGCAAAGGGGTTGATGTGATTACAACATCTTTAGGATATTCAACTTTTGATGATCCAAAATACAGCTATACTTATGCCCAGATGAACGGAACGACTTCATTTATTGCAAGGGGAAGCCAGATTGCTGCCAATAAAGGAATTTTTGTTTTGATTGCTGCCGGGAATTCAGGACAGCAGCCCTGGCATTATATTACCACACCGGCAGATAATGCTCAGGTTTTCAGTATAGGATCTGTAGATTCTGCAGGATCATCTTCCGGATTTTCATCCTACGGACCGAACTCTGCAGGCGTGATAAAGCCTGACGCAAGTGCAAGAGGGACAGCAGCAGCAAGTGTAAATAACAATACCACGACATCCGTCACCGGAACTTCTATTGCTACTCCAATTGCTGCCGGAGGAGTTGCGTGTCTTATTCAGGCTTTTCCGGGAATGAACAGAAACCTGATGAAAACCCAGTTAAAGCAGACCGCTTCTCTATTCCCAAATCATACAGACCAGATGGGTTACGGCATTTTAAATTTCGGAAGTTTATACAACCTGGTTTTAAACACTTCTGATCTGGTTAAAAAAGAAAAAATAGCCATTTTCCCAAACCCTGTAAAATCAATTCTGAATATCGCAACTGAAGGTGATGTTGTATTGCTTGAAATTTATGATAATCTCGGAAGATCGGTTTTAAGATCTAACCATCAGAAGTCGGTCAATGTACAGGATTTCGCAAAAGGAACTTATTATCTGAAAATTCAGGTAAAGGATCAGATTTATTATGAAAAATTTCTGAAAGAATAATAAAAAAACAGCTGCTTAAAAATTAAGCAGCTGTTTTTCTATTTATTAAAATGTTTTAAAATCCGGTTCAGGCATTCTTGAAAATCACAAATTTGCCATACTGAAAACCGAGAATACGATTTTATTACGCAGAATTTCTGCTTGCATTAATATTTCCAAACAGTGACCTCGTTACCAGTTTTTCGTAAGCTTCTCTGTTGCCTTCTCCCTTTTGGATTTTCATTAAAGCATATTGCTGAATACTCAACAGCGGCAGTACAATTTTTTCACGGATCTTCACAGACTTTCGTGACAGCGGATCTTCTTCCTGCAGGAGTTTAAAACCGGTCAGTTCCAGCATGATATCTTTTGAAAGATTATATTCGCTAAAAAGCACATTCCAGAATTCACCAAATTTTGGATTGTCTTTAATATAGTAGGTCAATGGGAAGTACGATTTGTTCATACTCATCATCGAGTTCAGAACTAAAGTTTTAAAGAAATCGGAGCCTCTGTACAATTCTCTTACTTCATCAAATCTTCCCTCATCCTTCAACTGCTGCATGGCGAAACCGAAACCGAAAAATCCGGGAACATTCTGCTTCAGCTGAGACCATGAGCCTACGAAAGGGATTGCTCTTAAATCTTCAAATCTCAGTTCATTATCACCTCCACGTTTTGAGGGACGGCTTCCGATATTGGTTTTTCCATAGTACTCAAGCGTGCTCATCTCCTGAAGATAGGGAACAAACATCGGATGAGCCTTTAAGTCTGAGTATTTTTTGTAGCTGATATTGGCCAGCTCAAGAATAAGGGCTCTCTCTTTTTCTGTCAGGTCTTTTTTTGAATTTTTGAACACATCATTTTCTACTCCTGCAGTCAGAAGCTGCTCAAAATTATATTTTGCCTGTTCCTTATTTCCAAAAATACTGGTGATGGTCTGTCCCTGAATGGTCAGTTCAATTTTGTTATTGGCAATTGTTTTCCCCTGAGATGCATAGAAATCATGGGTCTTACCCCCTCCTCTTGCCGGCGGACCTCCTCTTCCGTCAAAAAAGACCACTTTAATTCCGTTTTCTTCTGAGAGTTGGGTAAGCACTTCTTTTGCTTTATAAATTTCCCAGTTGGCTTTCAGATAACCGCCGTCTTTGGTTCCGTCTGAAAATCCGAGCATAATAGTCTGCTGCTTCCCTCTTCTTTCAAGATGCTGCTTATAAACAGGATTGCTGTACAATTCAGTCATGACCTTCTCAGCATTATCCAGACCTTCCATGGTTTCAAAGAGCGGAACGATATCCATATTGATGTCCTCGTCTCTGTATCCGGAAATTTTAAAAAACGCATACACATTCATCACATCTTTTACCGCATCAGAATTAGATATAATATACCTATTCATTCCACGGGTTCCATTGGCAAACTGTATGTCTCTTATCTGAGCTACATTGATTAAAGTATCTTTTATGATGTCTTCGAAATCATCTGAATTTATTTTTTCTGAAAGCTGAATCAACTGATTGAATTTCTCAACATGAGTCACTTCAGATTCTCCAAATTTAGCTCTGTACACCTCATCAATGACCTGTTGATGAATTCTGCTGTCCTGTCTGATATCAAGTGTCGCAAAATGGGTTCCAAAGATCATAACACGGTCTTTGAAATTTTCAAGCAGATCCAGGAACAGAGAATTGTGTTCTTCAACCAATATTTTTTCTGCCTCATTCAGTCTTTTCAGAATATCTTCTGCGGTAATTCTTTCATTCCTGAAAATTGCAGTGTACAGTTCGGTACTCAACTGTCCCAAAACATCTGAAACTCCTCTGAAGCTGAGCCTTCTTCTGACGTCTTTCAGATTTCCATAGTATGATTTCAAAATTGCTGAGCGTAGTTCTTCCGACACTCTTTTGGTTACATCTGCTGTTACGAAAGGATTTCCGTCCCTGTCACCGCCCGGCCAGAAGCCAAGCTGGATCAAATCTTCATGCAGGTGAAAATGATCATTTCCAAAGGTTTTTTTGATTTTTGTAAACAGTTCGCCAATGGTGTCGTAGTATACGTATCTGAGATAGTAAATAATACTTAATGCTTCATCGATGGGTGTTGGTTTTTCTTTATTAACGAAAGGTGTTTTTCCAAGCTGCTGCAGAAGCATATCAATATTGGTAATTGAATCATCAGTGATTGATTTCCGTAAATCATGGAGAATTCGCTGTACCGAACTTGGATAAAACTGAGTAGGGTGAGCGGTGAACACTATTTTTACCGTAAAATCTTTTAATTTCTCCCGCACTTTTTCCAGTTTATGATCCTGTAACGAACGTTCAAAAAGATTATTGACGGTTCCGCTGTCGCTTTCAGAATGTAAATTCGGAAAGGCAGCATCCTCGATACTGTCAAACAAAACTACCTGTCTCTCGATATACTGAATAATTTTGAAAAGCAGTTCTAATTTCTGCTCTTCAGTTTCTAAACTGGTATGGTTGGCAAAGAATTCTTCTACAATCTGCTCAGGGGTCTTTCCTGCCTTGTATCCATCCTTGCTTTCTTCGTAAAGAAAGGGAAGAAGCATCCCGATATTCGTCATTTTATCATAGGGCAGGCTCATAAATAATGAATTATAGATCTGGAATTTATTTTCCACAATCTGCCTGAATTTTTCTGCTCGCTGGTCGTGTCTCATATCACAAATGTAATCGATTTTAAAATTTAATTGAGAGTGATCATCTTTAAAATGATATTAAATTTAAAATTTTAATAAATTTTTAACTATTATTTATGAGAAGTCGCACATATAATAAGAGAATAATTAAAAAATATAATCCTACCTTTATATTCTAATTTGTTTACAATCATACATTATGACTGAAAAACCATTATCTCAACAGAGTATAGACGAACTTTATCAAAACGAAGACAAGGCAAAGAAAAGTTTCCTGTATAATTCAGTTATCTTACTTTGCATCATTGGAATTTCAATTTTTATGACATCAGAAAACGGGTTTGGTTTTTACACGTTTTTTCCTGTATTTTTCAGCTATACTACTTTTTCATCATACTCCAGATTAAAAAATGTCCGAAAAGAAATTGAGTCCAGAATACTGCGTTTAAAAAATTAAAGGGTTTTAATTTAACGGGAATAAACTTGATCATGTGGCAATTTATTTTGTAAAATGACAGTATATTTTTTCATTTTCTGTATTTCCAACACTTCTCCCAAAAGAATGTGACCGTTTTCAAATATAGATGAAAGAAAAAGTGTTGCTCAATTCTTTTGTGAGTCACGTTAATGACTCATGAAGAATTTTAGCTTTAAAATTACTAATCAGACTACTATAATTTCATGAATAATGATTAATTAACACAAATAACATATCATTTACTTTTGAATTATTTTATTTTTTTTAATTTTGAATACCACAATATACATACAAAAATCATTGATTACCAGATAATTAAACAATCTACATTCATCAAACCGGGAATTTTATTTGACTTATAATACATTTTTTCTTAAATTTGTTTTCCAAATCAAAAGATATTACATGCAGAAGAAAATACTTTCAGATCAAAGTCTTGAAGAGTTAAGGAAGACTGAAAAAAAACATAAGTTTATTGTTCTATTCTTTACTATTTCTTTTTTTGTCATTACAGGAATTGCCATATATATGACATTAGAGAACGATATTAGCATTTTCACTGCATTACCACTTCTTTTTATTCCTGTTTTCATCTATGTGATTCTTCAGCTGAAAAAGGTAAAGGATGAAATAAAAGTAAGAACTGCTCATATTTTTCTTCAGAAAAAAATGCAGAACAGCACGAAATAATATCCGATAAATAGGGATAAATAAATTCATAAACAATACTATCAGAAGGTAAAATTTTACACTTTCGTTAACAGAAATTTAGTTTTTCAATGCGTAACTTTGGTCTGTATAAATACAGAACAATGCTTAATTTCGAGTTAAAAAATCCAACAAAAATACTTTTCGGTAAAGGTGAAATCTCCAAAATTTCAAATGAACTGCCTCTAGATGCTAAGATCTTAATGGTCTATGGAGGTGGAAGTATTAAAAAAAACGGTGTTTACGATCAGGTAAAGGAGGCCCTTAAACATCATGACCTTGTGGAGTTTGGCGGTGTTCCTGCGAATCCAGAATATGAAGTTCTGGTTAAGGCTTTAGAACTGATCAAGGAAAACAATATCAACTATTTGCTTGCGGTAGGTGGTGGTTCTGTAATTGATGGGGTGAAATTCCTTTCAGCTGCAGCTCATTATGAAGGTAATCCCTGGGAAATTCTGAAAAAACCTGTAAGAACACTGGAAGGTGAAGGTATGCCATTTGGCACAATACTGACCTTACCCGCTACGGGTTCTGAAATGAATTCAGGATATGTAATCTCAAGAAGGGAAACCAATGAAAAACTCTCATCAGGAGGTCCCGGATTATTTCCCCGGTTTTCGGTCCTGGATCCTGAGGTGATCAGATCAATTCCAAAAAAACAAATTGCCAACGGAATTGCGGATGCATACACCCATGTTTTAGAACAATATATGACATCACCCTCTTCTGCGGATCTTCAGGAAAGGATAGCAGAAAGCATCTTAATCAGCTTACAGGAAACTGCACCAACGGTCATGGCTGATGATTTTGATTATAATGCTGCAGGAAACTTTATGTGGTGTTGCACCATGGCTCTTAACGGACTCATTCAGAAAGGAGTGATCACCGACTGGGCGGTTCACGCAATGGGACATGAGCTTACTGCTTACTACGGAATTGACCATGCAAGAACACTCGCTGTCATCGCCCCTTCTCATTACCGGTATAATTTCGAAACGAAAAAAGAAAAACTGGCTCAGTATGCAGAAAGAGTATGGAAAATTACAGAGGGTACTGTAGAAGAAAAAGCAGAGGCAGCCATCAAAAAAATGGAAGAATTTTTTCACAGCCTTGATATTCAAACCAAATTGTCTGATTATACAGAGAATTACCAAAATACCGCAGAACGTGTTGAGAAAGCTTTTACTGAAAGAAACTGGCTTGGACTGGGGGAAAATAAAAATCTAACTCCCCAGGATGCTTATAAGATTGTAGAAATGAGCTACTAAACAACAGGATTATTTTAAAAACAAAATATTATTCTTTCTGAGGTTATCTCCACCGATTTGTCTTTAAATAAAGAAAAATTGTTTTTTTTGTAAACATAAGTTTAAAAAAGCTACATTTCATTATAAATATTTCAAATTTATTTATATTTTAGCACATTATTAAATTTGTGAAAATGAAAAAATACTTACTTTTGTTTGCCTTTTCAGCCTTAGCGCTTAGTTCTTGTGAGGATGATGATGTCCAAAACTATGAATTGGATATGCTGAAAGGTGAATGGAAGACGACAAAGTCGGAAGTTATTTCCGGAAAAGACAATAAAACTGTACTTTCGACCGATATACCTACTGGATGCAGTGCAAAGAGTACTACAGAGTTCAGAATTGATTATTACGCAGCTTATACCGCAATGACCGGGGTAGGAACTACCTGCACAAGTACTAAAACTGAAGGCTCTTATACCTATAATGCTGAAAACAAAGAATTAGTAATTAAACTGAATAATGATAACGAAACAAAATTGAAGGTCATTATCCTGAGCAGTACAGAAATGAAGCTGATGACACTGTCAGATAATATAGATCAGAACGGAGATACCGTCATCGATTACACATACATCAGCTATGTCAGATAAATAAAACAGACTCCCGAAATTTTCGGGAGTTTTTTGTTATATTTATTCCAACTAAATTTATATAACAATGAAGAAGATTTTTGCAGCATTTTTAGTGCTGACCTTTATCCTGCTTTTTTCCCAGGAAAAAAAACCAATGTACTGGCAGGACATCCAGAATTTCAAAAAAGCAGATCAGGAATCTGCACCACCTAAAAATGCGATTCTTCTGATCGGAAGTTCATCATTTACCAAATGGCAGGACGTATCCTCGTATTTTCCGGGAAAAACGATCATCAACAGAGGTTTTGGCGGCTCCCGATTAACAGATTTAAATGATTATTCAGAAGATTTATTAAATCCTTATCGGCCAAAGCAGATTATAATATACTGTGGTGAAAATGATTTTGCCGATGATGCTCAGCTGAAAGCCGGCGTCGTGGTGGAAAGATTCAAAACATTTTACAGAAAAGTACGGAAAAAGTTTCCTAAGATCGAGGTGGATTATATCTCAATCAAATATTCTCCAAGCCGGGAACATCTGTGGCCTCAAATGAAAGAAGCCAATAAGAGAATTGCGGAATTTATGAACAAAGAAAAGAACGCAGCATTTATAGATATCACAAAAGTGATGAATGACGGCAATGGCAACGTCAGAAAAGACCTATTTGTAGAGGATATGCTTCACATGACTCCTCAGGGTTATCAACTTTGGACAAAGGTTATGAAACCTTATATGAAGTAGTCTATGAGGGAATCACGAAAGATTACCTGACAAACTAAAAGCGATTCCGGAACCGGAATCGCTTTTCTTTATTTCTTTCTCTTGGATTTTGAGATTGCTTTCTGCTGTGATCTGTTGGCACCGAATTTTTTAGGCGCTTTTCTTTTGGTAGGTCCTCCCCAGTTTTCCTTCTTGTTTTTATCTTTTTTCTCGTGAAAGGCTCCCCCTCCGTCAAACAGTTTCCCCTGTGCAGGATTTTTCATCAATATAACATCCTCCTCTGATGCAATCTTTTTAGGGTTGATCTTCACTTCTGACGGGAAATCAATATATCTCAGTTCTTTATCCATCAGTAATTCGATGTCAAGTACCAGAGTTTCTTCCTTTTTTATCACAAAAGTAATTGCTTTACCGTCTTTATCTGCCCTACCAGTACGACCAATCCTGTGAATATACTGTTCCTGTACTTCCGGAGTTTCAAAATTGATGACATGGGTAATGTTTGAAATA
This sequence comes from Chryseobacterium sp. HNCC26DJ238, assembly GCF_057180465.1. NCBI lineage: Bacteria > Pseudomonadati > Bacteroidota > Flavobacteriia > Flavobacteriales > Weeksellaceae > Chryseobacterium > Chryseobacterium sp. HNCC26DJ238. The sequence goes on from NZ_JBXUGI010000003.1 coordinate 150,082, forward strand.
TCGAGACCACGAGCCATTACATCAGTGGTGATCAAACCTCTGATCTCTTCATTTTCAAAGCTTTTCATTGCCTTCAACCTGTAGTTTTGAGATTTATTCGAGTGAATGACATCAAATTCTTCAGGAAAAAGTTCTTCTATTTTCGTCAGCAGTAAATCGGCATTCTTTTTATTGTTGGTAAAAATCAAAACTTTAGACATATCTTCATTGTTCTTCAACAAATATTCTAACAAATTGATTTTTGTATTAAAGTTTTCCACTTTATAGGCGGTTTGCTCAATCTTCTCAAGAGGAGTCCCCGATTTTGCCAGTGAAATTTCAATAGGACCCGCAAAATACTGGGCAAGCATTTCGTCAACGGCTTCTGTCATCGTAGCAGAAAACAGGATATTCTGCCTCTTTTCTCTCATCATTTCGAAGATATGGGTCAGCTGCGGTCTGAAACCAAGGTTAAGCATTTCATCGAACTCATCAATAATCAGCTTTTGGACTTCTCTCAGGGAAATTGCATTATCAATAGCAAGATCCATGATCCTGCCCGGAGTTCCCACTAAAATATCACAACCGTCATTGAACAAGAGCTTTTGCGTATTGATATTTTTACCACCGTAAATTCCGATGACCCTTGCAGTGATATTTTCTGTCAGTTTTTCAACGATTTCGGATACCTGAACCACTAATTCTCTCGTCGGAACGAGAACAACAACGGTCGGATTACCTGTTTTATTGTATTTCCAGGTCTTCAGTACCGGCAAAAGATACGCTAACGTTTTTCCGGTTCCCGTCTGCGCAATACCCATCACATCCCTTCCGGAAAGAATAGGCCCGATACTTTTCTCCTGAATTGGAGTTGGCTCAAATAAATTTAAATCTGCTAAAACATCAAGAACTTTAACCGGAAGGTCAAAATCTGCAAAAGTGAGTTTTTCCATTTTGCAAAGATAGGCAATTAATTCGATTGTAAATTTGGTTCCAAAACAACCTTATTTTTATCAAAAATCTATTTATTCTTTTCAGTGAATCTATAAATCTAACGACAAACAGAATTCGTTTTGATGAACTATTTAATCCTGAAACTTTTAGTGACCAACTGAATATCATCATTCACAAATTCACTTTTCGTAACAATGACGAAACCTTTTTTCCTGGGATCCTTTACAATTGGAAACGCATCGCTCTCCCATTGGGAACAATGAGTGGAGATAGGCTCGAGAAGAGGTTTCCAACCTTCTTTATTAAACGTATAAACATAAAAGGGATGCCAACAGCTCGTACACCAATTTGGATAGAATCCGATATCGTCTTTTCCATCACTATTTAAATCTTTAAGGTTATAGAGTGTACCGCTTTTTGCGGGAGAAATAGTAAATGACTTTAATTTTTTGTCACTGAAATAAATAACAGATTCACATTTTCCATCACATTCATCGTTGCAATCCTGAAGCTTGATATAGGCATATTCTTTAGTTCCGTTACCGTCAAAATCTCCTAAAAGACCTTCATCCCTCTTTTCCTGAACGCTTATCAGTAGAGAAAAAAACACTGAAGTGATCGCGGATACTAATTTAATCATCATCCTGTATATTTTTATTTTCTGGTAATCCTCAGTAAAAGAATCACAACAAGCAAAACTGAAAAACAAAATCCTAAAACCGCCACCAAAGACATTTCTCCGATTCTCGGTCCTGACTCTGAAACAAAAACAATCGCAGTTGCAATAATATTTGCACCTAAAATCATCGCTAAAATTAAATTGACAATACTTGATTTAATCAGCTGATTCGTTTTTTCAATATTTTTGATCTCACTGGATATCGTAAATTTATTATCATCCAGTTTCTGTAATACTGAACGCATTTCTTTCGGAATTTCATCCACGTTATCTGTGAAGTTCATTAGTTTATCCATTCCGGATTTGAAGAGTTTTTTCGGACTTATTTTTCGGGTAAGGATTTTTTTCGTGTAAGGATGAAGGCTTTTCACGATATCCAGGTCAGGATTGATGGTTCTTCCTACTCCTTCTATCAGTCCGATTCCTTTGAAAAGAAGATAAAAATAATCGGGCATGTACAGCTGATTGTCTTTCAATACATCTTTCATTTTGTTGATGATGGTATTCGGATCGATATCTTTAAGGGAAGTACTGTGAACAAAATTCAGAACTTCTTCTACATCGTTTTCAAATCTTCGTTCATCCGGAATCTCATAACTGACGGCCATCTTTTTTAAAGATCTTACGATTTTATTAGAATTCCTGGCAACAAAAGCAACGATTAAACTTTCCAGGATCTCCTTATCATTGGGCTGAATTTTGCCAACAGCACCGAAATCAATGAAAACCACTTTTCCATCTTTTCTGACAAGAATATTTCCGGCGTGCGGATCTGCATGGAAAAAACCGTAATCTAAAATCTGAGAAACGAACAGTTTCAGTCCAACTTCAGAAACCACTACCGGACTGATGTTATGCTCTAATAATCCGGCTTTATCAGTAACTTTTATTCCGTCGATAAATTCCATACACAACACATTGTTGTTGGAAAACTCGTCATATAATACGGGGACGTATGTTTCTTTATTATTTTTAAAATTCAGAGCAAACTGCTTAATATTATTTCTCTCATTCACAAGGGAAACCTCTTCCAACAAAGATTTTTCAAAGGTAGCAATGGCCTGTTTCAGATTCAGCTTTGAACCGATTTCGGAATATGTTGAGATCAGTTTTACCAAATCTTTGATCAGCAGCAGATCATCTTCAATAACACTTTGAACATCTGGTTTTTTGATTTTCAGAATAACTTCTTCGCCTGAGATCAGAGTTCCTCTGTATACCTGTGCTATAGATGCGGTTGCCAGAGGTTTTGCAATAATTTCTGAAAAATGGTCTTTAACGGAAATATTAAATTCATTTTCCAAAATTTCCTCAACATTCATTTCGACGGTTTCTACCCGATCCTGGAGTTTCTGGAGTTCCTGAATCAATTCGGGTGGAAGTAAATCTTCACGGTTACTGAACGTCTGTCCGAGCTTCACAAAAGTCGGCCCCAGTTCCTCAAGAACCAGTCTGATCCTTTCATGAACCGTTCCTTTAGAAATGATTTCATCAGGCTGAGCAGAACCTTCTTCAGGTTTCTTACCCATTCTGGCAATCATATCTTTGAATCCGTATTTACTTAAAACGGAGATTAAACGAGCAGATCTTTTCAGCTTTCGCTGTTGTTTGTCAAACATAATTTTAAGATATTATCTAATATATTCAAAAAGGTTACAATAAATTTAAAGATTGCTACTTCACTTTTATATACCCTCTCTCTAAGCAATTAGTATTCATCTTTTCAATTGCTTGAATAAATTCAGATGTATCTAAAAAATAACTTGGATAGGCCTTTTTTAACATTTTTAATGATGATGCAGAAACTAAAACAACAGCATTTTCATTTTCTTTTATACTTTTTTCTAATCGCAAATATTCATTTGTAGCACCTTGAAATTGGTGTTTATTGTAAATTTTAATATGAACTGACATATTTATCAAATCAATATTTAGCAAATAATAATCTCCAGGAAATTTATCCGTTTCAATTCTATTAGTTGAAACCCTTATAGCTTTAAGCTTATTAAGAATATTTAAATCCGTACAATAATTATAACACCTTACCATTAGTTGTTCCATAAGAAGTTTTTCGTGCTCTTCCATAACTGGAAGTTTTTCTTTCATAGCAAATAGAGAGCTAACAACTTTAAAGAAATCCAACCACTCATCGGGACCTTGGTTTGACTTTAAAGAAGTCTTTGTTATAATTCCAGCTGTTTCAACAGCTGTTGCCCAATTATGTTGTAATTTTGTTCTAATTTGTAATTCAATTTTTAATTCGTCATACTCTTCTTTAGTTGAGGAATATTTATAAATATAATGAATACTTCTGTAACCAGTATTTTTAGGCTTCTCTACATAATCAACAACTTTTTCCAATTTATGAATACTTCTTTGAGATATAAGAGCATTGTGAAGTTTATCCAATTCTTTAACATCTCTTAAAACAGCACGATAACCACCAATATCTTGCATCCCACCTAATCCCATACTTGGATTTAAATCTAGCTTATATTCTATTGATGTTAAGCGTTTAAGTCTCTGTGAAACAAGTTTTGGTTCGATATTAATTTTAGATAGTAATCTTACAAGACTATTTTTTAACACAACTAATGGATGAAGATGATTAGTTCTCCAAATATTTATTATATTTAATGCTTCTTCAATTTCTATATCAGATTTAGATGTAATCAATTTTTCTCCAGCTTTGGAAATTTGTTTTCTGCTAAACTTCATTATTAAAAAGCATTAAAAGTAAATGTAAATAAACAAATCTATTCTGCAAAGACATATTCATCATAATGTCCTAAAAATTTCACAGTGGATCCTAAAGCAATGATCTCATCAATGGCATGCTGAGATAAAACGGGATGCCATTCGCTGGCTACATTAATGAAGAAAAAGTAATTTCCCAGACCTGTCTTTAAAGTTCTGCTTTCTATTTTGGAGAGGTTCATTTTTCGCCATGCAAATACAGAAAGTACCTGGTGCAGCCCTCCGGCATGGTCTTCAGGAAGTGTGATGATAAGAGACGTTTTTTCTGATGTCTTTGGCAGAGGAAGCTGTAATGCTGATTTTACTTTGGATATAACAATAAACTTGGTATGGTTCTGTTCGAAATCCTGAATATTTTCGTGGATAATCTTTAATCCATAAAGTTTTGCAGAATACCGGTTTGCAACGGCTGCCCATTTTTCGTTTGGATTCTCAGAAACGAGTTTAGCTGAAGCAGCGGTTGAATTATAATCCTGCGACGGGATATCCTTATAATGATCATATCTGAAATGAAAAGTCTGGGCCAATGCCTGTGGATGAGAAATGATCTTCTCAAAACCATCATTACCGGGATGAATCATCAGATGATGGGCAATGGGCATTACCAGTTCAGTCTCTATATACACATCAAAATCATAAAGGTAATCCAGTGTCATGGAAACCGTTCCTTCAATCGAATTTTCCAAAGGAACGACTGCCTTATCCACTTCATTATTCTTTACTGCATTGAAACAGTCAAGAATACTTGACTGAGGAATTAATTCTTCATCCGGGAAAATCTGTGAGGCTGCCAACTGCGTAAAACTGGCATGGGGGCCAAGAAATGCTATCTTCATTGAACAAATGTAGAAAAATAATCATAAAAATGTCCGGAATAAGCTTTAAAACTATGAACTCATCCATTCTTAAAATTTAAAACTGCGCAGCTTATCAAAATCTGAGTGCTCATATATCTCTTTAATAATGCCTTCTTCCAGAATTGCAATTTTGTCGCAGGTATGAAATAAAGTTTCAATAATATGCGAACTTATGACTGCTATTTTATTTTTATTTTTCAGCTCACGGATGATTTCGTACAAAATATGAACGCCTTCAAAATCGACTCCGTTAAAAGGTTCGTCAAGAATATTTATCGGCTTATCGAGCATCAGCATTCCCATCAATGCAATTTTCTTTTTCATTCCGCTGGAGTACTCCTGTACAAATTTATTGAGTGGCAACTGAAATTGTTTGATCAGTCCGTTAATCGATTGAGATCCGTCTCCAGAGAAATACTCTAAATACTCTTTTCCTGTAATGTACGGATAAAAGTAGTTTTCAGTTTCGAGATAAGAAATACTTTTTCTTTTGAGTTTTTCATTATTCCAAAGAATTTCACCAGTGTATTTTTGATTCTGATACAGCGATTCAAACAATGTCGTTTTCCCGGCTCCATTTTTTCCCAATAAGCCGATAACAGAACCTTCTACTACATTCAGATTCAGATCTTTTAATACCTGTTTATCCTTAAAACTGACTGATAGGTTTTTAATTTCCAACATACATTCTGATATTTTGTTTCGCTTGTCTGAGATTCTTAAAGATGATAAAAACAGCTGGAATGACCAATATACTGCAAAAAAAGTATTCAAGAAAAACGATCATACCGTAATTATTTCCTTTTTCTCTGTAATGATAGAGCTTATATTTTCTGGTGAGAATCAAAAGCAGATAAAGATTCATAAATATCATATAATATAAAAGGTATATGCTTTCTGTACTATTTAAAACGGTAAAAACTAGATAAACCGGTGCTAAAAGAATATTGAAAAAGAGCATATTTTTTTGAAGCTTAAATCTGAGATCATATTTTTTAAAATAAATTTCCAGCATTTCTTTGCTCTCATTGGGTTCAAATAAAGCTCCTATAAAATCAAACATAAAAATCCCGAACAGGATAAGACTGGCCTGATTATATGAGGACAGGATGAGAATGATGTAGCCTGATATAAACACCAATGTATTTTTTCTCAGATAGCTTTTCCACTCAAACAGAAACGTTGGAATCAAATTCCATTTCAGTCCGAAACGGATTTGTTTTTTGGGATAGAAATAGGCAAATAAACCTAAAGCCGCTAAAAATAAAAAAGCATACCTGTCTATTCTGTAATTGATATTCGCCATCAAAAAGATAAAATAAATGAGCACTGATTCCAGCACAATCATCCATCTCCAATTTTTTATGAACACTTTTTGCAGAAACGGAATATCCTTTCTGTTAATATGAAAGATAAATACAAGAACAAAAAATAAAAATGGATACAGAGCTGTTACTGGAAATTTCACCACCATCAGACAGCCAAATATCAGAAAGGCAGGAAGACTGATTTTTGGGTTTAAATTAAACAGTCTTAGACTTTGATTAATCCTGAATTTAAAATGGATAAGAAGCTTTCTCAATGCCTAAATTTAAAGTTTTGGGTTGTTTATTTAAAAAAATTTAATGTATTATAGAAATCTAAGGTAAGAAATATTTTAGTCAGATCGTAGGGATTTTAATTCAATTTAATACACACAGCCTTGATAAGCTGATATGTTTAGGGTATATAATCTGACATCAATACTTCACAAATATTGATGAATTCAACTGTTTTTTTTCTTTATTGTATTTTATATACAGTTCCATGCATCATTTACAACTTTATCTCTTTCAGAATAATGATCTTTTCCTGGTTTTTGTCACATCCGAATAAACCAGTAAAATACCTACGATTGAAATATTTTTCATGCGCTTAATTTTAAGATTGATATCCATAAAACAAAAAATCCCGCCAAATGGCAGGATTTATATTAAAATTCAAGTCAAAAATTACTCCCATTCAATGGTTGCAGGTGGTTTGCTTGAAATATCATAAGCTACTCTGTTGATTCCTCTTACTTCATTGATGATCCTGCTTGAAACCGTATCTAAAAATTCGTAAGGAAGTCTGCTCCATGTTGCGGTCATAAAGTCGATGGTATTGGCGGAACGAACCACAGCAGTATATTCATACGTTCTTTCATCTCCCATCACGCCTACTGATTTAACGGGAAGAAGAACAACAAACGCCTGAGAGACTTTCTCATACAAATCATTTTTGTATAATTCTTCGATGAAGATGTCATCAGCTTCCTGAAGGATCTTCACTTTTTCAGCGTCTACAGCTCCTAAAATTCTGATTCCCAAACCTGGACCCGGGAAAGGATGTCTGTGTACCAAATGATGAGGAATACCCAATTCTTCACCTACTTTTCTCACTTCGTCTTTGAAAAGTTCTCTTAAAGGTTCCAACAACTCAAATTCCATTTCTTCCGGCAGTCCTCCAACATTGTGGTGGGATTTGATTACTGCTGAAGGTCCGTTGACAGACTGACTTTCGATCACGTCAGGATAAATGGTTCCCTGCGCTAAGAATTTAGCCCCTTCAATTTTATGGGATTCTTCATCAAAAACATGAATAAATTCGTTTCCGATGATTTTTCTTTTCTTTTCAGGATCGTCTACTCCTGCCAGTTTTGATAAAAATCTTTCTTTCGCATCAACAAGTTTGATGTTCATGTGGAAATGCTCTCCATAGTTTTCCATTACTTTCACATCTTCATCTTTTCTTAACAGTCCTGTATCAACAAAGATACATTGCAGCTGATCTCCGATTGCCTTATGAATCAGAACCGCAGCCACTGAAGAATCCACCCCTCCTGACAGTCCGAGGATCACTTTGTTATCACCTACCCTTTCGCGGATTTCTTCAACGGTCTTATCAATGTAATTGGTCAATTTCCAGTTCTTTTCTGCATCGCAGATGGCAAAAACGAAGTTTTCAAGCATTTTTCCGCCTTCTTCCGTATGGGAAACTTCGGGATGGAACTGTACGCAGTATATTTTTTTATCTTCATTGGAAATTGAAGCCACAACTCCTGATTTTGCGTTGAGTTCAAAACCTTCAGGCAGTTCTCCCACTTCGTCAAAGTGACTCATCCAGACTACTGAGTTTTGGGTAACCCCTCTGAGTAGTGAACTTTCTTTTACAATATCAAGATGAGCTTTGCCGTATTCTCCTTTCTGTCCTTTGTGAACTTTACCTCCTAAAAGGTGAGCGGTGAGCTGCATTCCGTAGCAGATTCCCAAAACAGGAATTCCCTGTTCATACAATTCTTTTTCAACCAGATGAGCATTTTCCGCATTTACAGAACTTGGTCCTCCGGAAAGAATAATCCCTTTAGGCTGTCTCTCCAATATGGTTACTAAAGGTGTATTGAAAGGTAAAATTTCAGAATACACGCCCATCTCACGGATTCTTCTTCCGATAAGCTGGTTGTACTGAGATCCGAAATCTAATATGATAATACCGTTGTGCATTTTTATAATTGATAAATGATGATTGATACTTTATAAATGTAATGAATAATCAGTAATAACTGATCCATTCACCGGGTTTCACCCGGAACCGTCTGTCTTGCCCTTCCTGACTGCTGCAAAGCATTTGTGACTGTTTTCTTTCTCTTACTTTTTCCTGTCCTCTTCTTAGGAATCAATCTGATGAGATAGTTAGTAGCCTTGATGGAAGAGATCAGGTTAAACTTCCGGCAGGTTCCCGGCTTCTAACAAAAAAGCCCCGAAAAATCAGGGCATTATATTAAAATTTACCGATGTCTTCTCTGTAAAAACTGTAATCAAAGTGAACGTGAAGAGCATCTTCATATACTTTCTTTCTGGCTTCTTCGTAAGTAGCTCCGGTGGCCACTACATTCATCACTCTTCCACCGTTAGAAACTATTTTATCTCCTTTTTTGACAGCTCCTGCACACAACACCTGACTGTGTTTTGCTTTTTCTATTCCTGTAATCTCAAATCCTGTTTCAATGTTTCCAGGATAACCTCCTGAACACATTACCAGGCAGACCGCTTTCTCATCCTTGAATTTAAGGTCAAGCTCTTTTCCGTTCATACAGTCGTTGATAACGTCTAACAGATTATTTTCCATCAAAGCCATCAAAACCTGAGTTTCAGGATCGCCGAATCTCATATTGTATTCTAAAAGATACGTTCCGTTTTTGGTAACCATCAATCCGAAGAAGATGATTCCTTTAAAACTGAAACCTTCTGCTTTAAGACCGGTAAGGGTAGGTTCTAAAATATTTTTTTCGAAATCAGCGGTATGTTCTGCAGTAAATTCCGGGCTTGGAGCTACTGAACCCATCCCTCCTGTGTTAGGACCTTTATCACCGTTCCCTGCTTTCTTGTAATCTTTTGCAGCGATACACGGGAATATTTTATCACCATTGGAGAATGCAATAATTGAAGCTTCAAAACCAACCAGATATTCTTCGATCACTAAACGGATACCTGCATCCCCATAGATTCTGCGGATCATAAAGTCATGAATGGTCGCTTCAGCTTCTTCAAGCGTATCGCAGATCACCACCCCTTTTCCGCCTGCAAGACCGCTTGCCTTGATCACCAACGGATATTCCTGAGTCTGTACGTATTCTTTAGCTTCGTTGTAAGAATCAAATACTACAGCTTTTGCTGTTTTGATATCATAGGTCTGCATAAATTTCTTTGAGAAAGCTTTGCTTCCCTCAAGGCTTGCCACTTTCTGGTTAGGACCGAAAACTTTTAGATCATGTTTCTTGAATTCATCCTTCAAACCTGCAACCAGAGGAGCTTCCGGACCTACAATCGTAAGATCCACCTTTTCCTTGATCGCAAAATCTCTCAATTCTTTGATCTCTGACATATGAACATTCTGCCCCATTGCATCTGTAGATGCATTTCCGTTGGCAAAAAACATTTTAGTAACTCGGTTGTCTTTCTGAAGTTTTGCTGCCAGTGCAGATTCTCTTCCACCTTCACCTATGATTAATATTCTCATACTTTATTTATTATCTAGTCTAATTTACAAATATATAATTTTGAATGCTATAAATACAATCGCCCATTACTATTTTAATTCAATTTTAATGAAAGAAATGTCTTACACCGGTGAACATCATTGGAATTTTATGTTCATTGGCAGCATCAATACTTTCCTGGTCTTTTACGCTTCCACCAGGCTGAATAATGGCAGTAATACCTTCCTGAGCGCAGAAATCTACGACATCACGGAAAGGGAAAAATGCATCTGAAGCCAAAACAAGATCTCCGGTGAATTTCTCCTTTGCTCTTTCGATGGCCTGCTGAGTTGCCCAGATTCTGTTGACCTGGCCACCTCCGATTCCGAATGCCTGAATACCGTTTGAAACAACAATTGCATTTGATTTTACATATTTTACGACTCTCTGAGAGAATAATAAAGCTTTCTGCTGCCCGTCAGTAGGCTGAGTTTCAGTGACCACTTTGATATCATCTGAAAAAATACTGTCGTTGTCCTGAACCAGGATTCCACCGTCCACCTTCACCCATGTCTGCTTGTCTGAAACAGGATTAACGATTTTTATAATTCTTACATTTTTCTTTTTTCTTAAAATATCGAGAGCATCCTCATCAAAATCAGGAGCCATGACGATTTCCAGGAAAGTTTTGTTTAATTCTTCAGCTGTCGCAGCATCAATCCTGAAATTTGCGGCAACAATGCCTCCGAAAATAGAAACAGGATCACATTCAAAAGTTTTCCGGTAAGTTTCTAATGCTGAAGTTCCGATTGCAACTCCGCAAGGGGTAGAATGCTTAACGGCACAACAGGCCATTTCGTCTTTGAATTCGGTCACTACTTTCCAGCAGAGATCCATATCGCGAAGATTATTGAACGACAACTCTTTGCCTCCCAACTGCTCGAAATCTTTCATTGCACCGTTCTCAAAAGTAGAAACATAATACGCTGCAGTCTGATGTGGGTTTTCACCGTATCTCAGGTCAGAAACTTTTTTATAAGAAGCACTCAGGTACGTAGGATAATCTTCCTCAAGAAGCATTCTTGAGATTGCAGCATCATAAGCAGAAGTGAGATTAAATACTTTTCCTGCCAGTTTCTTACGGGTTTCAATGAAGGTATCACCGTTCTGCTCCATTTCGATTTTCACTTTCGCATAATCTTCCACGTCGGTAATTACCGTTACAGAATCAAAGTTTTTAGCCGCTGAACGAAGCATTGACGGACCTCCGATGTCAATGAATTCTACCTTTTCATGTAAAGAAATATCTTTGTTGACATTTTCAAAAAAAGGATACAGATTCACAATCACCATATCAATCAGACCAATATTGTGCTCCTGAACGGTTTTCATGTGCTCTTCATTTGATCGAACTGCCAGTAAACCACCATGAACTTTCGGGTGTAAAGTTTTCACTCTTCCGTCAAGCATTTCAGGAAAATCAGTTACCTCATCGATCTGAATCGGATTCAGTCCAGCTTCTTTCAAATGTTTGAACGTTCCTCCCGTAGAAATCAATTCATAATTCTGAGATTCTAAAAACTGTGCGAATTCAGTTAATCCGCTTTTGTCAGAAACACTGATCAAAACTCTCTTGCTCATAGATTTTTTCTTTTTTTGAAGTGAAAACCGCAGTATTACGATTTTCACTCATTTTTACTTTCATTTTGCATAAGGTTTTATCCTATGCCTGTCCTTCCGGACTTTTCAATTTTACTTTTTACAGCTATTTCAAACTGTAGACCGGTTCTTTCACCTCCGATCTTTATTTTTACTTAGATTTTTCAGTTTTCAGTTTTTCAATATAACAATGTATCAATTCAGTAAATGTAACAATGTTGTAATGTTATCAATTTAGCAGTGTATCAATGTTTTAAATGTAACAGTGAATCAATTTGATTAATGTAGCAATGTCTATCAATGTAAAAATATATCAATGTTTAATATGTAACATTGAATCAATTCGATAAATGTAATAATGTTTCAATTCAATAAATGGAGCTAATTCTCAATATTCATACCTCAGTCTATTATTACATTCCTACATTGATTATATTATTACATTGATTATATTGTTACACTGATTTTATTGGTATATTGTTACATTCAAAACATTGTTACATTTCCAGATTGGTATATTAACTAAATTGGTAGATTGTTCAATACTTTGTTAATGGCGATCGGAAAGATTTCATATTCGGTCTGATGGACTTTGTCCGCTAATGTTTCAGGGGTATCATTTTCTGTTACTTCGAATGATTTCTGAAGAATGGATTCACCTTCATCAATTCCTGCAGTCACAAAATGTACCGTAGCACCACTTTCCTTTTCTTTTGCTTCAATCACCGCATGATGAACATGATGTCCCCACATTCCCTTACCTCCATATTTTGGAAGCAGTGCAGGATGAATATTGATTATCTTACCATTCCACTTTTCACAAAATTCAGCTTTCAGGATTGATAAAAACCCGGCTAAAACAATTAAATCCGTATTTTCAGGAATAATCCCGTCCAACTCACTGCTGAAGTTTTTTCCTCTGGGAATAAGAACATGCTCTATATTGTGTTTTCCTGCTCTTTCAAGTCCGTAACATTCCCTGTCAGCAACCACTAATGAAACTCTTGCATTCCGGATTTCTCCGCTGTCAATAGTGTCGATAATCCTCTGAAGATTTGTTCCCGAACCTGAAACAAGTATAACTAGGTTTTTCATAAATTAAGGTAGCAAGCGAATTAATGTAACAATTGGATCAATGTAATCAGTGTAACAATAGGGTTAATGTAACAATGTAATCAATGTAATAATTTAATTAATGTAATAATCTGATTAATGTAACAGTACTTTCAAAATGGAAAATTGACACATTGGTAAATTGATAAATTGAAAAATTGGTACATTAGTATATTGGTAAATTGTTACACTGAAAAGATTGATACATTGATAAATTGAACAATTAGTACATTGGTACACTGGAAGATTGTTATATTGAAAGAAGTATTTTTTCGCTTCCCTCTGTAATTTCTCCGATTTCGTATGCATCATCCAAAAGGTGAAGTACTTTCTCTGCATGCTCGGGATCAACAACAATGATCATCCCTACTCCCATATTGAATGTTCCGAACATTTCTTCACGGGCTATATTTCCTCTTTTTTCAAGTTCAAGCATTACCCCTGGAATCTGAATTTTTGAAGCATCAATAGAAGCACATAATCCGTCACCGATAATTCTTGGAATGTTTTCATACAGACCACCGCCTGTAATATGGGCAATTCCTGAAACCTTCACTTCTTCGATAACTTTATGGATGTCTTTATAATATAATCTTGTAGGAACCAAAAGTGTTTCAAACAGAGGCTTTCCTTCAAATTCTTCTTCAAAATCAGGGAATATTTTTCTTACCAGAGAAAATCCGTTTGAATGAAATCCTGAACTTGGCAAAGCAATGATTCTGTCTCCGGCTTTGATGGTCGAACCATCAATGATCTGGTCTTTTTCAACAATCCCTACACAGAAACCGGCTACATCATAGTCTCCGGGCTGATACATTCCCGGCATTTCAGCAGTTTCACCGCCGATCAGTGCACAGTTGTTATCTTTACAGGCTTTCACCATTCCCAAAACGATTTCTGCAGCAATCTCAGAATCCAGCTTTCCGCAAGCTAAATAATCCAGGAAAAACAGAGGCTTCGCACCGTGACAAAGGATGTCGTTGGCACACATTGCGAAACAGTCTACCCCGATAGAATCATATCTTTTTGAATCTAAAGCAACTTTCAGTTTCGTTCCTACCCCATCGGTTCCTGAAACTAAAACCGGGTTTTTGTAGCCTCCGATTTCATAGAAAGCACCAAAGCTTCCCAAGTGGTTCAGTACATTGGAATTGTGGGTTTCACCTACCGCCTTTTTGATTTTATCAACGGTTTTGTATCCTTCTTCTTTGTCTACTCCTGCAGATTTGTACGTATTGCTCATTGTTATTTTAGATTTTCAGATGCTAGATTTCAGATTGCAGACTGACTTCTTTTATCCTTTGACATTAACTTTTAATTTGATTTAAAGAAAATAAAAAGCCGACAATCCTTGTAGATTATCGGCTGATGTTTTATCTGAGAGTTTCAGAGTCCACAGTTTTTCCATTACCTGAAAAACATTCTTTGAGAGTGGACTGAATCTTCATCTTTTTTCTTTTTGCAAAGATATTAATTTTAAGTTAATATTCAAATGCTATTTTTCAAGGATTCTTTCAAGTGCTGAAATCTTATTCACTTTTTCCCGTAACTCAGTCTCTTTTTCCGGATGAGCAATTTTTTGATTTTCTTTATCGAACTGATCGTTAAAAAAAGGGAGTGTAAACGTATCAATAATATTTCCACCATGTAAAGGAAAACGTTTTTCTGCTGCTTCCAAAACTCCTAAACCACCTCTTCCTCCCGGAGCAGTTGCCATAAGCAACATAGGAACTTCATTCCAGACTGCGCGGTTTTTGATTCTTGAAGTCCAGTCAAAAACGTTTTTGAAAGCGGTAGAATAAGTTCCGTTATGTTCGGATAATGAAACTAAAAGTATATCCGCAGCATCGATTTTTGCTGCAAAATCCTGAGCTTTCTGCGGAACTCCATTTTCTACTTCTCTCTGGTGCTTGTAAATCGGCATTTCAAAATCGTTCATGTCCACGATTTCAACTTCTGCATTTTCAAATAATGTTGTGGCATAAGTTACCAACTGTCTGTTGATGGAGGTGTCAGAATTACTTCCGGCGATGGCTAATATTTTCATTTTTATAATTGTTGTCTTGTTTTTTATTTTACCAGATGATTTTACTTGATGCCCTACTTATAACCAATTTAGGGCTTGTTATTCTTTTTTAGTGACTGCTGTTCAACAATCCCTTCAAAAATTTATTCTGAATTCTGGTCATTCCTTCAATGGAGGAGAATTACAGAACGTTTTTTTCGCGGTACAAAATTAGCTGTTTATTTTAGATAAGACGGTAAATCCATTGGAACTTCCATAAGCAGGATTTCGGTATCTTCTACCGCTTCGATATTGAAACTTTGGGTATCCCAGATTCCTAAGCCGTCTTTTTCATTTAAAATCCTGTCTCCCACCTTTGCACTTCCTTTTAATACAAATGCGTAAACACCATTTCCTTTTTTATGGACTGTATAATTTTTTCCGTTTCCTTGCGTAAAGTTAGCTAAGTTAAACCATGCATCCTGATGAATCCATACACCCTCATCATTTTTATCGGGTGATAAGATCTGCTGGAATCCGTTGGTTTTCTGTCCTTCTCTGATGCTTTTCTGATCATATCTCGGTTCAACATTTTCTTCTCTCGGAAAAACCCATATCTGCAGGAATTTTACAGCTTCATCTTTATTCTGATTATATTCACTGTGCATAACTCCTGTCCCCGCACTCATCACCTGAATTTCACCTTTCCTGATTACTGCTGTAGTCCCCATGGAATCTTTATGCTCTAAGTTTCCCTCCAACGGAATTGAAATAATTTCCATGTTTTTGTGAGGATGTGTTCCGAAACCCATTCCCTGAGAAACGGTGTCGTCGTTTAAAACTCTCAATACTCCAAAATTCGATCTTTCCCTGTTCTGATAATTGGCAAAACTGAAAGTATGGTAAGAATTTAACCAGCCGTGATCTGCATGGCCTCTTGAATCTGCTTTGTGATATACTGTTTTCATAATTTATAAGTAATGATTAATGATTAATGATTAATTGTGATGTTTAAATTTATTAAAGCAAAATTCGTCAAAATTTGATGGAAGAATGTTGATGTAAGATAAGAAGTTCCGGAAAGAGAAATAGGTTTTTGACTGAAGCTCTCTATCTTTATAGACTGAAAAAGCGGACTGAAGTCCGCTTATGTTGACAGGTATATTAAATTTCCCTATTAAATTATATTCTTACATTGTATTTCAACTGTTGCATATCAAATTTAAAAGTGAACCTGCTGAATTTCTTCCTGAATTTCCTTTGGATCTGAATCATCATCAGTTTTAATGAAGATCATCGTCAACACCGCTCCTAAAAGCATACATATTCCTCCTACAACTACATAGCCCATCGCATGATTTCCGAATGCACCTTTTACAATAGGACCTCCAAAAAGACCGTTGATGATCTGTGGAATCACAATAAAGAAATTAAAAATTCCCATAAAGACACCCATTTTACGCTGTGGGATGGCATCAATCAGCATGGCATAAGGCATTGCGAGTATACTTGCCCAGGCAAAGCCAAGCCCGATCATGGAAATCCATAACAACGAGGTATCTTTGATAAAATACATTGAAATCAAACCTACTCCTCCACAAAGGAGTGCCAAAGCATGGGTCTGTTTCTTTCCGATCCATTTGGCAATCGGTGTTAACAGAAATGCAAAAGGAATCGCCCAGAGATTATACATTCCAAACAATTTCCCTGTAAGATCACCTGCTTTATTGAATTCAGCGGAATGCGTATCTTCAGGAGAAAGTCCGAAATGATGGGTAGCCAAAGCACTCGTTGTGAAAACCCACATGGTAAACAGGGCAAACCAGGAAAAGAACTGAACGATGCCCAGTTTTTTCATCAATGTCGGGATTTTAGCAAAATCAGTGAAAATATCTGACAATTTTGAAGGCTGCTCCACAACTTCTTTTCCTCCTTCAAACTCAGCAAATTCTTTCGGCGAATATTCTTTTGTGGTAACGATCGTATAAATGATAGTCAGCAAAAGAATTCCAGCGCCACAATAAAATGCATAAATCACGTTATCTGCAACAAAACCTTCCTTCGCAACATTTGAAACCCCTAATTTAGTAAGCCAATCCGGTAAATATGATCCGATCACAGCACCAATCCCGATTAAAATAGTCTGTACAGAAAACCCCAGAGTTCCCTGATGCTTCGGAAGCATATCTCCCACCAAAGCACGGAAAGGTTCCATTGCAACATTGATGGAAGCATCCATCATGGCGAGGAAAATCACTGCCAGAAGCAGAACATTTGCAGCCATCATCTGCGTTGCAGAAGCTGCATTAGGAAGTAAGACCAGACCGATAGCACAAAGAACAGCGCCTATTAAAAAATAAGGTTTTCTTCTTCCTAAAGGACTCCAGGTATTGTCGCCCATGTGACCGATGATGGGCTGGACAATCAGTCCTGTTACCGGAGCAACCAGCCAGAACCATGAAAGTTCGTGAACATCTGCACCGAAATTTCCAAGAATACGGCTGGCATTACCGTTCTGAAGACCGAAAGCCATCTGAATTCCCAAAAATCCCATGCTCATGTTGATAATCTGAAGCATTGAAAGATTAGGCTTTTTCCTTCCTGTAAATGAAGGTGCTGCGCTTTTATTCATTATTTTGATTTTAATTGCTGGATTAAAAGATCTTCAAGCGGAGATTTCTGAACAACGACCTGATCTACCACTTCATTAGGAACCGTCATTGAAAGCACATACTGCTTTACCTTCCATTTTCCATTTACTTTTTCCAAAACTCCAGAACCACGGCATATCTTCATTTGGGTATCAAGCAGTTCATCAAACCATGCAAGCTTTTCATCTTTGCTGAAATGAATATTTCTTTTTAATGAAGTGAAATTCCAGGTCTTCTTTTTATCGAAATATGGTTTTGCCCAAACCATGAATTCTTTTTTATCCCAGATTTCCGTGGCATCAGTACCGATAAAGGTCGATTCATCGGCGAAGAAACCGAAATAAGTTGTGTAATCTGCATTTGCAGCAGCAATATTGAATGCATCGAGCATCGCGCCTATTTCACCTCTTGCCTTCTCAGATTTTGACTGTCCGGATATCGTCGTAAAAGCGAAAATCAGCAGAATGACTGCCGTAAATTTTGTTATTTTTCTCATGTTTAATTTATTTCAATTCAATAATCATGGACGTTTTAGCAGGAATTGTCAGATTCTCTTTCAGAGAAATTTCTTTTTCTGAAATCACTTCTTTCCCTTTAGTTGAAGATTTGATCGCTTCCGAAAAACGTTTCAGATCTATCATTTCTTCCTTTTCATTATTATTAACGACAACCATCACGGTTTCATTTTCGTTGTATCTAAAATACACAAAAACATTATTCTGGGGAACGAAATTTTTAGTTTTTCCTGTGTGAATAACTTCTTTCCCTTTTCTCCAGTTCAGCAATTTCTGTGTGAAACTGTAAAACTCTTTCTGCTCGGGGGTTTGGGAAGAATAATCAAAAGCATTTTGTTTATCTGATTTCCAGCCACCGGGAAAGTCTCTACGGATATCTGCATCGCCACCTTTATTTTTATCACCTCTCATTCCTACTTCAGAGCCGTAGTAAATTTGCGGAATTCCACGGACAGTTGAAATTAAAGTCAGTCCTAATTTGTAAGCTTTAGGATCGTTGTTAAAAATCTCATTCCATCTTTCAGTGTCGTGATTTTCAAAGAAAACCATGACATTATTAATATCCGGATAAAGAAAATCACTGGATAAACTGTTGTAAATCCTGTTCATTCCGCTGTCCCAGCCATCATTTTCTTTAATCGCTTTTGGCAGATCGCCATACAGCATAAAATCCATCACCGAAGGCAGATATGAATTATACTGAGCTGCTTCTCCTGTTTTTGAATCTTTCTGCCATGCTGAAATGTGACCTACTGTATTCAGCCAGGTTTCGCCGACGATATTGAATTTTGGATATTCATCAGTAATTGCCTTTGCCCACTTTGCCATCGCTTCTTTATTGTTATACGGATAAGTGTCAACCCGGAAACCGCCTAATTCGGCATATTCAATCCACCATATTGCATTTTGTGTTAAGTATTTTAAAACCAAAGGATTTTTCTGATTGATATCAGGCATGGTTGTATCAAACCATCCATCCAGAGCTACTCTTCTGTCGGATTCAGAAGCATTGGTATCAAATTGCGTCGTTGTTTTATAATTGGACCGTTTAAAACCGTTTTTTTCATCTGAAAATAAGTGGATCCAGTCTTTTGTAGGAAGGTCTTTAATCATCCAGTGCGAAATCCCCCAGTGATTGGTGACATAATCCATGACCAGCATCATATTTCTGCTGTTCAGCTTTCTTGAAAGGTCACGGTAATCTTCGTTGTTTCCGTACCGGCTATCGATTTTATAGAGATCAGTCTGGGCATAACCGTGATAGGAATATACCTTTTCGTTATCCTGATTCACGGGAGTCAGCCAAACTGCCGTTGCACCGAGTTTTTGTATATAATCAAGATTATTGATAATCCCTTTCAGATCTCCTCCATGTCTGCCATTTGGTAAAGTCCGGTTGGCCTTTTCGGTCAGATCGGGAGTTGAATCATTTTTTTCGTCTCCATTGGCAAAGCGGTCAGGCATGATCAGGTACATAACGTCTTTTGAAGTAAAAGATTCCCTGTTGGCAGAATTGGGATTTCTCTGTTTCAGCTCGTAGGTATAAGAACTGATATTCTTCTTTCCTTTTTTAAGGTTGATCTTAAATTCTGAAACATTGATTTCGTTGGTATTGACGGTCAGAAAAACATAATTCGGGTTTTCGACTTTCTGTATATCTTTAATCTGAACGCCATCTGAAAGTTCAATTTCATTATTGGCGATATCTTTTCCGTACACGAGAATCTGCAGGTCAGGGTTTTTCATGCCTTTCCACCAAAACCCGGGTTCTACTTTCTGAATCTGTGCAAAAGCTAATGCTGCTGCGGACAGGGCTATTATGGTATATATTTTTTTCATGATAATTAAATTAAGATTGAGTATAACCGATACAGAAAAGTGTCTCGTCTTTACTGACAGGCGGTGTACCGATTTTGTAAAGAATAATTCCGTCAGTTTGCGAAATGATCTGATGTTTCTTTTTTCCAAATTCGTCAGTGATATATCCTAAAATCTGATTTTTCCGAACCTGATCTCCACTTTTTAAACTGCTGTAGAAAATTCCGTTTTCAGGAACATAGATGTATTCCTGACGGTTGATCTGAAAAGCCGGAATTTTCCTCTTATTTTCAGATTTGGAACTGTACATCCCGGAATAGTCAAGCATACGGTAGACTGCTGTTTTGATCTCACGGACACTTTCATCCTGCACAGTTCCGAGTTTTCCTGCTTCAATGCTTAATGCGGTAATTCCTTGTTGTGTTGCCTGTTTGAAAGCATATTTAGCCGGCTCAGTCTGGCTTATTGTATATGGATAAGAAACGATGTATTCCATCCCTGAGTAATTTGCTAAAGTCTTCGCCAGATCGGTTTTTTCAGTCGTATCGGTTCTTTCGTAATAACAGATGAAAGGTAGCAGATCTTCATTGGCATCGCCGCCGTGAATATCTAAAAAAATATCTGAATTGGATATCACCTCCTGAGTGATCAGATGGGCAATCTGACTGGTCGGAGTTCCGTTTGGTGATCCAGGAAAAGCGTTGTTTAAATTTTTTTGATCCAAAGGGTTCAGGAATGGAGTTCTTTTCTGGAAAGCCTCTACATTCGCAATCGGAATGATGATCAGGGTGCCTTTCAGAAATTCAGGTTTTATTTCATTTAATAATTCCTGAACGGCAATAATCGGTGGGTATTCATAACCGTGAATCCCTGCAACGATACTAAAAACAGGACCTTTTTCCTCACCTTTAATAATGGTAACAGGCAGACGGGTTTGTTTTGAACTACTTGTAACAGAAAATAAAGTGTCTTTTCTGAATGATCCTTTCTGTTTCATTATTTTACTGACGGACTGTGCACTCATCAATGAGGTAGCAGAAACAACAGGCAGTAAAACGGTTTTAAAAATAGATGTCATGCGGAAAGATGATTTAATTTTGGACTGCTGTTCTTCTGGCTATCCTGTTGGCCAGCCAGCTGACATAGAACAACTGGAAACTGTGATAAATCATGACAGGAAGCAGAAATAACACTTTCTGATCATCTGCAATGCCCAGAACCAGCAGAAAAAGGCTACCGTGAACCAATGATTTTTTTGAACCACAGAATGTGGCCGTAATAATATCTTTAGGTTTGAAATTCATTTTCTCTGCAATAAATTTCAGTATATGATAGGTAGCAAAAAATAAAAACACAACACTTAACGCCAGTGCAATAAAAACAAACGAAGGCACAGAGACAAAAATATTCTGAATAAATGCAGTTGAAAAACTTTCATAAACAATCAGTAATATAATCAACCGGTCAAATTCTGAAATAATATGGGAATATTTCGTCACCCATTTTTTAAAAAACGGATTCAGTAAGACTCCTAAAATAATGGGAAGAAGCACTTTCAGTAACAGCTGTTCAATAATTTCTGTTTGGTTTCCACCTTCCCCGCCGGCATTCAAAAAAAAGCTCATCAGAAGCGGTGTCATCACAATGCCGATAATCCCTGAAATAGAGGCATTAAAAATAGCAGAAGTAACATTTCCTTTAGCAATCGATACCATCACGACTGAAGATGAAACTGTAGAGGGAAGACTTGCAAGAAAAAATACCGAAAGCCAGATATTGTAATACGGTGTATCTTTTAAAAAAGGATAAAACAACAGTGCGAGTAAAGGAAAAATAATAAACGTTCCGGACTGTATCAAAAGATGTAGTTTCCAGTTGGAAATATCTTTGATAACCTCTTTTAAATTCAGTTTTAATCCGTACAGAAGAAATATTCCGGCTATCCCCCAATCTATAAATCCGGGAAGATTAAAATATTGATTGTAAGATTCATGAAATGGCAGAATTTTCGCTAATACAACCATGGCAACAAGTAAAAACAAAAAAGTATTCTGCCTGGTAAAAATTTTTGTGATCAACTTCATTGGATTTTCGATACTAAAAAGAATAATCCTTAAAATTTAAATTTTAAGGATTATAAATTTACGAAATATTTATTTTACCGGCTTAATGGAAACCGCAAAACCTCCACTTCTGACCATTTTGAAATTGATCTTCGATTTGCTTGTAATCTGCTTTTTATAAATGTTGTAACTCTGAGGATTATTTATATAATCAGCATCTTTACCGTCTTCATAGATCGTTGCTTCATACTTCTGGCCTTTATCCAGGAAAGAAAAATCTACAGTGTACTCCCGTTTATTCTCATCAGTAATTCCGCCAACAAACCAGTTTTGTGTTCCTTTTGCTTTTCTTGCAGTAATTACATAATCACCCGGCTCAGCAGATAAAATCTTCGTATCATCCCAATCTGCAGCAACATCCTTGATAAACTGGAAAGCATCCATATGCTTTTTATAGTTTTCAGGTAAGTCAGCAGCCATCTGTAGCGGCATATACATGGTTACATATAAGGCGAGCTGCTTGGCAAGGGTGGTTTTCACAAAACGCGTATCACCAGGAAAATAGTAATCTAATTTTGTCTGGAAAATTCCCGGTGTATAATCCATAGAACCTCCCATCCATCTGGTGAACGGAAGAATCGTCTGGTGATCGGGATTATTTCCTCCGAAAGCCTCGTATTCCGTTCCACGTGCAGCTTCTGCAGAGATATAATTAGGATAGGTGCGGCTTTCTCCGGTCGGTCTTACAGACTCGTGAGAGTTAACCATTATTTTATATTCGTTTGCTTTTTCAACGATTCTGTAGTAATGGTTGATCATCCACTGTGAATAGTGATGTTCTCCTCTCGGGATAACATCCCCTACATAACCTGTTTTTACGGATTTGTATCCGTATTTATTCATCAACTGAAAAGCTTTGTCAGACCATCTTTCGTAGTTTGTAGCTGATCCTGACGTTTCGTGGTGCATGATCAGATCCAGACCTTTTGAGTGCGCATACTCATTAAGCATTTTGATATCAAAATCCGGGTAAGGGGTAATAAAATCAAATACATATTCCTTTGAACGTCCGAACCAGTCTTCCCAGCCAATATTCCAGCCTTCTATCAGGAGCCCCTGGAAACCGTTTTCAGCAGCAAAATCTATATATTCTTTCACTTTGGTATTGTTGGCACCATGTTTTCCGTTTGGGGTCAGTTTTGAAAAATCTGTCTGGCCAAGACGTACATTTGATTCAGGCTGACCATAAGCCCATTGAGATTTACCAATGATCATTTCCCACCATACGCCCATATATTTTGTAGGCTTGATGTATGAAGTATCAGTATATTTTGTGGGTTCATTCAGGTTAAAAATCATTTTGGAATCCATCACATCTTCTGCTTTCGGAGCCACAATGATTGTTCTCCATGGGGTCACCTGTGGCGTCTGCATATAGCCTTTCGCACCTTGTCTGTCTGCTGTAAGGTGGGTTTTGAATTTAAAATTCTCTGCATCCACTTCAAGATGTGAAGCGGGATAGTCTAAAACTGCTGCTTCTGCAACATTGATATATAATGGCTCTTTACCTTCTCTTTTCAGCATCAGCGGTGACTGTACTGCATTTTTAATTAAAGTCTGAGAAGCATTGGCATCCGCTGCTTTGGCCCATCTTCCGGGAATCTCGGACACTTTTGTTTCCTGGTACTGATATTCCTGTGAGTCGTAGTCTGCAACCATCCACCAGGCTTTCATATCAGAAGGGAAATCGATTTCAGAATCTTCTTCGCGGATCACAAAGTAGTTCAGGTTTTTCTGCTGGGGAAATTCATATCTGAATCCCAAACCGTCATTAAACAGTCGGAATTTAACAATAATGTTTCGGTCAGTACTCGCCTGATTGAGCGTTACTGCGAGTTCATTATAATGGTTGATGTAATTTTTCTTTTCGCCGAGAACGGGCTGCCATGTTTCATTTTTCGAATCTGTTTTTTCTGCTGTTTTTGTAAAACCGCTGTTCAGATCAAACTTTGCATCTTCAGGTTTTGCGATTTCCGACGCAAATTTTATTGAAGAGTCCTTAAAAATTCTCAATCCTAATTTCGAATCTTCAACGACTGTTTTCCCGTTAAATTTCAGATTATAATAAGGAACACCTCCTTTTAACTGAAAATCCATTTCAAATTTTCCGTCAGGAGATTTTAAAGATTGTGCATTGGCACCACCAAACATCATGGAGAGCAAAAATGCTCCGATTGTCATTTTCTTCATATTGATTATTATATATACTTTAAAAATAAAACTGCTGCCGTAAAGCAACAGTTTTAAAGAATTAATCGTTACTAATTTATAGTGTAGGTAAGTGCATACGGATCGAAAGTTATCGTGTGCTGACCTGCTGAAATCGTTAAATTAGCTCCAGAAGTTGAAGCGATTCCTCCGGCACCTCCCCAATTCGGCTGACTCCAGTCATGATTGAGTCTGAATTTAAATTCTCCAGCTAAAAAAGTTGCTGTTGCGGTCCATTTTAACTGAGAATTGTCCCAGACCATATCTATATCTGTATTCCAGTTACCACCAGGAGTTGCAGATCCTATTATACTCATCTGGTATGGAATCATTTTGAGAGTATTGGCATTCGTATCTACTGTAGCCTGATAATAACCAAGACCGGGACCTACGATATCGCCACCAGCATTATATAAAATGGGAATTGTATTTGTCGCTGCTGAAAACTGGCTATTTGTTCCATAAGAATTATCCCAGTTTTTCTGTGGGTTAATCTTGAATGCAAGTCCATTATCTGCAGTTGCCAGAAATTTAATATAACCAACATAAATTCCATTAGAATTGGGAGATACTAGAGTATTTGCTGTACCGGGATCCCATCCCTGATATTTACCGGGAGCATACATATAAGAAATTAATGCATATGGATTTACCGAAATTTTCTGCACTGCGGAGTAAACAGGCGCACCTTTTCCTACAGTAGTTTTTAATCTAATATCAACGTCAGAAGCAACACCAGTAGACAATCCTAAACTTAACATTAAAGCATTAAATTCTAATACTGTATACGATTTAGATAATATTCCATTGCCTAATCCTGCCTCTTTTACTTTTGCAAAACTATTTCCTGTCACCGAAAACTGTAATACATTCGTGATTTCTACTTCAGGAGTATAATCTGCAGGAGTAATGGTAAAAGTAATTGCATTGTTGTTTGCATTGGCACTTGTTAAAGCCAAAGTAGTTACACTTGCTTTAAGTGTTGGTTCAGATTTTAAAGATAAAACAGCCTGATCCTCATCTTTTTCGCAAGACCAAACCATCATGACAGCTATCATTGCGAAAAGAAACTTTATAATATTTTTCATTAATTTAAATTTTAAAAATTAATAGCCTGGATTTTGAGATAAATTGGGATTAATATTCAGATATTTATTTGGAATAGGGAATAAAGCTCTGGTGGGAGCGATGGAAGATCCATTTTGGACACCTCCTTTCCATTGCCAGGTGTAGCCAGATGCATAATGATTTAGCCTGATTAAATCCTGTCTTCTTGTTCCTTCCCAGTACAATTCTTTAGCTCTTTCATTCAAAATAAATACTTCTTTGGCATCTGCTGTAGTAAGAGCATTAATGTCAGACAGTACAATATTTGTTACACCTCCTCTAGTTCTTAGAGTATTGATATAACCTAAAGCTGTAGCTGTGCTTCCTTTTCCGTTAACAATTGCTAATTCTGCATACATCAGATAAGCATCTGCCATTCGGAATAAAGCAAAATCAGCATCTGTAAAAGTACCATCACTACCATTTGCACCACCTGCTGTTTTATTGGAAAACTTAATTAATTTAGTCCCTTCTTCAAATTTTGCATAATCTGAAATTGATGCAGGATCTGTACTTCCTGCTACTTTCATCACTCGGGCATCATTTCCTGTAGACTGAGTAAATTCCTGACGGGTTCTAAAACCAGCCCAACCTGCATCTACACCCAATAAAGCTCCCACAGCGTTAGTACAACTTGCATGAATTAGAAAAGTAGTTCCTCCGTACGTTTTTGTCTTGATACCGTCAAAAGTAATAGGAAATATAGCTTCATCCTGTGCTCCATTGGTATTGTTGTCTGCTTTGAATAAATTAGCGTAAGGTATTGTTGCCACTTTATATGGTGAAGCAATTACTTTTGTAATTTCTGTTAAAGCTTCTGTACTTCTGTCTACACCAGTATAAACTTTTGAATTTTGGTACAATTTAGCTTTCAGCATCCAGGCAGCAGCTTTATCTGCTCTCCCATACTCATTGGTTTTTGCGGCAGCCAAATCTCCATCAATTTCATTCAGTTCTCCTATCAGATAGTTGAAAACGTATTCTCTGGATTGCACCTGTGGCTTTACACCAGTACCAATAACATCACCCTCTGTTGCAAATGGAATCCTGCCATACAGATCAATTGCATGAAAATAGGATAAAGCTCTTAAAAATCTTACTTCTGCACGGAAAGTCTTTATTTGGGCTTTTAAATCTGATGAAACTCCTCTTGATGACAATTTTTCATCGGTCGTTTCTCTTAAAAACTCATTGACCAAGCCAATTTGAAAAAATATTCTTGCAAAAAAAGCCTCATTAAACTTATTATCTGCATTCCACGTGTTAAAATTTAAATCTCTAATACCAGGATTGTCAGATTCTCCCCATGCAATAATAGCTTCATCCGTCGTTAGTTCCTGTAACTGCCAATATCCTCTGATATATTGTGAGAAACCTTCGTTAGGTCCCCCATCCGATTCAAGTCCTAAATCTGAATTTCCGTTTGGAGAGGTTTGTCCCGTCACCGCTAAACCGGCATAAATTTTTGCTAAAAATTGTTTGTAAGACTGTGGATTTGCATAAAATTGTTCTGATGTATATAATTCATCGTCATTGACGGTAACATCCAGATCATTAAGACAAGAAGTTGCCGAAAAAAGAAATACGCTAGCAATAGCCAGATTTCTTAATTTTACTATATTTAATTTCATTTTTTTTGTAAAGTTTAAAAGTTTGCATTAATCCCTAAAGTAAACATTCTTGCTCTTGGATATATTGAAGCATCTCTACCATCATTGAATACCTCCGGATCCAGGTTTTTATATTTTGTAATAATAAGCACATTATTTACCCCTGTATAAAATCTTATAGAACCATTATTTTTTAATAGGTTATTAAAAGTATATCCAAGGGTTACATTATCTAATTTCACAAAACTTCCGTTTTTAACATAATAGTCAGATTCCTTATTCGTAAATGTAAAATTTGTGTTACTAAAATCTACAGGAGCATTATTAATAGTCCCATCCACTGTATTATAAATATTACCTAACTGAGCTCTATCTGCAGAAATTTGATCATATACATAATTTCCTATACTTGCTCTCCAAGCCATAGAAAAATCAATATGTTTTCCAAAAGTTGCATTAGTCATGAAACCCATTGTGACATCTGCCTGTGGTTTTTTGTAGATGTATTTATCTGCTGATGTGATAACGCCGTCATTATTTCTGTCTACATAAGCTCCTTCTATTGGTTTACCATTGCTGTCATAGACTTGTTGGAACACATTGAATGCATAGGGAGAATATCCTGTTTTAAATGTCTGAACAAATCCGCCTAAGCCAACCCCTCCTTTATCAATATTATCTAATTCCAATTCTTTGATATTAATATTATTGTAGGTTGCGTTATAATTGAAATTTAGGGTGAAATTTTCTTTCTTTACGGCTTTTACATCCAAACCTAATTCGATACCTTTAGACTGTAATCTACCAATATTTTTAGGACCTATAATTCTTAAATTTTCTAAGGGACCTTCTGGCACAACAGAAAGTAAATCTTTAGTATCTGCTAAATAAAAATCTAATGTTCCAGTTACTCTGTTTTTAGCAAATCCAAAATCTAATCCCAGATTATATTTTAGACTTTCCTCCCATTTTAGATTCTCATTATATCCGTTAGCTTTTGCGATCTGATAAAATGTATTTCCGAATTGATAAAATAAGGTTGATGAGACATTATATGTTTTAAAGTAATCATATCTGTAATCTCCGATATCTTGCTGTCCGGTTTTACCAACACTGGCTCTCAGTTTAAGATCGGATAATGTAGAATTTCCTTTCAAGAAACTTTCTTCAGAAATTTTCCACGCAGCGGCTACTCCACCAAAGTCACCCCATCTGTTATCTTTACTAAAACGAGACGAGCCATCTCTTCTGTAATTCACAGTCAGTAAGTATTTATTGGCAAATCCTAAATTTAACCTTCCAAAAAACGCCTGTAGGTTAACATCCGGTTTAGAATCTGGATTATAGAAATTATTGTCAGGATCTAAAGTATACAAGAACGTATTTCCGCTTGAAAAACTGGTTTTATGATAATTTTGATATTCATAGCCACCCATTACATCAAAATTGAACTGACCGAAAGTTTTACCGTAATTCAGCTGTACATTCGCATTTTTATTTAACAGGCTTTCTCCGGAGAAAGATTCTGAACCATAATAAGCAAAAGTATTTTTAACAGAATAATACCCGTTTCTGGAATTTTTAGTTGTTGTTACATGACCGTCTAATTCTTTACTATCAAGACCTGCATTCGCAATTAACCTCAATTCAGGTAAAAAATGGAATTTATATTCCATGTTTACATTTCCAAAAAATCTTTTGAAATTTTGAATATCATGTTTATTTCTTAATTGTGCTACAGGATTTGAAACTCCATTGGGATTGTACGTACCTGTTACAGAATTGAAATTACCACCTCTGTTTTCATAATAACCGTCTCCGTAGATAGAATTATCATCATACACAGATTGGGTAGGATTCATAGAAAGTGCATTACCAATAGCACCTTCATCGGCATTATTTTTAAAAGTGTAAGAATAAGTACCCGTAATATTAAACTTCAAATGATCATCAAAAAAACTTGGGCTAATCGCAATGTTTCCAGTAGTTCTTTGAAAGCCGGAAGTAATAAGCAATCCCGTATTTTCCAAATGATCTACAGAGAAACGAGTCGGTACTTTTCCAAACAAACTTCCTGAAACAGAAGCGTTGATATCATTGGTTACAGAAGTTCTGAAAATTTCGTCCTGCCAATCAGTATTTGAAGTACCCAGTTGGGAAGTTTTATCCGGAACGAATTGATTGATTAAAGTTCTGAATTCATCACCACTATACACTTTAATTTTTTTAGCTAAAGTATTAACCGTAGTAAAAGCATTTAATGATACTCTTAATCTTTTACCTCCTTTTTTGGTTGTAATTAACAAAACGCCATTAGATCCTCTCGATCCGTAAATTGCAGTCGAAGCCGCATCTTTCAAGATAGAAAAAGATTCTATATCATTGGGGTTAATGGTCGATAAGGAAACTCCATCTAACGGCAAGCCGTCTACAACTAACAAAGGCTCGTTACTAGCATTCAGAGAAGAACCTCCTCGTACTCTGATTATAGGTTCGCTTCCCGGCGTTCCTGATTGGGTAATTACCACCCCGGCAGCACGGCCATTGATAAGCCCTTCTGCAGTGGGTACGGCACCCCTGTTAAAATCAGCAGTTGATAAAGCGGTAACAGATCCTGTTAAATCAGTTTTCTTTTGCTTTCCGTAACCAATCATCACTACTTCTTCAATCGCTTTCTCCTTAGTTGTGGAGTCTTGCGTTTGCGCTTGCATCATGGAACCAGCCAATAAAAATGCAGGAGCAATTTTTAATACCGTTGTAAAATTTTTCACAAATATTATTTTATATAGTTTTCTTTTGTTTAAAACTGCATGAGCAGTCTTGCAATTTAAAAAAAAAATACAATTATGTTAATTTTACATTAAATTTCGTTAATATTTTGTAAATTATACCACATAATTATATTATCTCATTAATAATCAATATCATAAAGATAATTATTCAATGCATAACACAACACTAACACACGTTATAAATTAAACAATTGTTTAACTATTATTTGATCATTTTGGGATGATAGCGATAATTAAATCAAAATTAATTTTCAAAATAGCGATTGCCAAATTATCTTTATCTTTGCAGACTTAAAACTATACTATAAATGTCAAACAGAAAGATGATTACGGCAGCTTTGCCATACGCAAACGGACCGGTTCATATAGGGCATTTGGCAGGTGTCTATATTCCTGCGGATGTTTATGCAAGATTTCAGAGAAGATCAGGAAAAGATGTGGCTTTTATCTGCGGATCAGATGAGCACGGAATTCCCATCACCATAAGAGCAAAAAAAGAAGGAGTCACTCCTCAGGATATTGTGGATAAGTACCACGAAATTATCAAAAAATCATTTTTTGATTTGGGAATTTCATTCGACGAATATTCCAGGACGACTTCAAAAAGACATCACGATACGAGCCAGGATTTTTTCAAAACACTTTACGAAAAAGGAAAATTCACTGAAGAAGTTTCCGAACAGTATTTTGATGAACAGGCTAATGAATTTTTAGCAGACCGGTACATTGTAGGTACTTGTCCGAATTGCGGAAACGAAAATGCTTACGGAGATCAGTGTGAGAAATGCGGTTCTACCCTTTCACCTTCAGAACTGATCAATCCAAAATCAATGCTGAGCGGAAATGTACCCATTTTAAAAGACACTAAAAACTGGTACCTACCACTAAATGATTATGAAAATTTCCTGAATGAATGGATCATCGAAGGTCATAAAGACGACTGGAAACCTAATGTATACGGACAGGTGAAATCCTGGCTGACGGATGGATTAAAGCCGCGCGCCATGACCCGGGATCTTAACTGGGGAGTTCCTGTCCCTCTTCCGAATGCTGAAGGGAAAGTATTGTATGTGTGGTTTGATGCACCGATCGGTTATATTTCTTTCACCAAGGAATGGGCGGAGAAAAACGGAAAAGACTGGAAAGATTACTGGCAGAGTGAAGATAGTGACCTTGTTCACTTCATCGGAAAAGACAATATTGTTTTTCACTGTATTATCTTCCCGGCAATGATGAAGGCCCATGGCGATTATATTATGCCTGCCAATGTTCCGGCTTTTGAATTTTTAAATTTAGAAAACGACAAGATATCAACTTCCAGAAACTGGGCAGTCTGGGCTCACGAATATGTTGAGGAATTCCCGGGACAGCAGGATGTGCTGCGTTATGCGCTACTTTCTTCCGCGCCGGAAACCAAGGATAACAATTTTACGTGGAAAGACTTTCAGACGAAAAACAATTCTGAGCTGGTTGGGATTTTCGGAAACTTTATCAACAGAGTGGCCGTTCTTGTCCATAAATATTATGACGGAATTGTTCCGAAAGGTGATGTAAATGCTGCAGAGCTTCAGGAAATCAACAAAGCTGC
The DNA here is from genome assembly GCF_057180465.1 of Chryseobacterium sp. HNCC26DJ238. Classification (NCBI taxonomy): domain Bacteria; kingdom Pseudomonadati; phylum Bacteroidota; class Flavobacteriia; order Flavobacteriales; family Weeksellaceae; genus Chryseobacterium; species Chryseobacterium sp. HNCC26DJ238. Next base: position 181,493 of record NZ_JBXUGI010000003.1, read on the forward strand.
AAAAGAAATTTCAGGATTTTTAGAAAACTATGAATTCAGAAATGCGCTTACGGCACTTATGAATTTAGCCCGTTTCGGTAATCAGTATCTGCAGGCTGAAGAACCCTGGAAAACCATTAAGGATAATCCGGAAAAAGCAGCTGAATCTCTGTTTGTCGGAGCTCAGATTGCGGTTGCGCTGGCGCAGTTATGTGAACCGTTTATGCCTTTCAGTTCGGAAAAATTACTGAATATGTTTAATGTTCAGAAACTGAACTGGAGTGATGTTGAGACTAAAAATGTTTTAATTGAAACAGGACATCAGATCAACGAATCCTCTCTCCTTTTCTCAAAAATTGAAGATGATGTCATTGATTTTCAGATTCAGAAATTAGAAAATACGAAACAGAGCAATAAAAAAACAAACCCTAATGCCAATCCTATGAAAGACGAGATACAGTTTGACGATTTTACCAAGATCGACCTGAGAACAGCAACGATTACAGAAGCTGAAAAAGTGGAAAAAGCTGATAAATTACTGAAACTGACCGTAGATACAGGCGTTGATGTAAGGACTGTAGTTTCAGGAATCGCAGAAAGCTTTACAGCAGAGGAAGTGATTGGAAAACAGGTAATGATTTTACTGAATCTTGCTCCGAGAAAAATCAGGGGAATCGAGTCTCAGGGAATGTTGTTGCTGACGACAAAACCTGACGGAAAACTGTCATTTGTGACACCTGATGAAACCGTGGAAAATGGTATTGAGATAGGATAATTTTTAAATCTTAAAATATACAAATGGGCATTTTCCGATGCCCATTTTTTCTGAATAATGGTTAAAAGAAATGTTTTAAATAAACTCTCCGATAAAGAACTGAAAAATTATTTAAACCCTGAAAACCGTTTTGTTCCCGAAGCTGTTCAGATGGCATTTGAAATCCTTGAAGCAAGAGGACAGATTTTCACCGAAGCAGAAAAAAACAACATCCAAAATAATATTCAAAACAAAAAAGAAGCTGATGCAATAAAAAAGCAGGAAGAAATTGAAGACTGGAAAGATCACATCACAAATGATCAATCCGCTTTCAGGCTCTATTCAAGAACACTGATTCTGGTTTCAAGCTTTTTTTTGGGAACATTTTTCGGAGCCGTTTTGCTAAGTTTAAATTTCTTAAAATTAAAAAAATTCATTCCTGCAATTTTCACATTTATATCAGGAATCATCTACGTCGTCCTCCAATATTACATCTACAATTTTTTAGTTGAAAATGATTTGGTTACTCCATCAAGGTATAGCTTAAAAAATCTTCTGATCATTGCAGGCCCGCTGATTTTACTGATCTGGATAACTGCAATGCCCAGGAGAATTGTGTACAGATCTCAATCCTATTGGTTCCCAGTTATTTTTGGAATTGTTATCTTATTCCTGATTTTCAACAATTACTATAGGTTGTTTTCAGGCTATTTTTTAATGAGATTTTCTGAATAAAATAAAGTTGTGATGTAAACTATTTGAAATAAAGTTAAACTCAACCTTTCTTAAGTACCTGATACTATCAATAGTTAAAAAAAATCTCACCATTAACATAGTTGAGAACATCAGATTTAATAAATCATCGTGTTATAATCACAATAACAAGGATCTTATTTTTTAGTCAGTTTTGCCAGATAAGAATCTTCCTCCTGCAAAACCATTTCAATTCTAAAACCATTATTTTCTGCAGCATTTTGTAGCGTGTTGTAATCAAGATACAGCCACTTGATCGGATCTTCAGACTCACCTTTATAATGCACGATATAGTCTAACTCACCGTAATATCCTTCTGCAGGAATATAAACTCCACCATCCTCATCAGCATCAAACATATATAAAATATCCGTACTGTCAATCAGGATCTGTCCGTTTTTGTTTAACAGGGAATAAAGTTTCTGAAGATAAATATCAATTACCTTCAGGCTTTGAAAAATCCCTGTTCCGTTCATTAACAGAAGAATGGTATCGAAAGTTTCATCCGCAAATTCAAGCATATTCTGAGTAACTGCTTTTTGAATTCCTCTTAACTGGCAGACTTCAATCGCTTTTGGTGAAATATCAAGAGCGGTAACCTCCAGATTTCTTTCATTCTGAAGATAAAGAGAATGTGAACCAGCTCCTGCGCCGATATCCAGGACTTTTCCCTGAGATAATTGCAAAGCTTTCCTTTCGATTTTATTCATCTGCTCAAAATCTCTGAAAAGATAGTCTACCGGAAGCTCATCGAGTTCGGAAATTGAAGTTTCAGTCTGCAGATCTTCAGGATTTTCATTTTTAAAATAATCCCAGACTGCACGTCCCATTAAGTCTTTCATGCTGAATTTTGTAGTGCAAATATAAGTGTTTTGATTTTTCTGCATATTCTTTTAATTATATTTGAATAAAAAACCTAAATTAAAACCATGTTCAAAATATTATTAATCTGTTTAGCATTTTATAGTTTATATTTTCAAAGCCAAGAATTTAGTAATGAATTACAGTTCATAAAAAATGAAAAACTCAATCAAAAGATAAGCTTTGAGGAAAAAAACAAAATTATTTTTAATATTTGTCCCATTGAAGAATCCGATGATTTAATTAATATAAGAATATTATTTCCTCGGCAAATTATTGAACTACGTAAAAATAAAAACAATCAATATTTTGGATTTATCACTAATAAAACCACACAGTATAATTATTCAAAGAGGAAAAGAAATGAATTAAAAAACACTGTTGAATTTTTCCAGAAAACATCCATTGAAACAGATAAAACAAAAGTAGTAATTGACAAATTAATGCAATCTAATCAGATTAATTTGCCAACAGATTCTCTTATTGAAAATTGGAAGAGAAACTATTTGCATTGTAGTGAAATTAATTTTCAGTTTAAAACTTTAAACAACACACAAAAACAGGTTTATAGCTGTCCTTTATACCAAGACGAAGAAAAACCAACCATCAAAATTATTGCCGAAAACATTAGGTTTGTTGAAAGTCAACTAAAACTAGATTCAATTTATAAAAATTTTGAAAGCGCTCTTCCACTCGGGAAAAATTACTCATATGATGGATATAGAATGATGTATAAATTGACAAAAAAACAAAATGAACTTCGGGAAAAATATAAACCTTATCGCGAATTTTTAAAAGCAAAAAAAGACACGATTGATACTTACCTAAAAAACTTTATTCTAAATAAAAATTTAAAATCAGAAAAAGTAAATTGTTTTGAAACTTATTATTTCGAATTTACAAAAAAAGGAAATTTACAAAAAGTTTTCGTAGCTAATTCTGCTAAACCTAAATGGAAAGATGCTCTTGGTTTAAAGGACTTTTTAAAAGATAAGAGAGAGATTAAAAAGTGTGAAAATATTATAGAAAAAATGTTCCTAAACAGTGATTTGTCATGGCTTAATTTGAAATTTAACTTACGTAGGTCAATCAGCTTTGATTTAAATGGAAATTGGCAGTTATCAGACAATACGATCTACTGAAATCAAAATCTACACTTGTATTATCAAATCTAATTCCTATCACAATCATCCACATTTTCTATTTTTAAAACTACTCCGCTCCCACAAAATTCCCTAACTTGTCTATTCTAAAAACGAGATTCATCTCATGACAGATAAACAATTTAATTTTCAACAGGGTTTTACATTCAGCAAACACGTTCCGGAAGAAATTTCACATTTTGACCGGGTTTTTGATGTGTTTAAAGATTTACTGACCCACACTTCCGGCGATATCGAAGAAGCTTTTGAATGGCTTGATATGCTGGATAAAGAATATGATATTTTTACCGATGAATATACTCTTGAAGATTTTGAAGAAGATCTCAGAAAACGTGGGTATATCAAGAAGGAAGATGATTCAGAAGACGGAAATACCGGTACAGGTAAAGGAAAGAATGTCCTCACTGCAAAATTGGAAGCTGCGTTGCGTGAATATGCACTGGACCAGATCTTTGGCAAGCTTAAAAAAAGCGGTATCGGCAATCACAGAACCAACAAATCCGGAGTTGGTGACGAGCGGGATGGTGAAAACCGAAACTTTCAGTATGGTGACGATCTTTCTGCCGTAAATATGACTGAAAGTCTGAAGAACGCACAGATCAACAACGGAATTGCAGATCTTCGAATGACTGAAGACGACCTCATCGTAGAAGAAACCAAGCATAAAGCTCAGATGAGCACGGTTTTGATGATCGATATCAGTCACTCAATGATTCTGTATGGTGAAGATAGAATTACTCCAGCCAAAAAAGTAGCCATGGCTTTGGTCGAATTGATTAAGCGGAAATATCCGAAAGATTCCATCGATATCATCGTTTTTGGAAACGAGGCGTGGCCCATCAAGATCAAAGACCTTCCCTATTTACAGGTTGGTCCGTATCATACAAACACGGTTGCGGGACTTGAATTGGCAATGGATATTCTCCGAAGAAAAAGAAATACCAATAAGCAGATTTTCATGATCACAGACGGAAAACCGAGCTGTCTGAAACTACCTAATGGTGAGTATTACATGAACAGTGTAGGCTTGGATCAGAGAATTGTTTCCGAATGTCTTAACAAAGCTGCGCAGGCAAGGAAACTTAAAATTCCAATTACGACATTTATGATTGCTCAGGATCCTTATCTCCGTCAATTTGTCAACGCTTTTACGGCTCAGAATAAAGGAAAAGCTTTCCTGACGGGACTTTCAGGCTTGGGACAGATGATTTTCGAGGATTACGAAAAGAACAGGATCAAAAGGATCTAGGTATGTTCTTTTGTCATGAAACAAAAGAACCGATCCCGAAGCTTCGGGACAAGAATGGAAACTCCTGCTAAAATTTTAAATATTTTCCTAAAATCTCCAAAACTTGTGCAATAGAAGATTTGGCTTATGACTTAAAATTTTTGCACGCTCAAACAGTGGAAACTTTTTAACGGATTTTTTTAAAATTTTTTAACGCCTCGGCTTCCTAAGTCATTTCTGAATCAGTCAAAAATTAACATAAGGATTTCTTTCTACTCATAGAGAAAAATTACTTTGCTGAGTGAAACGCCTTTGTGAACGAAAAATAAAACAGTTAGCAGTAACAAAAATCTTTGCGGAATTTGCGTTAAAAATTTACTCAGATTCAAACTTTCAATTAAAATTACATCATTAAAAGAAAATGAAAAACGATATTACATTTAAAGAATTAAAGCAGTCAGGATATACCGATAAAACCATCAGTCAGGAAATTCAGCAGAATCTGATTGCAAAAATTAAAGCAAAAGAGCCGGTATTTGAGGGACTCTGGGGATACGAAGATTCGGTAGTTCCCCAATTAAAAAAGGCTATTCTTGCCGGTCATCATATTAATTTGCTGGGATTGCGCGGGCAGGCAAAAACAAGAATCGCAAGAAGCATGGTAAACCTTCTGGATGAGTATATGCCGATTGTAAAAGGCTCTGAAATTAATGACAGTCCGTTTCAGCCGATTTCGAAATATTCAAGGGATCTGATTGAAGAACTGGGTGATGAAACTCCGGTTTCATGGGTTCACCGCTCGAACCGTTTCTTTGAAAAACTGGCAACTCCTGATGTGAATGTTGCCGATCTGATTGGTGACATTGATCCTATTAAAGCTGCAACATTAAAACTCCCCTATTCTGATGAAAGGGTTCTGCATTACGGAATGATTCCGAGAGCCAACCGTTCGATATTTGTACTGAATGAGTTACCCGATTTACAGGCGAGAATCCAGGTTTCATTATTTAATATCCTGCAGGAAGGCGACATTCAGATCCGTGGTTTTCAGTTGAGAATGCCTCTTGACATTCAGTTTGTTTTCACCGCAAACCCTGAAGATTACACCAACCGTGGAAGCATCGTTACCCCTCTGAAAGACAGGATCGGGTCACAGATTTTCACGCATTATCCGAAAACCGTTGCATTGGCAAGGCAGATTACAGAACAGGAAGCTCAGATTTCATCAGAGGATAAAGCACAGATACAGATTCCTGACCTGGCAAAAAATCTATTGGAAGAAGTGGCTTTCGCTGCCCGTGACAGTGAATATGTGGATGCTAAAAGTGGCGTGAGTGCACGTTTAACCATCAGTGCAATGGAAAATTTAGTGGCAGCAGCAAAACTTCGTTTGATTGAAACAGATGCCTCCAAAACCACAGTCCGTTTATTGGATTTTATGTCGATTATCCCATCGATTACAGGTAAAATCGAACTGGTTTATGAAGGTGAACAGGAAGGAGCAGATTATGTTGCCAAAATATTAATCGACAAAGCAGTGATGTTACAGTTTGAAAGTATCTTCCCCCGCATTTCCAAACTGGAAAAAGAAGGTATCAAAACACCGTATACCGATTTGATCAAATGGTTTAATAAAAATCATCTTGAACTGAACAATACCGACACTGACGAAGAATTCTACACTAAGCTCAACAGTATTACCCCTCTGACGGCTGTGATTGATGAAAATGCTTCTGAATTAAACACGGATGATCAGAACTTCTGTAAAGAATTGGTTCTTTGGGCATTGACGATCAGTAAAAAATTAGATAAATCTGAAAACTCCAATGCCTACACTTTTGATTCGGCAGATATCGGACAGTATCTGAGAAATTAGAATCTGATTCATTAAAATAGTAAATCCTCTGAATTTTTTCAGGGGATTTTTTTGTATTTGTTTCGGAATGATCTCACCATATAAATGAGTAATGAGCAATCAGTAATGGGTAATAGGTAATGAGTAATTGGTAATGGGTAATACTTAAAAGTAAAGCCCCGCTCTGAAAACAAAACGAGACTTTACAAGTGAAAAACAAGGTTTCTTTAGATCACAGGACCTGCTGCGCCTTTAATATCTTCTTCTAATTTTTTTCTCTCCTTTTCTCTCCGTCTTGCTATTACTGATTTTCCATTAAGAAGTCTTACAATTCTTAAATAAGGAGTCCTTTTCTCCCCGAAATGATGAGTGATCACATACAGCATCACTCCAAATCCTGCGACAATGATATAGCCGAAGATCTTTTTGTTGGAGGCAATTATCGCATTGAGCTGAATGGTTTTCATATTGGCCGCAACCGTCTGCGGGGTAACCGTCATCCCATCCATATAGACTGCCAGATCCCCCAGGCTTACAATCTGAAACTGATACTGAAACCAGGAAAACAAAGCCGAAAAAAATCCTACCGCCAAAAACGTTCTCCAGACCAAAACCAATCCGATAGCTGCCAGCATATCATTCAGTTCAAGCTTATCAAGCGTATAATACCAAACCGAAATAAAAAGGGAACACATACCATAGCCCTTCAGAAACATCGGCAGATACCAGTTTTCATAATTAAATTCCAACACCATAGAAAAATACATAATCACTGCATAAGCCGTCATCGAAGCAAAGCCGGAAAAAATGAACATTTTAAGAGGTCTTTCTTTCTTAAACCAAAATACAGCGATGATCCCTGCCAATATAATTCCGGGAACCATTATTACGTTGAGCTTAGCATTTGTCAGTTGGTCATAGCCCAAAACTCCTACTGAAAATATATTCTGTATTGATGTTGTTCCTAAAAACATTCCCAGCCAAAGCAGCATAAACAACCCATTCAATACATTGCTCCTTGTAAAAATCTGAAATGACAGATACGGTCTTTTTAAAGTCAGCTGGCGGATAGCCAATAACGCAAAACTCACAAACGCTGCAATACCCGCATTGATGATATTTTTTGAATGAAGCCAGTCCTGCTGCTTTCCGAACGCAAAAACGTAAGCCGAAAACATAAACGTAGACACAAAAAGCAGGATACTCAGCCAGTCAATATAATGAAGCGGCACTCTCAAGGCAAAATATTGGTCGTGCATCAAAACCCAACACAGCATCGCCAACATAAAACACAGGACCGATGCAAGGACAAAAAACTGCTGATAATTATACAGTATCGAAACTTCAACAGCATAATAGGCTGCAATTTGGTTTAAAACCAATACAAATGTGTAGAACACCCCATAAAAAACTCCACGTCCGCCCAACATTGCCATCAATGGAAGGAATAACTCTATCGTAATCATCATTTTTAAAAACCCGATCACCAGAGAGGTCATAACAATGACCATTGGTTCTAAAGTGGTTGCATTGACATAACTCAACAGGCCTAACATCACCAGAAGAATCACCAGCTTATCACGGACTTTAAATCTCATTTTCATTCTGAGTACGACAGGCATACAAGCCCCCATTCCAATGGTGGTAGCATAATTTGCCCATAAAAAATATTCTGACATGACACCTGTTCCGCCCACCATAAAACTGATGTTTCCTGTATATACCCCACCCAGCGGCATGACCACGGTAAGGAGCAAAACCATCATCAGAAGCTGTATAGGTTTCGGAACCCAATTGCTGAAAAGACCTTTGTTGTACATAATTTTTTTTAAAGATTAAGAGATGAGAGATTGATAGATAATGGATAATAGACTGAGAGATAATAGATTGATAGATAATTGATAATTGATAATTGATAATAGATTAGTAGATTAGTAGATAATGACTGTTAAAAATCTTTATTTGTAATCCTATCATCTAATCGTCCATTCTCTATCCGTCCATCTTCTATTTGTCTATCATCTATCTGTCTATCATCTAATTGTCTATTATCTAATTGTCTATCCTCTATCTATCTGCATTCAAAGAAACATTCATATTCATTCCCGCACTCAGTTTTGCGACATCTTCTTTTTTGTTGGAAGCCGTAAACTCAATTCTGACCGGAATTCTCTGCTGAACTTTAATAAAATTACCTGTAGAATTGTCAGTCGGAACGCTTGAATATCTTGAACCGGTTGCTGCTGAAACAGCAGTTACCACTCCTTCAAACTGTTTTCCGCCCAGCGCATCTGCAGTCATCATTAATTTTTCACCAATTTTGACATTCGGCATCTGGCTTTCCAGGAAATTGGCAGTTACCCATTTTTGATTATTCAGAACAATGGTCGCTACCTGCTGTCCGGGCTGAAGAAGCTGCCCTTCAGAAATGGTTCTACGTCCCATCACTCCATCATAAGGAGCAGTAATCACTGTATACGAGAGATTGATCTTTGCCATATCCAGTGCCGCTTTCGTCCTTTTAATTTCCGCGTCATTGATTCCCAGTTTACTTTTGACCTCCGTTGTGGAAAGATTCGCAGACTGTTTCTGATTGACTAAAGTTTCATAAGCGGCCTTCTGGGCATCGTACTCTGTTTTAGCCTGATCAAACTGCTGTCTGGTGACTGCTTCCGCAGCAAGAAGGTTTTTATATCTTCCTAAATTCTGTTCAGCATTCCAGAGTCTGGCCTTCGCTCCGGCAATATTAGATTCCATTACACTGACGTTATTTGAAACCGTGTTTACTGATGAGCTTGTTGCTGAGCGTTGCGCCATTGCATTCTGATAAGCTGCTTCAGCCTGTCCCAGCTGTGTTATGATTTCACGGTCATCCAAAATGGCCAGCGTATCCCCTTTCTTTACCTGCTGATGCTCTATAAATTTGATTTCTTTGATATATGCCGATACCCTTGTATTGATCGGGTTAATAAATTCTTCTACCTGCGCCGATTCAGTATAGGTTTTGTCACCAATGTGGAAATACTGACGGATCAGCCAGAATAATCCGAAACCGATAAGCGCAAATACCACCACATTTGAAATGATTGCCCTGATTTTATTCTTTCTGTTCTGTTTCTTTTTTACATCAGCATTTGAAACCACAGGTTTTGCGGCTGGCTGTATTTCCTGAGTATTCTGTTCCTTGTTTTCCATTTTTTTATCTATTTTGAACACGAAGTTCCTGAGTTTTTTTATTATTAAATGCTTCTGTTTTTATTTTTTTAACGCAAAGATTTTATACTACTTTACTTCGTTTAAAAATTGACCAAAACTATTTCCCGACCCTAAAGGGAGTAATTTTAATCAATTTTAAGAGAGTTTTTCCTCCCTTTAGGGTTGGGGTAAAGAAAAATTCTATTAAAATTCACAATTGAAATTACAGGGTCCCTGTAGATTTCAATAAATTGTAATATTGATATGACCAAAACTATTTCCCCGACCCTGAAGGGATTAATTTTAATCAATTTTAAGAGAGTTTTTCCTCCCTTTAGGGTTGGGGTAAAGAAAAATTCTATTAAAATTTACACTTAAAATTAAAGGATCCCTGTAGATTTCAATAAATTGTGATATTGATATTACCAAAATTATTTCCCGACTCTGAAGAGAATAATTTTAATCAATTTTAAGAGAGTTTTTCCTCCCTTTAGGGTTGGGGTAAAGAAAAATTCTATTAAAATTTACACTTAAAATTAAAGCGTCCCTGTAGATTTCAATAAGTTGTAATATTGATATAATACATTGATTTCTGCATTGGCAAAATCGAGTTCAGATTGAAGTTTCTGATTCTGCGCATCAATCATTTCTGCCTGAACAGCCAATTGATTAAGATATTTTGCTTCGGTGATTTTATAGTTTTCTTCAGCTAACCTTTTCGCATCATTTAAAATATCCGCCTGCTGAATTGCTTCCTGATATTTTACATAAGAAGCATTCACATTCATATCAATATTCTGCCCGGTAAGAATCAGCGCATCATTTGCCTGCGTCTTCTGTAACTCCCCAAGCTTTATTTTTTCTTTGGTTTTATACAGGTTATCAATATTGTAGCTTAGCGAAATTCCACCCTGCCATCCGCTGGCATACATATCCAGTACAGGATTTCTGTTCGGAATGGGTCTCTGTAAACTGTATCCTCCAAATCCTGAAAGCGTCGGCATTCTGTCGGTCTTAATGATTTCAATATTTTTATCGGCAACTCCAATGTTGGTCTGTGCAGATTTCAGCTGTGGATTAGTGGTATGCGCCAGGTCTAAATAATAGTCCATCCCGATTCCCGACTCTTTATTTTCTAAATTTTCAACCGGAATTATTTCTGTATCCTCAGGTAATCCCAAAGCAATATTCAGATTATAGTTAAGTATCTTTCTGTTATTGGCTAAAGTCAGAATTCCCTGATCCAGGTTTTTAATGGCCAGCTCACCTCGGATGACCTCATTTCTCGTCACCATTCCCTGTTTGTAAAAATCATTGATATTTTTTAATCTTTGCTGAGCAAGTTTTTTGTTGTTATCAAAAACAGACTGCTGATTGATTATTTTGTAAACATCAAGATAATTGGAGATCACTAAAAATTTAACGTCCTGTTGATTTTTTTCCAGGTCCAATTCAGAAAGCTGCTCACGAAGTCCTGCCAATTCTATGGATTTATTGACCAGTCCGCCTTTGAAAATCAGCTGGGTGGCCTGTACCCCGTAGGTACTTCCGTAGTGAGGCATCGGTATTGTCGTTGAGTTTGAAAAATCTTTATCAATTGCCGATACATTTCCTAAATAAAATTGAGTTGTGGAAGCAGTTACAGACGGAAGTTTCTGAAGTCTGGTAATATCAGTCTGCTGTCTGGCAATATTAATATTCTGTGCTGAGACTTTTAACTGATAATGATTCTGAACTGCGAGATCAGCAATTTCATTTGCTGTCATCTTTTTTATTTCCTGTGAGAAAAACAGCGCAGGAAAGATCGCTATCATCAGAGATAGTGCTGTTTTTATATTCTTTGTCATTTTACCTTGTTTTACGAAGCAAAGTTACAGAGAAGACAATATCAAACAAATGTTTGATTTCGGGAAAAAGATGTTCAAATGTAAGATTTACAATTCAAACTGATGACGGTATTCCCTTGGACTGACTTCAAGATGCTTTTTGAAAAAGTGTGAAAATGAGTAAGGATCACTGAATCCAAGAATAGATGAAATCTCCGAAACAGGCTTTTTAGAAGAGTTTAATAATACTTTTGCTTCATTGATTACAATCAAAGCAATAATCTGGCTTGCTGACTTCCCAGTTATGGTTTTGACGACTGATGAAAGATGTCTGGTTGTAATTGACTGCCGTGCCGCATAAAACTCAACCGTTCTGTCATGATGATGATGAGAAGCCAGATCATTGAGAAAAATGAAAACAATCTCCTCCTGTCTTGACATCTGGTTCATTGAATTATTATCCTCACTTGAAATAATCCCGGCCATCTGGTAACAGAAAACAGAAAATAAATGCTCAACCATCTCCTTCTTATAGGTCATTTCCGTTGTAGAATCAAGTATATATTTAAGGAAATTGACACTCTTCCAGACCACATCCATATCGTCCTGATGAAAGGGAACTCCAATATTCATCTGCTGGCGAAAATAACGATAGGTAATCAGGCGATTGAATTTTAAAGATAATGTTGAAATAAATTCTCTCTTGTAAGAAACCATTCTTGACTGGAAATCATCACTTACCGAGATCATTTCATAAACCGTCTGAGGATCTGTTACCATGAACATATTGGCTGAAAGTTCCAGATCACTGAAATGCTGCCGCAGCTTTATAGATCCGCTCTTAATAAAAATAAAAGCAGGGTTATCGGGACGGAAAGGCTTATCGGCAGAGATTCTTTCAAAAATATTGTGCTGTGTAAAAATCTCAACCCCGAATTTTTCTAAAGCAGACATAAGACAAATGTAATCAATCTCTATTTCGATTGCAAAAATTTATTATTTTAGTAAACCCAAATTCAAAACAATGAGAAAGATCGATTTGCTTTTCGCAGAATATGCTGAAAGCCACAGAAATTCAACCAATAAACTGATTCACTGGATCTGTGTTCCACTGATCTTCTGGACTATTTTAGGATTTATTTCCTTAACTCCCTCTCCCCATTTTTGTGCACCTTACTATGGATGTATCAGCCTCGTTAGTTTGATTGCTGTGATTTTGGTTACTTTATTTTATCTCAGACTTTCATTATTGATAGGTTTCATTATGATTTTTGCAATGCTTTTAATGGAGCATTTAGCATATGCTGTCAATATTCATCTTGGAAATAAATCGTGGATGATTTTTCTTGCAGTATTCATTATCACATGGATTTTGCAGTTTGTCGGACATAAGATTGAGGGTAAGAAACCATCATTTTTGAAAGATCTGCAGTTTCTTCTGGTCGGACCGATTTGGTTATTGAGTTTTGTTTTAAAGAAGTTGGGGATTAGGTATTGATTTCGATGATTGTTTTCAGTTTGATATATGATAAATCTTATATTTTTTTAACGCAAAGTGCACAAAGGTTCTTCACAACGTTCACTATGCCTTGTGTGTTCTTTGTGAAATCTCTTAGTGTCCGTTGTGGTGAAATCTTTACGTTATTTTTTACCACTAAGGGCACAAAGGTTCTTCACAAGGTTCACTATGCCTTGTGTTCTTTGTGAAATCTCTTAGTGTCCTTTGTGGTTAAATCTTCATGTTATTTTTCACCACTAAGGGCACGAAGGCTCTACACAAGGTTCACTATGCTTTGTGTTCTTTGTGAAATATCTTAGTGTCCCTTGTGGTTAAATCTTTATGTTATTTTTTACCACTAAGGACACAAAGGCTCTTCACAAGGTTCACAATGCCTTGTGCTCTTTGTGAAATCTCCTAGTGTCCTTTGTGGTTAAATCTTCACGTTATTTTTTACCACTAAGTGCACAAAGGCTCTTCTCAAGGTTCACTATGCCTTGTGTTCTTTGTGAAATCTCTTAGTGTCCTTTGTGGTTAAAAACACATGATGAAAAACCGAGTGCAGTCAATTGATTTAATTTTTTAAAAGGAAATATCAGTCTTCCAAAGCGTAAACAGCAAAACTCGCAAGCCAATGATCTCCTCCGTAATTTCCCTGGAAGAGTAATGGTAAACCGTTGGCAAGAAATACATCAGCCGTTTTAAGAAATTCCTTTTTTACAGGATGACCGTTGGGAAGAGATCCGGCAATTCCTTTCATGCACCAGGCTTTGGTAAAAGATAAACCCACCAGATGGACCGTCTGATAATCACTCAAATCACTGACCACAGGGATTTTTTCTATATTCTCTAAACTCCTTTTTTCATAGAATTGATTAAACCAGGTAACAAATTCTTTCTGAGGAAGTACCCTTCTCATCAAATCTGCTATTTCGAGGCTCGGAGAAAAAAAGTCCGAACCGTCCGGCTCAAGGTAGGCAGGGGTTTTTTTGTTGTTTAAATAAAAATATTTAGCTTTCTCAGTTAATTGGTTTTCAAAATCTTTATCTTTTGCTGCCCGTGCCCAATCTAATGCAAATACCATTGCAAATGCGGTATTGGGATGTACTCCGGTTCGGTTGGGATAGGTTTGCTTAGGCAGATAGGCTTTCCATGAACCAAGAATTTTGTCTGTCAGCGGTTTTAGGTTTTCATGCCATGCTTTCGCTTTAGGATGATCCCATGTCATTAATTCTTCGTCCAGTTTCAACAGCCATGCCCAGCCATAGGTGCGCTCAAAAGTCGTGGTCAGCTGATACTTCGTGAAATAATCGGCTTCGGTCTGCAGATTTTCTTTTTTGAAAGACTGATCAAGTATATTCTCAATATCCTTCGAAATCTGTAAATTAGGTTTGGTCTTCAGGAGACGGACCAGCATCCAGTGCCCGTGAACAGAACTGTGCCAGTCAAAACAACCGTAGAAACTTGGATGCAGATCTTTCGGGCTTAAAGAAACCTCATCAGCTGTGTTGATGATATGGGCTGTTTTGTTAGGATATTCCTGGTTGATGCAGTGAAGCGGTTTTTCGGCCAGTCTGACCGCCATTTCGTCTGTAAGCTTTGGAGATTGCTGAGCGATAAATAAGAGTGGAAAACATGCAACGGCTAAAAGACTTTTTTTCATTCCATAAAAATATTAATTATTAATCAGATGAGAGAATGGTTCATTGATTTATTGCTTATTTTAGTCTCTTGAATATTTATCCTACTTAAAAAAGTTTATTTTAATAAACATTTCATACATTTTAAAAATTCAATTATGAAAAAGATAATCCTGCCTTTATTTTGCTTAATCCTGTTTAATTGTAATAAATCTGAAAATCAACATGAGGTCAAAGCTGATTTAATGAAGGTCATTGAAGAAGACAAATCTTCTGAAGCTTCTATGGATATAGTACCCCCACCTCCTCCAAATGAAGAAAGCAGTGAAAAACCTGTTTCGGCCATTTCAGGCAATTCCGAAACTACAGGTAAATCCGAAAAAACAGGGGTTATTTCAAAAAAGATCATTAAAAACGGAGAACTGAACATTCAGGTTGGTGAATTAAAAAAGGCTCAACAGCAGGTCAATGACATGATCAGGAAAAACAAGGCCTATATTCAGAGTGAGCAGTTGATGAATACGGATTCGGATGAAAATTTAACTCTGACCATCAGGGTTCCACATCAAAATTTTGACGAATTGATTCATTCCTTCTCTGACGGAATAGGTTCTGTTTTATCTAAAAATATTTCTTCTGATGATGTTACGGAGGAATATAGTGATGTTTCCATCAAATTAGAAAACAAAAAAATATATCTTGAAAAATACCGAAATATGTTACGTAGTGCAAAAACCACTAAAGATATGTTGGAAATTCAGGAGAATATCCGCGACCTTGAGGATGAAATTGATGTTGCAGAAGGCAGGCTACGCTTTATTGATGACCGGGTAAATTACAGTACTTTAAATTTAACGCTCCATAAAGAAAAAATAAGAAGTTCAGCAACTTCACAGATCGGGTTTGGAAGTCGTTTCGGAGATTCTCTTACCGAGGGCTGGAACAGTTTTGTATCATTCATTTTAGGCGTGATTTCACTTTGGCCTTTTGTACTCCTGATTCCGGTTATCATCATATTCCTGAAAAAATGGAAAGGAAGCCGAAATAAAAAATAAACTGATAAAAACAGAACATCCGAATATTTCAATAATATTCGGATGTTCTGTTGCAATAAAAATTTATTTAAGCATTAAAATGCGTTTTCACCGTTTCTAAAACCTGTTCATCAGACATTTGCTGTGAAGTTTCTAAAGTGATTTTTAAATCTTTGAACTGAGCGGTATCGTGAAGATAATGTTTTAATTCTTCCTGAATTGTTCCCGGGCCGGTAATCAAGACTTCTTCAGAATTGATCAGTAAATGCTCAACTTCTTTAAAGAATTTAATTTTATTTGTTTGTTCTGCATTATTTCCTGCATTTTCACTGGAATTTCCGTGCTGAATTACTGCTTTTACAGGGCTACACAGGAAAAATTTAAAAGCATTTTGAGCATCATGGTTTTTTACAACTACTGCTTTTTGTGAATCAATCCAAAGACCCGCTAATTTTTTGTCAGACATATTATATTTTTTTAATGTTATGTCTATGTATTCGCAATAATGATGCTAAAGAGTTGTTAATAGCTGTTAAATTATTATTCTGGTAAAAAACGCATTAATTGATGAGATTACAGGAGTTTTGATAACGGTCTCACATAGATCAAGCCGACGATTTGTAAAACAATTAAAAATCTGTCCAATAACTATATTTTGCCGCATAAAATCAGTAAGCTATTTTCCCATGACGAACACTGCAGGAATTTTGTGTAATTCAGGTTTTTGCTTTTGCCAGTCTTTGATGCTTAATGTTTTTATAAATTCGTGTTCAGGATCATTGATATTTGCAGCCATACAAAGTTTTGTACCGGGTGACAGAAATTTACAGAGGTCATCGAACAAAGCATTGTTTCGATAAGGTGTTTCCATAAAAATCTGAGTAAAGCCGGTCTTCTGAAGTTCGCTTTCCAATAATTGGATTCTTTTCTTCTTCTCCCCTTTTTCGATGGGAAGATAACCGTTGAATGTAAATTCCTGACCGTTAAATCCGCTGGAAATTAATGCGAGGATAATTGATGACGGACCTGAAACAGGAATAACCCTGATCTTTTTTTCATGGCACCATTTTACAACAAGGTTCCCGGGATCAGCAATACAGGGAAGTCCTGCCTCGGACAAAAGACCAAAATCCTGACCATTCAACATTCTGTCCTGTGCTTCTCTGATATCAGCATTCTCCGTATATTTATCTAAAAGGAAAAGCCTGAGATCTGATTGTCTTTTTTCAGGGGCAAAAAATTTGATGACCTTTCTTGCTGTTTTTTCATTCTCAACAAAAAAATAATCGGTCTGCATAATGTATTCTTTAATCACCGGAGAAAAATGAGTGATGGGTGTATTCTCGGAAAGGTAGGCAGGAAGTAAAAAAAGCATGATGATTGAGTATAAATTATATGAATAATATGTGGGTGGCCGTTACTTTAAATTTTATTACTGAGTAATTGCTGTTGAAGCTGATGGGAAATTTGATTACACGCCCTGTCCAGCAGTTCAAAAACATTTTCAAAATCATTCAGGTCCCCCCAATACGGATCAGGAACTTCGGAATGTTGATCTTGACCTGCCTGTTCTAAAAATAAATGAACTTTCTTACGCTGTTCATCATTTTCAGCCATTGAAACGACCTCTTTAAAATTTTTCTGATCCATACAGTAAATGAGATCAAATTTTTCAAAATCCGATTTCCGGATCGGCCTGGATTTTTGCCGGGAAATATCAATGCCGTGATTTGCAGAAGTTTTTATGGCTCTTCTGTCAGGTGCTTCCCCTTCATGCATGGCTATTGTTCCTGCCGAATCCACTAAAAAATCATCTGAAAGTTTAGATTTCAAAATTCCTTCTGCCAGCGGGCTCCTGCAGATATTGCCTAAACAGACCATCAGTATCTTCATGAAAATAAAATTTAAAGGTAAAAATTAAGTCTCTGCTGTTTTCAGCTGACAAAATTAAATAAAAAAGTGGAGAACAAAAATATCCTCCACTTTCCCTGTTATCTTTGAGTACAGATTAATGCTTGATTTTCTCTGTAAGCTCTTTAACGTATTTTTTAACCTCTTTATCGATCTTGGAAACATCTTTGATGGTATCGCAGGCATACATTACCGTTGAATGGTCTTTACCGCCCATCTCTTCTCCTATTTTGGTAAATGTTGCATTGGTAAATTCTTTTGCAAAATACATGGCTAACTGTCTTGGCAAAGCGATTTCCCTTTTTCTTGTTTTAGATAAAAGCTGTTCTCTTTTGATACCGAAATATTCGCATACAATATCCTGGATATAAGGAATATTGATGATCTTTTTCTGATTGGCAGCAATCTTATTGATGGTTTCTTTTAATAATTCCAGACTGAGATCAGATTTATAAATCGTAGAATAAGCAATCACTGAATTAATAACACCGATCAGCTCTCTTACGTTGGTTTTTGCTTCTGCTGCAAGGAAGTCTAACATATCTTCTGTCAGAACGATTCCGTCTCGACTCAGCTTATCAACAATAATTCTTTTACGGGTATCCAGATCGGGAGATTTGATCTCTGCAGAAAGCCCCCATTTGAAACGGGAAACAATCCTGTCCTGAATATCCATAATATCGACAGGCGCTTTATCTGAAGTCAGGATGATCTGCTTTCCATTCTGATGTAAATAATCAAAAATATGGAAGAAACTGTCCTGGGTTGCCGATTTGCCTGAAAGGAACTGAATATCATCGATAATCAGAACATCTACCATCTGGTAAAAATTAGCAAATTCTGTCTGTTTATGTGCTTTCGCAGCAGAAATAAACTGCTGGATAAATTTTTCTGAAGAAAGATAAAGGACTACTTTATCGGGAAACTGGCTTTTTACTTCCAGACCCACTGCCTGTCCGAGGTGAGTTTTTCCCACTCCGTAACCTCCATATAAAAATAAAGGGTTAAAAGCAGTCGCACCAGGTCTTTTAGCAATCGATCTCGCTACGGTAGAAGCAAATTTGTTGCTTTCACCTTCCACATAATTATCAAAAGAAAAATCAGCTTTCAGGTTAGAGTCTATATTTACTTTCTTGATTCCCGGAACTACAAACGGATTTACGATATTGGATGAAAAACCCTGTGGCATTGTTTCCTGCATTTTGGGTGTAGGAACGGTTTTACCTTTCATATTCATGGTAACTGGTTTTTCTAAGCCGCTGGGCTTATTTTCCATTACTGAATACCAAAGTTTAACGCCTTTACCGATGTTTTTCTTCAGGGCAGCAGAAAGTAACGATAAATAGTTATCTTCAATATATTCTTTGTAAAAATCACTTGGAACCATCAATGTAAGATTATTGTCAACCAATGAAATTGGCTGTACTTTATCAAACAGTAAATCGAAGGATTTTTCGAGTTTTTTGAGATCAGAATTGTCTTCAGCTGCGTTTAAATTATCTCGCATAAACTGAAGGCATCTCTGCCAAATGATCATTAAATTTTCATCCATTTTTATGCCCTGATTAATTTTAGATTGTTTGTTTTTATTGGGAAGACAAAGGTCACTTATTTTAACTTTAAAAAAAAATATTGCAAGTATTGATTATTAAAAAATATATTTGTATGTATAATTTAAAACTAAGAATGATACACACAACCCACACAATACGAGTACGTTACGCAGAAACAGACCCTATGAAATACGTGTACTACGGCAATTACGCCGCATATTTTGAACTGGGGAGAGTCGAACTTTTCAGAAGCATAGGAATTTCATATGATGAGATTGAAAAGCTTGGAATCTGGCTGCCGGTT
Source organism: Chryseobacterium sp. HNCC26DJ238 (assembly GCF_057180465.1). Taxonomy (NCBI): domain Bacteria; kingdom Pseudomonadati; phylum Bacteroidota; class Flavobacteriia; order Flavobacteriales; family Weeksellaceae; genus Chryseobacterium; species Chryseobacterium sp. HNCC26DJ238. The sequence continues at coordinate 201,047 of NZ_JBXUGI010000003.1, forward strand.
TCTGATTACAATATTAAGTATTTAAAACCAGCTTTATACGATCAAAAATTAGAAATTCATACCTATGTTAAAAAAATCCCCGGTGTGCGGATAGAATTTGAATATGAAATTTATAATGAAGAAAAAATAAAAATCACAGAAGCACGCACCACTCTTTTCTTTTTAGATGCTGCTACTAATAAAGTTATCAGATGTCCTGACTTTTTAATGAAACTCATCGAAGAAAACTGGAAAGAAAATACACTTAAAAATCAGCTGTAGAAAAAAATCGACCGTCTGACCGGGAACCTCTATTTTTCAAATTCTTATATTTGATGTCAAATTCTTATTCATGAGTTCTCTTTCTTTTCTGATTGTTTTTTTAATCTTGCTTTTCATACTGATATATTACAGGTTTGATAAGCGGATCCGTATTTTAGAAAAAAAGATCTCTGAACTATCTGAAAGAAAAACACCCCCTCTTTCAGACGTGAAGGACGAATCTAAAAATGAATTATCTGTACAGATGGCTGGTTATACAGCTGACCTTCAGAATCGCGATGTTATTTCAGTTTATCCTGAAGAATCTGATGTACAAAAGGACTGGCTGGCTCCGGTCTTTGATTTTATAAAACATAATGCACTGACCATTGTCGGTATTTTTACTTTGGTTTTAGGAATCGGTTATTTTGTTAAATATGCTGTTGATAAAAACTGGATCGGGGAAAACTCACGGGCAGGAATCGGTTTTACAATAGGTTTGCTGATCATCGGAAGCGGGCATTTTTTAAGAAAGAATTATGCTGTTTTTGCATCAATAATTACTGGTGGCGGTGTGGCAGTACTCTATTTTACTACAACCATTGCATTCCGGGAATATCATCTTTTTTCACAGAATACTGCATTTATTGTCACCTGCCTGGTAACAATCCTTTCAACAGCACTGTCTTACTATTACAAAAGCGAAATTTTACTGGTTTTCTCGCTTTTTGGTGGTTTTATGGCACCGCTGATGATCAGTTCAGGGCAGAGTAATTATATTTTCCTTTTCACCTACCTTTCTGTGTTGAACACCGGAATGCTCATCGTAGCGTATCTCAAACATTGGAAAAGCATCGGATGGATTTCTTTCATCTTTACATCAATCTATTTTTTCTTCTGGACTGTAGAAAATCCGTCAGGGGCAGCTATTCCTTTTTACATTGCTGCTTACCTATTATTTTATGCATTTGCACTTCAGAATTATATATGGAAAAAACGTTTGCAGCAACTTGATATATTAATGCTTGTACTGATCAATTCTTCCTGTGTCGCAGGTCTTGTCTACATTTTTAATGAACTTCACTATTTTCCTGCTTCGGTTTTCCCTTTTGCTTTTGCAGTCCTCAACAGTATCGGATGGTACAGGGAATATGAAAATAAGAAATTCAGCACCAATTATTCGGTTTTTACCAGCATCACCATTAGTCTGATTACACTTGCTCTGGCGATTGAACTGAAAACGCACCTTATCACCACTGTTTGGGCGATCGAGGCCACCCTGCTGCTTTTCATCTGGAGAAAAACCCGTCATAAGATTTTTAAAAGTTTCTATTACATCTTATTTCCATTGGTTATTTTATCACAGATCATTACCTGGGCAGGATATTTTGATTCAGATTCACTGACTGTTATTTTTAATCCGGTTTTCATTACCAGCCTCGTGGTAATCGCAAGTTGTCTTTTGAATTTATTTTTACTGAAAAATGATGGTCAGGAAACAAGTCCTGACTCAGATTTTTATGAAAACATTTTTAAAATCCTGTGTTTTGCAGTTATTTATTTTTCAGTTCTGTTTGAAGTCATCTACCACATCTCAGCCGAAAGTTTTACTTTCATCCTGACGGTAGGTTTTCTTTTCACCCTGCTTTATATTTTCATATTGCTTATTTTGAGTGAGAAACTCCTTATCAGTGAAAAATTTAAGACAGGCCTGATCTATTTTTTCCTGTTATTGATTTTGGTGTATGTTTCATCTTCAAAGGTTGTATCAGAAATCGTCAGCAAAAAAACTGATTCTTCTTTTTTTACTGTTTATCTGCTGTACATATTCCCATTAATCTATATGATTATTAAGATTCTTCCAAAATCAGATTTTATCAGAAAGCATTTATCTTATTGGCTGATTGCGGCAGTCGTTATTGCTGCTTTCAGTTTTGAACTGTTGCGTACTTATATATTAATGAATGCTCAAAGTACCGATGATATCTATTCCCTTGAGAATCATTTCAGCGTATTGTATCTTCCGATCATATGGGCCGTTCTGGCATGCCTGTCTATTTATTTTGGTTTGAAAAAAGAAATTCCCGAATTCAACAAAATCGGTTTCAGCTTACTCGGAGTGATGATTTTAAAATTATATGCTTACGACGTCTGGCAGATGGATAATGTGTCGAGAATTATTGCTTTTATTCTATTGGGAATTATCTTATTGCTGAGTTCATTTATGTTTCAGCGTCTGAAAATAATTGTCAGAAATCTTGTAGAAAAGAAAAGTAAAAATGCGGACGAAAGTCTATAAAAATAATTAAGGTCAACATTATCCTGTATTTTACAAATTATCTTAATTTCTGATTAACAATTTGTAAAAAATAAGTATATTTATCACGATTTTAACAACAATAATTAAAAAAACAGTTAAGTACTGAATATCCTTAATGACTTCAGCATATTTTAATTGAACAACAAATATTTATTTTATGAAAAAAGCTCTTTACTCCGTGTTACTATTTGTTTCGGCAACCATATTTGCTCAAAAAAATCCTATGGTAAAATTTGCAGTCTGTAATGATGCGGTGGGCACCGTTGCTATGTTTGATGCAAGAAAAGATGCAGTTCAAAGCGTAAATGTTTTTAAATCCAAATCAAATCTTCCTCAAAACCTGAAAAAATTTGATTATCTGGCAGACAATGGTTTGGCTGAAGTGAAATTCAAAAAAGATTTCGGTACTCTTGACCGTATGCCGCTGTCTGATTTTAATGCTCAGAATGGCCTTCCAAAAGATACTCCTGTTTTTATTGAAGGATATGAGTTTAAAGATACAGATGTTCATATTTTTGCTGATATGATTGCCAACTATAGCATAGAAACTATAAACGGTAAAAAAGCTCTGGTGGTAAATACTGTTACGAAATAATAAAAAGAATTAAACTAAAAAACGGATATTCAAATTGAATATCCGTTTTTTTAATATTTATCCGTCCACTTTTTCTTAAGTTCCTCAGAAATTTTCTTTTCAGTAGCATTACTTCCCGGTTCATAAAACTTGACATCCCTTATTTCTTCCGGTAAAAAATCCTGATTCACAAAATTGCCCTCGTAAGAATGGGCGTACTTATATTCTTTACCGTAATCAAGATCTTTCATCAGTTTTGTCGGGGCATTCCTCAGATGTAAAGGAACAGGCAGATTTCCTGTTTTTTTCACAAAAGCCAAAGCATCATTGATTGCAGTGTAGGCAGAATTACTTTTTGGCGATACCGCAAGGTAAATTGCCGTTTCACTCAATAAGATACGGGATTCCGGGTTTCCGATGACATTGATGGCCTGAAAACAGTTATTGGCAATCACAAGAGCATTCGGATTGGCAAGACCAATATCTTCTGAGGCAAGAATAAGCATCCGTCTGGCAATGAATTTAATATCTTCCCCACCGGCAATCATCCTTGCCAGCCAATACACTGCCCCATTGGGATCTCCTCCACGCATAGATTTAATAAAAGCTGAAATGATGTCATAGTGTTGCTCTCCATTTTTATCATACAGTGCCATGGTTTCCTGAAGAACTTCCATTACATCATCATTGGAAATGTCCTTTGTATCAGAATTGATAAACTGACTGAGGACCAACTCTACAGAATTGATCAGTTTTCTTCCGTCACCTCCTGAATATTGAATGAAAGCCTGCTTTTCCCTGATGGTAAAGTCTGTCTTTTCATCTTTATTGAATCTTTCCAAAGCAATATCGATCAGCTCCTCGAGTTTTTCATGGCTCAGTGCCTTTAAAATATAGACCTGGCTTCTTGAAAGCAGTGCAGATACCACTTCAAAGCTTGGGTTTTCTGTTGTGGCACCAATCAGCACCACCCAGCCTTTTTCTACTGCATGTAGCAGAGAATCCTGTTGTGATTTATTGAAACGGTGAATTTCGTCAATAAAGAGAATCGGAGACTTTCCTGAAAAAAGGTTCTGCTTTTTAGCTTCTTCGATGACATCCCGTACATCTTTCACTCCGGAAGAAACGGCAGAAAGCTTAAAAAACTTACGTCCCGATTTTTCTGAAATGATTTCTGCCAGGGTTGTTTTTCCTGTACCGGGAGGTCCCCAGAGGATCAGAGAATTTAATGTATCGTTCCTAAGCATTTTCCGAAGGGTTCCTTTGTCGCCGGTAAGATGCTCCTGTCCCAAAACCTCATCGAGGGTTTTAGGTCTCATTCTTTCCGCTAATGGAGTATTCTGACTCAAAATTGATGATTTGATTTTAATGAAATTTTATGTAAAGTTACAGGATTTTTAAAAATCAGAATTTAGATCACAACCTGTAAAATCTAATCCTGAAAATGCGTTAATCTTCTGATGAACACCTTCCGACCATTCTGAAACTTATAACAAATTTAAACTAATTTTCAATTTTTTAGCCTATTTTTGCATTGTTTTGAAAATTACATTTAATAAAATCATTACATCGCCACTGGTAATTTTAGTCAGATTTTACCAATGGTTCATTTCGCCACTGCTTCCTAAAAACTGTCGGTACGAGCCTACCTGCTCGCATTATATGGTTGAATCACTTCAGGTGCACGGTATTTTTAAAGGATTGTGGCTGGGCGTAAAAAGAATTGCCAAATGTCATCCCTGGGGAGGCAACGGTTATGATCCGGTACCGCCAAAAAACAATATTTCAGACTAAACGACTTATAAATATAATAAAATGAGTACTTTTTTTTTCAGAATTTACATTTTTGTCTTTGCACTGTTTGCCCAAAGTTTTTTTGCGCAAAATAATTCCGCCGGGCTTTCCGAAGGAAATCTAAAAGTAAATTCGACAAAAGTTCCGGTGAAAATCTTTGCTACTACAGAACTTATTGAGCTTGATTCATTTGCTAACGTTACGACAAATCAGAATGTTCTTGTCATTTTTAATAAAGCAAATGTAGAAGTTTCTCATTTCGTTAACAGTTCTTTCATTCTTGGAAAATTTAAAGCTTCAGGCTACCAGTTTTTTGATAAAGATTTTAAGCTGGCTGAAAATATTCAGATAACGGAAGGAAATATTGAAACAGTGAAATATGCTGTTAAATCTTCAGAGAAAATCAAACCTTCTGACAAAGTAGAACTCGAAACTTCATTTAAAATCTGGGATCCTTCAACAGGAATTCATTTGGGACCGGTTACCCTGCACTTTTACAGCCTGATGTTTATTTTCGCATTCGGGATCGGGTATTTCCTGATGACGAAAATGTATTCTATCGATGGAGTTGACACAAAATACGTAGAACCGTTTTTTACATGGACACTAATCGGAACCATCCTGGGAGCGAGGTTGGGACATGTTATTTTTTATCAGCCGGAATTGTTCAAAGAAGATTTCTGGAGCGTTTTCTTACCCATCAGTACAAAAAACGGGCTGAAATTTACAGGATTTGCAGGACTGGCAAGTCATGGAGCTACTCTTGCCGTAATTGTCACTACCCTTTATTATTCTTATAAAATTGTGAGAAAAAATCCGCTTTGGGTATTTGACAGATTGGGAATTGTAGTATCTATCGGTGGAGCCTTTGTTAGAATGGGTAACTTTTTTAATTCTGAAATCATTGGCAAACCAGTTGATCAAAACTCACCGTTTGCTTTGTTTTTTCCGCAGCAAAGCAGTGAATACGGTCTTACAGTAACCCGTTATCCAACGCAATTATTCGAAGCTGCGGGATATGTGACTTTATTTGTGATCCTTTGGGTTCTTTACAGGAAAACAGACAAAAAGTATCAGCAGGGATGGTTGTTTGGTCTGTTCTTTTTCCTTCTCTGGGCGATCAGATTCTCAGTGGAATTCCTGAAAATGCCTCAGGGGGATGAAGTGATTTCTTTTGCAGGATTAAACACCGGACAGATTCTATCCATTCCTTTTATGTTGGCAGGATTGATCATTATGGTTTATTCTAAATACAATAAAATTGCTCCTGAAACAGACAAAACTATTTAATACAAAAAAATATAATAAAAATATAAAGTCACAACAACGTTGTGGCTTTTTTATTGAGTGCTAAAAAGACATTTCCAAGTTCGCTGATCACATCAGTGGGAAGCATTGACTCTTTCGAATATTTGGTGGCAGCAAGATCTGCCGCTTTTCCATGGAGCCAGACTCCCAGGATGCATGCATCTTCCGTAGAGTATTTTTGTGCTGACAGCGAGGTGATGATTCCTGTCAGGATATCTCCGCTTCCCCCTTTTGCCAGACCTGAATTTCCTGTGATATTGTAATGCACCTTACCCTCAGGAGTGACGATCTGGGTATGGTGATCTTTCAAAACAATAAAAATCTGCAATTCGATGGCCTTAGTTTTTGCCAGTTCCACTCTTTGAAAAGAATTTTCAGTGGATCCGTAAAGCCTCTCAAACTCTTTAGGGTGTGGCGTAATTACGGAATATTTTGGAATTAAATCCATTGCATCCCTGTTTTCAGCGATAATATTTAAAGCATCAGCATCCAACAGTAAAGGAGTTGAAGCCTGTCTTAAAAATTCCAAAAGTGCCTTTACCGTCAAAGGATGTGTTCCCAGACCGGGACCTATTCCATAAAAAGTATCCTTCTGCACTTCGATGTTTTCAATAAACTTCTTTCCACCGGAAATATACATGGCTTCCGGGCAGTTTGTCTGCAGTATTTCATATCCGCATTCCGGGGCAAGGATAAATGCAAGCCCTGATCCTGTTTTTAATGCCGATTTAGTAGCTAATGATGCTGCACCTATTTTACCGTAACTTCCCGCCACAATCAGTGATTTGCCATACGTTCCCTTATGGGCAAAATCTTCTCTTGGCTTGAAAATTTTTTCAGCTTCATGATCATCCGTTACATAATAATCTGTAGGATTATTTTCGATAAACTCTCTGCTTAACCCAATATCCAGAACAATTATTTTCCCGGCATATTTTCCCGTTTCCGGATGAAGAAAACTCCGTTTCCAGAACTGAAAACTCAGAGTATAGTCTGCTTTAAAAACAATCTGATCATCTTCTGAAAAAGTATCGGCAGATAATCCGGAAGGAATATCTATAGAAATCCTTACAAGATTCAAAGCATTCAGCGTATTGATGATTTCTGCATATATTCCTTCAAGCTTTCTTGACAGTCCGGTTCCAAAAAGTGCATCGATGATGATTGTTTGCTGATCAAACCCGAAGGCATTGATTTCAGTAAAATCAAATATTGAGATTCCTGATAAATCTTTCAGTCTGTTATAATTAGTATCTGTATTTTCGGAAAATTGGTGATGGTTCTGATTACAAAAGACATTTACATCAAAACCTTTGAGCTGTAACAGTCTGGCAACAGCAAAGCCATCTCCTCCGTTGTTTCCGTCTCCACAAACCACAGCAAACTTAGTATGATTCTGACAATTCCTTACAATCCAGCCTGCACAGGATGATGCTGCTCTTTCCATCAGTAAAATAGAAGAGACAGGTTCATTCTGTATGGTAAATTCGTCTGCTGATCTTATATCTGCTGCTTTAAAAATTTTCATTCAAACCGATTTTGAATAAATTTAATCATTCTGATCTGGAAAATATGCTGTTTTTATGATAAAAAAATCTTAAAAATTCAGGAATTATTATTTTTAAGTGATATTTTTGTTATAAACATTTAAAAATATAAATATGGGAATCATTAAAGAATTTAAAGAATTTGCATTTAAAGGGAATGTGGTTGATCTTGCAGTCGGTGTTATCATCGGTGCTGCTTTCAGTGCCATTGTAAAATCATTCGTAGATGATATTATAACGCCTTTGCTGCTGAATCCGGCTCTGGAAAAAGCAAATGTAAAAAATATAGCAGAACTTTCATGGAGTGGGGTCAAGTATGGTAACTTTTTATCATCGGTTATCAGTTTCCTGATCGTAGCCTTCGTCCTGTTTCTGATGATAAAAGGGATCAACAGCCTGAATAAAAAACCAGAAAAAGTTGAAGTTGTAACGCCTGCGGGACCTACAGAAGATCAAAAACTGCTGACAGAAATCAGGGATTTACTGAAAAGCAAAAACAATCTATAAAAAATAAAAAATCCTCCGCAAATATTTTTACGGAGGATTTTTATCTGTATGAAATCTTAATGAATCTGGAATATACTGGAGATCTGCTCTGCCAGGGAAAGGCCTATCCTATCCTGAGCTTCCAGGGTTGATGCTCCTGTATGAGGGGTCATTGAAATCTTAGCATGATTCAGAATTTCTTTTGAAGGGGTCGGTTCATTGATGAAAACATCCAGACCTGCAAATTTTACTTTTCCGGAATCCAGAGCTTCAATCAACGCCGTTTCGTCAATCACACCACCTCTTGAGCAGTTTACGATTGCCACACCTTCTTTCATGATTTCAAATTCATCTTTACCTATCATGAATCCGTCTTTCTGAGCAGGAACGTGAAGGGTAATAAAATCAGAATGTTTCAGAACTTCCTGTAAAGGTTCAGTTTCTATATCAACATTGATGTACTGACTGTTGTAAAAGGTCACTTTGATGCTTGCTTTACCAATCATATTATCTGCGGCAATGACTCTCATTCCAAGGCCCAGCGCTATTTTTGCAACTTCCTGACCGATTCTCCCCATCCCGATAATTCCGATGGTCTTTCCTTTCAGCTCAATCCCTGCCGCATACGCTTTCTTAAGGCCCCCAAATTCTGTATCACCAACCATCGGCATTTTCCTGTTGGAATCCTGTAAAAATCTTGCTCCGGAAAACAAGTGGGCAAAAACCAGTTCAGCAACTGATTCTGATGAAGCTGAAGGGGTGTTGATTACATGGATTCCTTTTCCTCTTGCGTAATCTACATCAATATTATCCATTCCTACTCCACCTCTTCCGATAATCTCAATAGACGGACATTGGTCGATCAGTTCCTTTCTTACCTGTGTTGCACTTCTCACCAAAATTGTACGGATCTTATGCTCATTAATGTAATCGATCAAAAACTCCTGAGGAACTTTTTCAGTAATCACCTCAAATCCTTTCACTGTCAATGCATCAATCCCGGATTGATCCAAACCATCGTTTGCTAAAACTTTCATATGTAGATTGTATTAATTTTAATGTGCTGTTTACTTATGTGACCTCAACAGCACTGTCTATATTTAAAAACAAAAGATTTAAAAATCAAAAAATGGAAGCCTGTTTAACTTTATTTATTCAATTTTTAAATCTTCAGTCAGATTTTAATCTTTAAAAACTTCAATGGTTACCTGTTTTTCAACCAAATCCGTAAACTTACCTTTATATCTTGTTGCGCGTACCAGGTGATTGTCAATCCAGTGGTAATTTCCACCTCTCGGTTTTCCGCAGAGAACGCTGTGATATTTAAATCCGTGCTTATCCAGCCAATCTATTGTAACCTGTTTCAGATTTTCTGTTCTTGAAGTAAAGAAGCAGATCTGGTGACCTTCATCATACCATTTGTTTACTGTTTCCAGGGCATCCGGGTAGGGTAAGCAGGTTACCATTCTTTCCGGCTCTTCATTGGGAACATCATCCGTAATTGTTCCGTCGATATCGATTAAATAATTTTTAATTCCATCCTTTAGAATAGGACTGATATGCTTAATATAATCTAGCTCCATCGTTTAAATTTTTAAAGCGCAAAGTTAAACATTTCTGAGTAAAGACTTCCGTTAAACTTGATTTATGTTAAAACTTTAACCATAAAAGCACCTTCAAACACTTAAAAACAATTATTATATTGCATTTTTCATAAAATTGACAGCTTATTTTTACTTAAAAAAAAGCCAATATTTCATAAATATTAAAAAATTCAAACAAATATTTTACAAAATCATCATTTAAACTTAAATTTGTAGGAATGGAAGAATATGTAGTTTTAGTAAATCCCGATGACGCAGTTTTAGGCTTGATGGAAAAACAGCAGGCTCATATCAATGGTTTGCTTCACCGTGCATTTTCTGTTTTCTTATTTAATGATCAGGGAGAAATGCTCTTACAGAAGCGTGCTTCACAGAAATACCATTCCCCTGACCAATGGACAAATGCGGTCTGTTCGCATCCCCGTAAAGAAGAAACCTATCTTGAAGGAGCTCAGAGAAGAATAAAAGAAGAATTAGGAATTGAAACCGAACTTTCAGAAAAATTTAATTTCATTTATAAAGCAGACGTGGGCGGTGGACTTTGGGAACATGAGCTTGACCATGTTTTTACCGGAACTTATAATAGCGATTTTAATTTAAATCAAAATGAAGTAAAAGAAGTTCGCTATATTTCATTAAAAGATCTGGATTATGAAATATCAAAATATCCGGAACGGTTTACGGAATGGTTTAAAATCATTTTGGAAGAATACAAACACAATTTTTAGATGATATCATGAAAAAAATAATATTTATTTCGACTCTTTTTTTCTCTCTGCTCTTATTTTCCCAAAAGTCAGATAAGAAATTTTTTGAAAGTGAAAACTACTCTATTACGATGCCTGACACATGGAAAGCAACCAATGACGAAGGGATTGTCAATATTTTTCCGACTAACCAGATCGGTGCAGTAACCATTTCAGAATATCATGACCTGGAACTTCCCAAATCAGAAACAAAAAAATTCATTCTTGCCCTGCACAATTCTACAGATGATGAGAAAAACGTGAAAAGCGGAAGCAGCAAAAAGGGTTACACAGAATATTTTTACGAATATTTTGATGATAATGAAAATCTGTTCTGGATTACCAAAGTATTTCAGAAAAATAAAGAATTGTATATTGTAAGCATCAACTGTCAGAAAAAATACTGGAATGGAAATTACATGAAAGTTTTTAATGAAACTTTTGACAGTTTTAAAATCAAAAAATAAAATATCAGAACCGCCTCATTCGATACTGTGATGCGAATGGATATGAACAATAAAAATTATAAATCTACCTATGAAAAAAACAGCCTTGTATGACAAACACGTTTCTTTGGGAGCGAAAATAGTCCCTTTTGCAGGATTTGATATGCCTGTACAATATTCCGGAGTAACTGAAGAACATTTTGCAGTAAGAGAAAAAGCAGGATTGTTTGATGTATCTCACATGGGACAGTTTTTTATCGAAGGAGCAGGTTCAAAAGAACTTCTTCAGTACGTTACAACCAATAACCTTGATGCACTGGTGAACGGAAAGGCCCAGTATTCATGTCTTCCGAATGAAAATGGAGGAATCGTAGATGACCTTATTGTTTACAAAATGGAAGATGACAAATATTTTGTGGTAGTCAACGCTTCCAATATTGAAAAAGACTGGAATCATATTTCAAAATACAATACTTTCGGAGCAAAGATGACGAATGCATCAGATGAAATGTCTCTTTTGGCAGTTCAGGGACCGAAAGCAGCTGAAATCCTTCAGAAACTGACAGAAACGGATCTTTCAGAAATTCCTTATTACAATTTTACAGTAGGAAGTGTGGCAGGAGTAGAGGATGTGATCATTTCAAATACCGGTTATACGGGAAGCGGTGGTTTTGAAATTTATTTTAAAAATGAAAATGCTGAACAGCTTTGGGATGAGATCATAAAAGCAGGAGAAAATGAAGGAATTATCCCATGTGGATTAGCCGCCAGAGATACTTTGAGATTGGAAAAAGGATTTTGTCTTTATGGTATGGACATCGATGATACAACATCTCCGATTGAAGCCGGATTAGGCTGGATCACAAAATTTGATAAGGACTTTGTATCTAAAGAAATTTTTGCAAAACAGAAAGAAGAAGGAATCAACAAAAAACTCGTTGGGTTCGAATTACAGGATAAAGGGGTTCCGAGACATGATTACGATGTGGTTGATGCGGAAGGAAATATAATTGGAAAAGTAACTTCAGGAACGCAGTCGCCAATGAAAAAAATAGGTTTGGGAATCGCTTATGTGAATAAGCCTCATTTTAAATTGGATTCTGAAATCTTTATCAGGGTAAGAAATAAAGATATTCCTGCAAAAGTCGTTAAGATGCCTTTTGTGTAAAATCAGACTGTAAAAATCAAACCGGAATTATAAGCTTATGCTATGCCGTTTCTGATTTAAAGACATAAAAAACCACAGACTGTTCTGTGGTTTTTACTTTTTTTGACAAATAAGAGTTTTAATTATTTCCGTTGAAATGTGCTCTTAGATTTTCAATGTTTTTCTTATCGTTTCCGATGAAAATCTCCGTATCAGTGAGGAAAACCGGGCGCTTCAAAAAGGTGTAATGATCTAATAACAGTTCTTTGAAATCATCTTCTCCCATTGTTTTCAAATCAAGCTCTCTCAATTTTATCTGAGTCGATTTTTTACTGAATAAATCCTCGTAAGAATTCGTGATTTTATGCATTGCTTCCACTTCTTCCTGTGTGATAGGCTCCTTTTTTATTTCGCGCATCTCCCAGTCTCTCAGATCAAATTTTGCTAAAATTTTTCTGCATGTGTCACAACTATTAAGATAAAATACTTTCTTCATCTATATATATATTAATTATTTTTTAAATTTTACGTTCCGAATTGTATATTATTACAAGATACCACTTTAATATGGGAAAAGGACTATTTAATTTCACTTTATGATATTTAATGAATATCTTTATTAAAATTTTAAAAAATATGGATAACAAACCAGTTACTTTTCAGTTTATTTCAGAACCTTCGGACGTAAATTACGGTGGAAATGTGCATGGTGGAAGTGTTATGAAATGGATTGATCAGGCTGGATATGCCTGCGCCACCACCTGGAGCGGAAATTATTCGGTTACGGTATATGTAGGAGGCATCCGTTTCTACGAGCCCATCAAAATCGGTGAAATTGTGAAAGTCGAAGCACAGGTAATCTATACCGGTTCATCCAGTATGCATATTTCTATCAATGTATTCTCACGAAATCTCAAACAACCTGTTTTTGACAAGAAAACACACTGCATTATCGTTTTTGTGGCTGTTGATGAAAACGGGAAAAAACTTCCTGTTCCGAAATGGATTCCTGAGACCAATGAAGATAAGCAACAGGAAATGTATGCGAAACGACTGATGGAATTGAGAACGCAGATCGAAGATGAGATGAAACCTTTTCTTTAAACTAAAATAATGAATAGAGCAGATTTTTTGAAACTTTCATCTGCAGGTTTTCTGGGATTATATTCTTGTGGAATTTCAAATTCAATGAAAAAAAACCACCGGTTAGCTATCCAGCTGTACACGATCAGAGAAGCCATTTCTAAAAATCCGGAGATCGCTTTGGAAAAAATAGCCGCATTAGGCTTTACAGATCTGGAAATTTACGGATACGACGGAACCTTCTTTGGTAAAAACAGAAACGAGTTTCAATCGATCCTCAACAATACCGGTTTAAAGGTAATCAGTTCCCATCATCAGACAGGAGTGATAAGAAATGAAGCAGGGACACTTCTCAATAACTGGGAACAAAGTATTGATGATCTACAATTTATCGGATCTGAATATCTGGTCTGTTCTTATCTGGTTCCAGAAGAAAGGACTTATGAAAATTACAGAAAACTTCCTGATCTGCTTAACAGATCAGCTGAAATTACGAAACAGTCAGGTCTTCAGTTTGCCTATCATAATCATGAATTTGAATTTGAAAAACTGAATGATAAAACGGTTATTTATGATTTTATTTTAGAAAACACATCAAACGACCTGGTCACAATGGAACTGGATCTTTATTGGATTGTAAAGGCAGGTTTTGACCCCCTGTATTATTTTCAAAAATATCCCGGAAGATTTGCTTTATGGCATGTGAAGGATATGCAAAAAGAAACCGGAACATTTACTGAAGTAGGATTTGGAATGATTGATTTTAAAAGAATATTTGCAGCAGCTGAGAAAGCTGGCTTAGAATATTGGTTTTTAGAACAGGATTCAAGTGATAAGGACATTTTTGAAAGCATTCTGCTGAGCAAAAAATATATCACAGGTCACCCATTTTTCTTTAATAAATAAAGATATAAAACTGTACAATAAAAAAGGCTTCTATAATATATACAGAAGCCTTTCTTTTTTGATATTTTAGTACTGATCGTTGCATCTGATAACCTGAAGGCATCCAATATACTGCCCGCAGTATTTTGGTCCGCTTAATGTTCCGTCACAATTGCAACCGCATAAAGATAAATCAGGAGTTCCTCCGTTTCCGGAACCTCCTACGATGTCTTTCAGTTCTGAACTTTTCAGTTTCTTAGCATTTTTTAAAATTTCATTTAACATAATAATTTGGTTTTAATTTTAGTTATCAAATTTAACAATAAAAATGAAAGTTCCAAATAATAATTCAACTTATTATGATAATTATTCATTACCGTATTGGACTATGTTTACTCAGTATATGGATATATAAAAAAGAACCTTTCAAATAAATTTGAAAGGTTCTTCTGTAATATCAATTTTAAAGCGTATTACCTGGCGATATTTACGGCTCTTGTTTCTCTGATTACGGTAACTCTTACCTGTCCGGGATAAGTTAACTCATTCTGAATTTTCTCTGAAATATCATAAGAAAGCTGTGAAGCTATTTCGTCATTCACTTTTCCGCTTTCAACCATTACTCTCAATTCTCTACCCGCCTGGATTGCATAGGCACTCGATACTCCTTCAAAGCTCAATGCGGCTGCTTCAAGATCTTTCAGTCTCTGGATATAAGATTCCAGCACCTGGCGTCTTGCTCCGGGTCTTGCCCCTGAAATTGCATCTGCAACCTGAATAATCGGAGATAACAGAGAGGTCATTTCCACTTCGTCATGGTGAGCTCCAATCGCATTGATCACTTCAGGATTTTCACCATATTTCTCTGCCCACTGCATTCCTAATAAAGCGTGCGGAAGTTCAGACTCCTGTTCAGGAACTTTACCGATATCATGTAAAAGACCGGCTCTTTTAGCCATTTTCACATTCAGACCTAATTCTGCAGCCATGGTTGCGGCAATGTTTGCCACTTCTCTTGAATGCTGTAAAAGGTTCTGCCCGTAAGAAGAACGGTATTTCATTCTACCTACGATTTTCACCAATTCAGGATGTAAACCGTGGATTCCAAGATCAATAATGGTTCTTTTACCAACCTCTATGATCTCTTCTTCTATCATTTTCCTTGTTTTCTCAACGACCTCTTCAATTCTTGCAGGGTGAATTCTACCGTCTGTTACCAGCCTGTGAAGGGACAGTCTTGCAATTTCTCTTCTTACAGGATCGAAACATGAAAGAAGGATTGCTTCCGGAGTATCATCAACGATAATTTCCACTCCTGTCATTGCTTCCAGGGCACGGATATTCCTTCCTTCTCTACCGATGATTCTTCCTTTAACCTCATCAGATTCAATATTGAAAACGGACACTGAATTTTCAATAGCCTGCTCCGTTCCGATTCTCTGAATTGTCTGAATAACGATTTTTCGGGCTTCACTTTTAGCATTCAGCTGAGCTTCTTCCATGATGCTCTGAACATGTGCCTGCGCTCTTGTTTTGGCTTCTGCTCTCATCGTCTCCACCAATTCTGATTTAGCCTCTTCAGCGGTATAATTTGAAATTTTCTCGAGCATTTCTACTTTTCTGGATACAGCAGAGTCAAGTTCCTGCTGTTTCTTTTCCAGGACTTCAGTTTTCTTTGCATAATCAGCAATCTGTCTGTCTAAGTCTTTTTCAAGCTTACCTGCTTTGCTGAGTTCGTCGTTCAGTTTGTTTTCTTTGTCTTTAACCCTTTTCTCTCCTTCCTGCATTTTCCTTTCACGGGTCTGAATATCTGCATCATGCTGGGATTTCAGTTCAAGAAATTTTTCTTTAGCCTGTAGATTTTTTTCTTTTTTTATCGATTCGGCCTGTACATTAGCTTTCTCTATAAGGTTTTCGGCATTTTTGGTTGCATCGTCTATAATAAATTTGCCTTTGGCATTCAGGGAGCTTTTAGAAAATAACATTCCTAAAACAGCACCTGCTACTAAACAAATAATGCCGACTATTATGGCTGTTGTCATATATATATTGAGTTTTAATTGTCTAAATTTAAAATAAAAAAGCCTACAATAATCCAGTGATTTAGAGTAAACTCCTGATCTCCACGATTTGATCTGATTTCTTCTCTCTGTAATCTGCGTAATGCAGCACGCCATTGAAAAGACTTTCGAACATTAATTGTTTAGTGTTGAGTTTACCTTAATGTGTTAGAATTACTGTAGGCAGGTTTTTGCGGAAAAATTTATTTTCCGGTTTCATTCAGCGTCTGATTAATTTTCACTAATCTTTCGTTGGTTGAATGTATATTTTTTTCGTAGTTAAGAGATACCACTTCTGCATTGGTTCCAAGTTTAAGGGCACACATTGCCAAAGCATCCTGTTTATCTCTTACATCAAAATTCTGTTCAAAATCCTTAATCATGTTTTCAATCTGCTTTCCCACTTTCCGCAGAGTTTCTTCCTCTGCTGCGGGTACATTCAGCGGATATACTCTTCCTGCAATGTTGATGGTTATTCTCCTTACCTCCATTATAGTCCACTGTTTTGAAGCTGCGCAATACAAAAGTCCACTTCTTTCACCAATCTGTTGATATGGTTTTTCATGAGTCTGTTGTGTTCAGGATTCCCTGATATTGCTGAATACAATTTTATATTTTTCTGTTCTTCTGCTAATACCTGATTTTTCTTCCTCTCTTCATCATATTTCTTCTTCAGGTCTTCGTGCTCACGATTCAGTTCCGATAATTTTTCAGAAAGATTTTGGTGGCTCTTATGAAGATTCAAAATCTTTTTTTCCAGTTCTGAAAAATTGTTTTCTAATTCTTGAAGCATTTCAGGTTTCTAATTATTCTAACTAAAAGCAAAAATATGAAAATAAAAACACTCACAAAAATAAAAGTCTCTATATTTTGACTAAAAACATAAAGGAGATGCCATGGCATCTCCTTTATGTTTCAATTTTATGTAATACTACTCAAATTTCAGAACAAACATGATGGCTCTTGTCTGTAAAGTAGATACTGCTGCTGACCAGTAGGGCGGCGTTGTTGCATTATCCGCAACCATTTCGTTATTCATGAAAAACGTTCCTCTCACAGCAGGAGTCAGTTTAAATTTATTGAAGTAAAACTGAATTCCCATTTCTGCCGACCACGCAAAGTTGTGTGTTGTCGATCTGAAAACCTGCTGTTGATTATCATCCTCTGAATCAGAGTTAGACTGTAAATTTACGATATAGTTTACCCCGGCAGCAATGTAGGGTCTTGAGTTGTACCATCTTTCCCCATGAAGCTCAAGCAATACAGGAACATCTACCAAAGTTGATTTTATTTCTCTTACCCTGTCTTTTTCTGTCAAAAAAATAGGAGTGAACGGAGGATTTGTTAAAGTTCCATTCTGATAAATATCATTTCCCTGAGTATTGAATATTAACTGTCTCTGAGCAAACTGTAAACCTGGCTCTACCCTTACATCCAGATAATCATTCAGTCTGAATTTTGCAATCAGACCTGCTCCGAAACTGGTGCTTGATTTTGAACTGACAAGGTTCTGATTTGCATTCATACCGTATCTTGGATTAAGGACGATCCGGTAGTCCAGAATATTGCCATTCAGATAAAAACCCCAACTGAATTTTTGCTGGTCAAAATCTTCCAGCTTATCCATCCTGTTACGAGTTCTAAATTGAGCGTCTGCAAAAGTTGCAATACTAACTGAGGCTAAAACCAGAGCTTTTAATAGAAATTTATTCATAGGTTATTTTGTTGCTTTATAAATTGTGGCGATACCTAAACTTAATTTTTTATATTCTACTTTTTTAAATCCTGTGTCTAAAAGTATTTGTCTCATTTTTTCTCCGTAAGGAAAAGCATTAACAGAATCCGGCAGATATGTGTAAGCCCTGTTATCCTTAGAAACGAGTCTTCCAATTGCCGGTAATATATTTTTGAAATAAAACATATAAAACGGGCCTAGAAAACCTTCCACTTTTGAAAACTCAAGAATATATAAACTTTTATTTTCCTTCAACACCCTTCTCAGTTCTGACAACCCTTTGATTAGGTTTTCAAAATTCCTCACTCCAAATGCAACGGAAACAGCATCATATCTATTGTCCTCGAAAGGTAAATTTTCTGCATCCCCTTTCTGCATAGAAATTTTGCCGTCTAATTTAAGTTTTTTTATTTTAATAATTCCAACATTTAACATTTGCTGCGATAAATCCAGCCCTACCACTTTTGCATCGGTTCCCTTTTCTACTGCAATGGCAAGATCTCCGGTTCCTGTTGCTACATCCAAAACTTCCTGAGGAGCATCTTCCTTCATCATGCGAACCAGTTTATTTCTCCACAAAACATCAATTTTCATGGAAAGCACATGATTGAGCAAATCGTACTTCGGTGCTATATTGTCGAACATATCCTCTACCTGGCTTTTTTTTGCAGCCTCAGAGTTATAGGGCGTTACTTTGTTGATATCGTTTGTCAAAACTTGTAATATTCTTTATAATAATTAAGGTAATCCTGTTTTCTGAAGATCTTGGAGCGTGATTCTACTTTGTCAATATTCTTTATCAGCTGATCGTATTCTTCATTTACATTGTAATAAAAATCTTCTGTATACAGCTTATTAAAGTGTCTGGCCCCTCCAAAATACGGTTTTCCATCAATGATGGTTTTATCCAACGCCAAAAGTAATGAATCTTTTTTAAGATTGTACCCATAATATTGATCATTAACATAATAATCCTTATGAGCAATGTTGATCAATCCTCTTACTTTATTTACCTCAAATGCAGAATCATAAAGTAATTTCTTATTTTGATTAAAAACTTTTATGGAGTTTCTTCCCTTATTGAGATCAACTTTGACAAACTGACCTCCTGAGATTACTCCTTCGGAACCATTATTAATCTTATAATAATAAGTATCAGGAGTAGGATTATCAACCAGATAATAATTTTTTTTGGCTAAGAAAAAGAAATACACTCCGAAAGCAATTATAAATACTGCTGAGGCGATAAGTAATCCTTTTAAAGACGGATTGTTTTTCATAGATTGTTAAACACAATTTTTGCAAATTTAATAATATTTTTAATTCTTTCTTATTAATATTAATTATTAACTTTGCATCTTTATAAAATCATTTAAACGAATGCCGAATACGATCATTATTGGTTCCGGATCTTATATTCCTGACAGAGTTATTGGTAGAGATTATTTTCTAAATTCTGAATTCTATACCGATGAAGGCGAAAAAATTGACAAGCCGACAGATGAAATCATCTCAAAATTTGTAGAAATTACAGAAATTGAAAACAGAAGATATATCGATGACAACACTTCCAACTCAAAAATCGGTTATGAAGCTTCTAAAATTGCTCTTGAGGATGCAAAAGTAGATGGCGAAAACCTTGATTACATTATTTATGCAAGTAATTTTGGCGAAGTGGGAACCAATGGTGCTGCGAACTTTATGCCTAATATGGCGGGCAGAGTAAAAAATCATCTTGGCATTAAAAACAGAAAATGTATCACTTATGATATGATTTTCGGCTGTCCGGGCTGGGTTGAAGCTATGATCCTGGCAGACAATCTTATTAAAGCGGGGGTAGCAAAAACTATTCTTGTCGTAGGATCAGAAACACTAAGCCGCGTTACCGATCCTTATGACAGAAATAAAATGATTTTCGCTGACGGTGCTGGTGCAGTTGTTGTAAAAGCAACAGATGAGGAAAATGTAGGAATTATTTCTCATAACACCATCTGTGACAACGGCCCTGAACTTGAATATTTAAGAAACGGAATATCTATCAACAAAGATTTTGACGATCAGAAGATCTACATCAGGATGATGGGAAGAAAAATCTACGAATATGCACTTAAAAACGTTCCAGTAGCGATCAAAGAAACTATTGACGACGCAGGATTATCTATAGAAAACATCGACAAAATCCTGATCCATCAGGCGAATGCAAAAATGGATTATGCCATGATCGACAGACTTCATAAACTGTATAACGTCAAAGAGTATGATCATGCAATTTCTCCAATGACCATTCAGCAGTTTGGAAACTCTTCCGTTGCAACGATTCCTACAATGTTTGATTTAATTATTAAAGGAAAAATGGAGGGTCAATCGTTTAAAGAAAAAGGGAACATTGTGATGACCTCGGTAGGTGCCGGAATGAATATCAATGCGATCGTTTATAAATTTCCTTAAAACTTACATTAATTTAAAAAAATATAAAAAGCACAAAAGGAATTCTTTTGTGCTTTTTTAAAAATCAGTTATGCAGAGAAATTTCTTAATTATAGCAGCCATCTTCCTGTTTTTGGAAGTGTATATCTACCAGGCAATCAGAACGCTTACTGACAATTCATGGATCAAGGCAGGCTACTGCATCCTGTCTATTGCTGTATACTGTTTTTTTGCATATGAAGTATCTCACTTTCAAAGATCAGACAGAAGTACAGTGAGGGCACAGATCATGATTTCTTTATTTCTGGTTCTGATCTTACCCAAAATTTTCATCGTTCTGTTTTTGCTGATCGACGATATTTTCAGAACAGGAGGGTATTTATTTGGTCTTACAAGATCTTCCGAAAATTTCTTCCCGGAAAGAAGAAAATTCTTAAGCATTATGGGACTTGGTTTAGGAGGAGTGCTATCAGCCCTGTTTATTGACGGGATTACTTTTGGTAAATACCGGCATAAAGTAAGAAGAGTCAGAGTAACGATTAAAAATCTGCCTCAAAGTTTTAAGGGATACAAAATCATACAGATTTCAGACGTTCACAGCGGAAGCTTTTCTGATCCCGGCAAACTGGAACATGCAATTGATTTGATTAATGAGCAAAATCCTGACCTTGTATTATTTACAGGAGACATGGTGAACAATGTTTCTGAAGAATTCAAACCATTTATTCCTCTTTTCTCTAAAATCAAAGCCAGAGACGGCAAGTTTGCAGTTCTGGGAAATCACGATTACGGTGATTATGTTACCTGGGATTCGCCTGAAGCAAAAAAAGTCAACCTTGACAATCTGATTGAATATGAAAGACAGGCAGGGTTTGAAATGTTAAGAAATGAAAACCGTTTTATTGACAGGAATGGTGAAAAGCTCTACATACTGGGTGTTGAAAACTGGGGACTTAAACCTTTCCCACAATTCGGCAAAATCGACATGGCGCTTGAAAACATTCCACAAAACGCCGCAAAGATCTTAATGAGCCACGACCCTACCCATTTCGATTATGTGGTTAAAAAACATCCTGCAGACATTCATTTGACGCTTTCCGGTCACACCCATGGAATGCAGTTCGGACTGGATCTGAAAAACATCAAATGGTCACCTGTACAATACAAATATCCGAAATGGGCAGATTTATATGAAAGTGAAGGAAAAATGCTTTACGTGAACAGAGGTTTCGGAGTTTTGGGATATCCGGGAAGAGTGGGTGTACTGCCTGAAATTACACTTTTCGAATTGTCTTAATTATAACGAATCTATACTTAAAATTCGGGATTGACCGTGTGAAAACACGATCAATCCCGAATTTTGCTTTATAAGTTTAATTATTAGAATACATAGTCCTTCATTCTGGAAGTCGCCATCTCTTTTTCATTAACCCACATCAGAAATGCCTCCAACTTATCTTCCATTTTTTTACCTGTATTGTATCTCCGGTAAAACGGAACTTTAAACTGATGTTTTTCCACATCAGTGAACTGCCATACATCAAGATAAACTAATACAAAATCGTCATTTTTCAGGGTTTCAAAAACCATATTCTTATAGTACTTCATAGGTAAAACCTGAAATATAAAATCATTATATGGCAGTTGGCTGTAGGGAGAAATACTTTCGGGAACAATGCTGATCCCATCTTCTTCAATGATTTCACAATCTCTCTTAAGACGTTTAAAAGGGAAAAGAATATCCGAATGGTCAATATTTGAAATATAAGTGAATCCCATCAGCTTCAGCTCAGATCCGGAGAATCGGACTTCTTTC
Organism: Chryseobacterium sp. HNCC26DJ238; assembly: GCF_057180465.1. Taxonomy (NCBI): domain Bacteria; kingdom Pseudomonadati; phylum Bacteroidota; class Flavobacteriia; order Flavobacteriales; family Weeksellaceae; genus Chryseobacterium; species Chryseobacterium sp. HNCC26DJ238. The sequence goes on from NZ_JBXUGI010000003.1 coordinate 223,265, forward strand.
TGACGAATTCCCTTTACCTGTTTTTCCAGAAAGTCTTCTGTAGTTTTTTTTACTTCTTCCAGTTTTTCTACCGAAGTGCTTTGATTGTAAAAAGCAATTTCATGCCCTTGGGCAGAAATTGCTTTCAGTAAATTTTTAAGTTTTTCAACAAGAGAAATCTCAACAAAAAAACTTGCTTTGATATCGTGAATTTCTAATATTCTCAGAACAGCTCTGGTATTAGATTCTGTGATTACCAACCTCTCTTCGTGGGAAATCTGAATCCCTTTCTTGGTTTCAGATTCGATTAAAACTAAATTAAAGGTCAGTAATATCATTAAACCAAATTTTATTTAAATACTTTAAAACACTAAAAATCAGATGTTAATATAATATTTAATTAAAGTAAAACTTTATTATAAATTATTTATTCAATTTTGTCTTCAGATTTTTAATCATATCGGTTGACATCTCAGAAATTCCGAAATCGTAAGAAAGTCCCCAGTCTTTTTTTGCTACAGAATCATCAATTGACGATGGCCATGAGTCTGCAATAGCCTGTCTGAAATCCGGCTGATAATCAATCACGAATTCAGGAATTTCATTTTTGATTTCTGCTGCCAATTCTTTTGGAGTGAAAGACATTCCTCCAAGATTATAGGACGAACGAACGGTTAAACTTTCTTTTGGAGCCGCCATCAATTTCAATGTTGCATTGATAGCATCATCCATATATAACATTGGCATGGCTGTATCTTCAGATATGAAACTTGTGTATTTCCCCTCTTCCACTGCCTCATAAAAAATCTCAACGGCGTAATCAGTAGTTCCTCCTCCGGCTGGAGTTTTCCATGAAATCAATCCTGGATACCGGATACTTCTTACATCAACTCCATACTTGTCAAAATAATATTCACACCATTTTTCACCTGCCATTTTTGAAATTCCATATACGGTAGTCGGATTTAAAACAACATCCTGCGCAACATCATTTTTTGGAATTCCCTTACCAAAGACAGCAATAGAACTTGGCCAAAAAATCTTCTGCAATAAACCTTCTTTCGCCATTTCGCAAAAATGAAGAAGTGGCTCAAGATTCAGTTTCCATGCGAATACAGGCTGTTTTTCAGATGTTCCTGATAAAAGTGATGCGAGATGATAAACCGTCGTAATTTCGTAATCTTTAATCACCTGCTTCACCAACTGTGTATTGGTTACGTCCATTCTTTCATAATGGCCGGCAGAAGTAATCCCTTTTTGATATCTGTCCAGCCCTGAAGCAACTACATTTTCCGCTCCGTGCATTTCTACCAGTCTGTTGGTAAGCTCGGTTCCGATTTGACCTAAAGCTCCCGTAATCAATATTTTTTCCGTGAAAGACTCCATTTTTTTATGTATTATTTTTATTAGATGAGTAAAAGCAAAAATAAAGATTTTGCCCTCTATAAGAAAACAAAATTGTAAATTAGGATATAATTTTTATCATGAAGAAAGTTTTATTCATCTTATTGATCTCATCCGGTACACTGCCAGCGCAGTTTACAGAGATCAACATCGTAAAAGAAGTTACTGTTAAGAACAGAGGCGTAGTCGTTTCTGCACATCCATTGGCAAGTGAAGCCGGAGCAAAAATGATGAGAATGGGTGGGAATGCGTATGACGCAATTATAGCCACTCAATACGCCTTGGCCGTAGTGTATCCGCAGGCAGGAAATATCGGAGGAGGCGGATTTTTAGTCGGAGTCAAAAATAACGGCGAAAAATTCACGTTGGACTACCGAGAAACCGCCCCTAAAAATGCTTCCAGAGATATGTATCTGGATAAAAAAGGAAAAGCAAACACGGATCTTTCTCAAAACGGAAGATTAGCAGTGGGAATCCCCGGAAGTGTTGCCGGATTTTTTGCTACGTTAAAACATGGTAAGCTGCCGATGGAAAAACTGATTCAGCCGGCTATCGAACTGGCTGAAAAAGGGTTTGCAATTACAGAACAGGAAGCAGCTTTATTAAATTCCAATCAGGAGAATTTTAAGAAACACAATCCGTTACCGATCGTTTTTGTAAAGAGTCATCCCTGGAAAGCAGGCGACCTTCTTGTTCAGAAAGAACTGGCTGAAACCTTAAAATTGATTCAAAAATCCGGTTTAAAAGGTTTCTATGAAGGGAAAACCGCACAACTTATGATTGCCGAAATGAAAAAAGGCAACGGAATCATCACATCTGAAGACCTGAAAAACTATAAGGTTGCAGCAAGAAAAGCCCTGGAATTTGATTACAGAGGAAATCAGGTGGTATCGATGCCATTACCATCAAGCGGCGGAATCCTGTTGGCTCAAATGCTGAAAATGGCCTCTTTTGAAAATTTAGGAAAATATCAGCAAAACTCTACCGAAGCCGTTCAGATTATGGCAGAGGCTGAAAGAAGAGCATTCGCAGACCGTGCAGAATATATGGGAGATCCTGATTTTATTCATGATAAAACCACTTATCTGATTTCAGAGGAATACTTAAAAAACAGATGGAAAAATTTCAGTTTCAGCAAGGCAACACCAAGTGCTGATGTCGGAAAAATCATTAACCAACCTAAAGAATCAACAGAAACCACACACATTTCAGTAATTGACAAGGAAGGCAATGCAGCTTCGGTAACGACAACGCTTAACGGCTACTACGGAAGTAAAGTACTCGTTTCCGGCGCAGGCTTTTTCCTGAATAATGAAATGGATGATTTCTCAGTAAAACCCGGAGTTCCGAATATGTTTGGAGCAGTGGGCGGAGAAGCCAATTCTATTCAGCCCAATAAAAGAATGCTTTCTTCTATGACTCCTACCATTGTCATGAAAAACGGAAAACCTTATATGGTTGTGGGAACTCCCGGTGGCACAACTATCCCAACTTCTGTTTATCAGTCTATCGTCAATGTGGTTGATTTCAAACTGAACGCCAATATTTCTGTCAATGCTCCGAAATTTCATCATCAGTGGCTTCCTGAAATTATCACTTTTGAAAAAAACTTTCCGGAATCTACGATCAGAGATTTGGAAAAATTAGGTTATAAGGCAGAAAGAGACAAACGTTTGGGTAAGACAGAAATGATCTTAATCGATGATTCAGGAAATATTCATGCTGTAGCAGACGGGCGCGGGGATGATTCTGTGGCAGTGGAATAACTTTGGGGTGTAAAAAATGCTCTTACCTTGAGGTAATATTCTTCTTTATCAGCTACGGAAACAGCACATAATCAATCAGTTTAGGCGAAGGCACAGGCTTCGCCTAATTTTTTTTAACAAAACTGACCTATTAAAGCATATTTTCTTATTTTTCTGCATTATTAAATATATTTTAATTTGAACATGAATATGAAAAAAATTTATCAGCAACTTTACTTCCAGGTTATTATTGCCATCATTGCCGGAATTGCTTTAGGAAACTTTTATCCTGAGCTGGGTGAAAAAATGAAACCATTAGGTGACGGCTTTATTAAACTCGTGAAAATGATCATTGCTCCTGTTATTTTCATTACACTGACATTAGGAATTGCTCACATGACTGATCTCAAAAAGGTTGGCAGAATTGCCGTAAAAGCAATGATCTACTTTTTTACATTTTCCACTCTGGCATTAATCATCGGATTAATTGTCGGAAATTTACTTCATCCGGGCTCCGGACTGAATATTGATCCTGCAAGCCTTTCGGGAGATGTATCACAATATCAGCAAAAGGCACATGATACAACGTTAACAGGATTCATGATGAATATCATCCCTGAAACATTATTCAGTCCACTGGTAGGTGATAATATCCTTCAGGTACTTTTAGTCGCAATCCTGATGGGTGTTGCCTTGGTTCTTACAAAAGAAAAAAGTCAGAGAATTACTGACTTCTTACAGGATATGGCCACTCCCATTTTCAAGATCGTCCACATGCTGATGAAGCTTGCTCCCATAGGGGCATTCGGAGCGATGGCATTTACGATAGGAAAATACGGTTTGGCATCTGTTTTAAATTTAATTTTTTTAGTTGGAACCTTTTATATTACTTCGATCTTATTCGTTGTGCTGGTATTGGGTTCAGTAGCATGGTATAATGGCTTTAATATATTTAAACTTATGTATTACCTGAAAGAAGAACTGCTGTTGGTACTGGGAACAAGCTCTTCAGAATCTGCACTTCCTGGAATTATGGACAAACTAGAAAAAGCTGGCTGTTCAAAAGCAATTGTAGGTCTTGTTGTTCCTACAGGATATTCCTTCAATCTTGACGGTACAAACATTTATATGACCCTGGCATCTTTATTTATTGCCCAGGCCTTGAATATCGACCTTTCTCTGGAAAAACAGCTAATGCTTCTTTTAGTGGCCATGCTAAGTTCAAAGGGTGCAGCTGGAGTTACAGGTGCAGGATTTGTTACCCTGGCAGCTACTTTAGCAGTCGTTCCTGAAATTCCGATTGCAGGAATGACTTTAATTTTAGGTATTGATAAATTTATGAGTGAATGCCGCGCACTGACGAATGTGGTAGGAAACTCCGTAGCCACAGTAGTGGTTGCCAACTGGGAAAAGCAACTTGACAGGAAACAACTACAGTATTGCCTCGATCATCCTAATAAAATAGAGGAAAAAATAGAGGTCTGAATCTAGCTGTAAATCATAAAAAAAGTTAATTTTTATTAAAAAAAGAGTTTTTCCAAACGTATGATTGAAAACATAAGGTTTTTACATTTTGTTTTCATAGATTTGTAGAACATTATCATTGAATAATGGTAATTTTTTTTTCATCATTTGTGTTTTTAAGCCTTCTTAATTGAAGGCTTTTTTGTGCCCGCTGAAGATTTCATTTTTCCAGTAAATACTCAGAACTAAAAGCACGTCAAAAACTTAGGTTCTCAAATAGATCTGCCTATTTAAGATCTCAAACATGCTTACGCAGTACCTGAGACAAACAAGAAAATGAATTGCAAAATTCTTCTGAAAGGAGTTGAACTGATTAATGATCTGCTAAATCAAAATAGTAAGACTGGAAGGCTGAACTTTTATATGGACAGGTGATTTTATTTTATTGAATTCACCGTCTAAATGCCAGTTTTTGGTATTGACTTTAAATTCAATTTCCGAGACAGGAAGATACGTAATATAGTCATCCTCCTTAAGTTTCTTAGTAAACATTCTGAAGGCAAAAAGTGGAGAGTAGGTCAACGGAAATTTTTTAACCAGAACCATATCAACCAATCCGTCACTTTTACTTGCCATCGGAGCGATATAGGCATTATTACCAAACTGACGGGTGTTTGCTATGTTGACCATCAGATATTTGCCATTGTATGATTGATACTTTTCGTCTCTAAATTTCAGCTTGATCGGTTTATAATTAAAAAATGTTTTGAGCGAAACTTTGATATAATTTTTGAAGCCCCGGTCTGTCTTTTCAAATTCCTTGACCACTTTACCGTCAAATCCGGTTCCTGAAACATTAATAGAAAGCCTATCATTGACCGTGAAAGTATCAATTTTCCTGGATTTTTTTTGTTTCAGTTTTTCTAATAGCTCATCTAAATTTTTACTGAACTGGGTTTCATTAGAAAAACCGTTTCCAGATCCTGCAGGAAAAATAGCTAAAATTTTATCTGTGTTAATAAGGTTTTTAGCCACCGTCGAAATAGTACCGTCACCTCCTATGGCAACAAAAATATCTGTATCTGAGAAATGCTCATGCATAAATTCTTCAGTACCGGGAATTGATTCTGAAATATAATACAGAGGGTTTTCAATTTTCCTTTTCAGCTCATTGAGAAATGGGTGATAATTCTTTTTCGCTGAAAAAGGATTGATGATAAAAGCTACTTTTTCCATTGACACAAAAGTAAAAAATGCTTCCTTATCCGGAAGCATTAATATTAATTAATTTTCATTCTATCTTTAAACTGGGGTGTAAGGGTTCCTTTCAGTTCCTCCCACGGAACAGGAATAACAATATCTCCTGCTGCATACGCTGCGATTTCGTAAGGACTGTAATGGAAATAAAGATTTTTTTCATCAAAATAAAAATTTTCGTTAGCAGGTATTGTTTCCAGTAACAGCATATCTGAATTTTTCACCGCTCCCTGAGAATCAGTAGTTCCGCTTGGCATCGTATCTATGTTTTTGAGCAGAAGAGCTTCTAATCTCCCCTTAGGCATGGTTGTGATATCTTTCAGTTCCAGTTTTCTGTTCGTTTTTAAATCAAAAACACGCTCCGCAAAACCATAGTTCCCATGAGCTCCCCCCTCATAAGATGAATATAAATATTCTATCTGAAGAAAATCGTTGTAATGAGATTTCAGTTTCATAAACGAACCCGAATCCCAGGTCTGCTGACGTTCTATATCTGCAATCCAGTCGTTATCTTTATTTTTCACAGAAGCAAAATATTCATTTTTATCTCTTTCAATATAATCCTGAAGCCCTTGTTTTGAATAATCTGTAATCCCTTTCCTGTCAAAATAGATACTGTCCAGCAGTGCCTTATCTTTTATTGATTGAAAGACCAGCATTTTAGATTCATATTTCATGGTAAGCAAATTATTAACTTTTGATGAGTCGCTTAGTTTCACAGAATCGATGGTAAATTGGGCAGGTTCCACTTTTTCTGTCTGACCGACCATATTCTTAGAATCTTTTTTATTACATGATGAAACGGCGAAAAAAATAGACAGCATTAGGTAAAAGGTCGTCTTTTTCATATTTTATTATTTGGGTGATCAATGCAAAAACCATTCAAAAGATGAATGGTTTTTAAATATTTCAATTAATATTCGGAATTTATTTTTTAATCAGACTCATGACCTGATTTTCTGAATCCGAAATTACTTTCCAAATCTGCTTGAATGCAGGATAATATTCTTTAGGATAATCTGCGCTTGCAATCTTATATGATGAAACGGTGACAATTTTATTACCTTTCTTTTCTACAACGTAAGAATAACTAATTTCTTTATCGTCTGTGACGATCTTTTTACTTTTGGGAAGATCAACCACATCATAACCTTCCGGAATTTCAATTTCTACCGTTTTTGTTGTACTGATCGGAGAAATAAAATCAATCATATACTTTCTCTCTTCCTGCTGATCAAAATCACTGGAATTCTGATGTAAAAATAATAATGGATTGATGATTTTTTTCTTTCCAATATTATCAATCATATTGTTAGACGTAAATTTCATTGTCGACTCAAAATTACCATCTTCTAAAACTTTTGGCTGGACCTCTGAGAAATCAACTGAAAAATTTTCTTTGTATTGCTTTTTATAGTTATCGGGATTTTCGTCATAACTTTCCTTTGCATTCAGAGCCAACAGTCCATGATCTCTATCCTCATATATTCCTGTTACCATACCGTCATCATCAATTTTGGCCTTCATAGTTTTATAAACATGACTCATTCTTATATTATTCAGGGAAATAACTTCAGCCTTTTCATCTTTTAAAATAAGTCCGTTACTATTCCAGACTCTGCCAGGAAGTATCCCTTCTTTTGACTGTTTGGATGTTGCATCATAGAGATAAGTGTTTTTATCAATTTGTACAGCGGCAATTACATAATTGAAATTTCCTATATTAGGAAATGAAAGATTTACCAAACCGTTTCTCACTGTTGAGATCAAAATAGGATATGCTTTCAGTCCTTCGCTCCTCATTGCATTAATCAGCATAAGATTAAGATCACCCGTATTTCCTGTTTTTGTCTTGGCGAGCTCTTTAATACCATTTTCTGTATAAAACCCATTCATCTGGTTCCATGTAAATGTATTTTTAACAAAATCAAAAATAGCATTTGCTTTTTTTAATTGATCATTTTCTTGAGAAATCGTTTTTGGAAGCAGATCTTTGGGCAGTTTATTTTTCTTATATTGCATTCCAAAATTCTCATGATCCCAAAGTGTTTTCCTAATATCTTCCCATGTAGATGTGAAATTCTTTAATGTATTATTAACAAATATAGAGTGAAGTTCTGCTCTTAATTTCGTTCTGTAGTTATCATTATTTTTTACAAATTTTTCAGTTTTAAATCCTTTTACGTTTTCATAAGCAAATCTATATGTCTTAGAATCTGAGCCGTACAAAAATTCATTTCCTACATTTCTGTATTTTGGAATCAGATTACCCGTAAAATCTACATGATAAGACATATTTGAAGGTGAATCCAGGACATATTCTGTGTATAGAGAAGGAGTATTTAATTCAATATATATCAAAGGTATCTCATAGATAAAAGGTGAAAAAACTTCGTATTGATATTCAATCACAGATCCATTTTTAATATTAGGAAATGCAAATTTATTTATGGTTACGTATTTATTTTCTTTCGATTTAAATTTTGAGCTTTTATCAATTTTAGTTTCTTCAATCTTATCATTTTCAAGATTATAAACATATGCTTTTATAGAATTCAAGCTTTCTTTGCTTCCTGAACTACTTTCCTCTAACGGAATTTCAAGATTTAACCAGTCTTCAGATTTATCTTTATCATAAATTTTCACCCGGTACGCATACTTTTTAACTAGCTGTGCGGTGTAAGGATCTACACGGTAATGTACAGAACGGTAAAGAATTTCTGTCGGAGCCTTTTCGTCAATTCCTGATTTTGATTTTTTTAAATCTTCAACAGTCAGTTTTGGCATTTTCAGAAACTCATGTTTTTGTGCTAGAAGCGTTATATTTGCAGCGCATACACAAACAATAAAAATAAGTTTTTTCATCTTATGATTTTTTAGATATTAAAATTTTTGAATTATCAGCACTCATCATTTTTTTTCTGAAACTCACGTAATCGTTATATTTTTCCTTTGAATAAATTCCTTTCTTAATATTAACATGTCTTTTTACAATGATTTTATCCTCTTTTTTCTCAAAAGAAAGGAGATAAGTTCCGAAATCTGATGTGAGCAGTCCATTCTGAGGCATCTCTTCAACAATATAATTCAAAGGAATCTGATATATAATCTCGTAATCATCTTCATAAGAGAATCTGTTTTCAAAAGGAAGCTGACGATTTTCATCAGTATGGTAGTAACCTGTTGAACTTATAGGAACGGCTCTGAAAATAAAACTGTCACCCATTACTTTTGAGTAATTCGAAGCTTTGAAGTTTAAATCAAAATTTATTGATGCCAAATCTTTGTTGTTAACAAAATTGTTCATCTCAATATTTTCAAAGTTAAGGCTTGAAAACTTAGATTTTAATGCTTCATTTTTATCTTTTTGAGAAAGTGAAACATAAGATAAATTAAAATCATACTGATTTCCGGTATAAGAAAACGTTCCTTCTCCAGAAATAGTTTTGTCCGGATTGATTTTAATTTTTAAAATCTGTTTTTCTTTACTTTGCTGGGAAGTATAGGAAGGAGTTTCCATGATATCGATTCCTGTGGATTTTACAGCCAAAACATTTCTGTCCGTGGTGCTATAATTCAAATGGTTATAAGCAATATCCTGTGACGTATTTTCCAGCCAGATATTTCCTTTTTCTGTCGGAATGACCAGGATCGCATGATTACCTCCCATTTTTGGAAAATCAACATCAAAACTTACCGGTGAAGAATTGGAATTAATGATTGCATAGTAAGACGGAATTCCTGCTTCATCCAAAAGCGTTTTCATATAATTAGTAAGCCCTTTGCAATCGCCATATCCCTTTTTCTGAACTTCATCCGGCATCATAGGCTGCCATCCTCCGATTCCCAAAGCCACAAAAATATATCTGGTTTTGCTCTGCATGTACTGATAGATTTTTTTCACTTTCTCTTCGGTACTCCCTGACAGATTAAGCGCAGCAATCTCTGATTTAATTTGCGGAGTAGATACGGATACGGGTGTCAGGAGATTGTTGTAGTACCAAAGTCCGAAATCTTTCCAGGAAGTAATATTTCCCTTTTTTCCTACAAGATTAAACTGATCCAGTGAAAAACTTACTTTTGGCAGTATTTTCTGCGGATTGGGAACGAGTTCAATATTGTCAATTGCCGGAACATTTTGATATATGTATATCTTATCGGTTCCATTATCGGTAATTTCGGCAGCAGCATATTTATAGGGGGATTCATAAATTTTTGACCGTAAATTTATCCCGGATCTGTTAATAATCTTAAAACTGCTTTTTTCTAAAGATATATTGTACGCATTAAAAGGTGTGAAATCAGGAATAAAAATGGTATTCTGATCTTTCTGATCATAGCTGAATTCTACAGTATACGGAAATGAGGAAGGGGTATATGGCAGGACCATTACCCTGCTGTTTGAGTAAAATGTTCCCTGAGAGTTAGCCGCCATATCATTAAAATCACTTTTAGAGTAACTTTTCAGCTTTGCTCCTTTCTCATCAAAGACCGTAACCTTTATATTTGAGATCACATCTCCTTTTTCATAAAATATTTTAGGAATCGAATAGCTGACTGCATCCTTATTTAAAATAGTAACTGCGGAAAAATTTCTGTAGACAATCTCGTCAATCTTATTGATTTCTACTACAGTATTTTCATTTCGGATAACTACGCTGGCATTTTTCTTTAAATTTTCACTGATATCAGAAACGGGATAGCTTTGTGCGTAATATATAGATACAAGGGAAAAAGCACCTACACATAAAATTTTCATCATATTTTAATTTTGCCCAAAAATATAAAAAAAATCCTAACAAAATGTTAAAACAATATTATGAACATAGGATTTAAGAGTTTTCAATCAAAAAAAAGACTCCATCAGAATGGAGTCTCTAAAATATTATTTACAACAAGGTATTAAACATCAATTTTCGCATATTTCGCGTTCTTTTCAATAAATTCTCTTCGTGGCGGAACCTCATCTCCCATCAACATTGAGAAGACACTGTCTGCTTCAACGGCATTATCAATCGTTACCTGCTTCAGAATTCTGTGGTCAGGATTCAATGTTGTTTCCCAAAGCTGTTCAGGGTTCATTTCACCAAGACCTTTATACCGCTGAACTTCCACCCCTTTTCCATCCGGAGCCATTTCCAAAGTAAATTCTTCACGCTCTTTTTCGTTGTAGGCATATACTTTTTTGTTCCCCTTCTTTAATAAATATAAAGGCGGCTGAGCAATATAGATATATCCGTTCTCGATCAGTTCTTTCATAAATCTGAAGAAAAATGTAAGAATCAAAGTTGAAATGTGCGAACCATCGATATCGGCATCGGTCATAATCACTACTTTATGATATCTTAACTTCGCCATATTAAGAGCCTTGCTGTCTTCTTCAGTTCCTACGGAAACTCCAAGAGCGGTATAGATATTCTTGATCTCTTCATTATCGTATACTTTATGAAGCATTGATTTCTCAACATTCAGAATCTTACCTCTTAATGGAAGAATTGCCTGGAAATGTCTGTCTCTTCCCTGCTTTGCGGTTCCACCTGCCGAATCTCCCTCGACTAAGAACAGTTCAGACTCTGCAGGATCCTTTGAAGAACAGTCAGATAATTTTCCCGGTAACCCGGAACCTCCCATAGGAGATTTTCTCTGCACCATTTCACGGGCCTTTTTCGCAGCCTGTCTCGCTTTGGCAGCTAAAACAACTTTCTGTACGATGATTTTGGCTTCGTTTGGATTTTCTTCCAGGAAGTTGCTCAACATTTCACCAACAATTTTATCAACTGCACCTGAAACTTCAGAGTTTCCTAATTTAGTTTTGGTCTGTCCTTCGAACTGAGGTTCCATCACTTTCACTGAAATCACCGCCGTAAGACCTTCACGGAAGTCATCTCCGGTAATTTCCACTTTTTCTTTGGCAGGAATTCCTAAATCGTCAGCATATTTCTTTAATGTTCTTGTCAAAGCACGTCTGAAACCTGCTAAGTGAGTTCCTCCCTCATGTGTATTAATATTGTTGACATAAGAGTGAAGGTTTTCACTGAATGAGGTATTATAGCGCATGGCAACTTCCACCGGTATATCATCTCTCTCACCCTCCATGAAAATGACGTTTTCCATAATCGCTTCACGGTTTCCGTCGATATATTCTACAAATTCCTTTAAGCCTCCGTCAGAATGAAAAATTTCAAAAGCAAATGTACCGTCGTCATTAGGCTCTCTTTCGTCAACTAAGGTAATGGTAATTCCCCTGTTCAGGAAAGCAAGTTCACGGAGTCTTGCAGCAAGCGTATCATAATTATAAACCAATTCCTGAAAAATAGTTCCGTCCGGCTGAAAGAAAACCTCAGTTCCTCTTTCGTCAGTAGTTCCTATTTCAGCAACATCTGCCAGCGCCTTTCCTTCAGAATATTTCTGCTGGTATAATTTACCGTCACGGCTTACTGTAGCAATCAGCAGGGTTGAAAGTGCATTCACACAGGAAACCCCTACGCCGTGCAGACCACCGGATACTTTATAGGAATCTTTATCAAATTTTCCACCCGCTCCGATTTTGGTCATTACAACCTCTAGAGCTGATTTTTGTTCTTTTTCGTGAAAATCTACAGGAATCCCTCTACCATTATCTTTTACAGAAATACTTTCTCCTTTGTGAATGGTCACTAATATGGTATCACAGTGTCCTGCCAGAGCTTCGTCAATCGAGTTATCCACTACCTCATAAACCAAATGATGAAGACCTCTTACTCCTACATCTCCAATGTACATAGATGGTCTTAGACGAACGTGCTCCATGCCTTCTAATGCCTGGATGCTACTAGCTGTATATTGTTTTTGACTCATATAAATTGAATAAAATTTGCTTAATGCAAAGACCCACAAATATCGTGATTTTTTTCGACTTATGAAAGTTAATTCCTTCTAAAAAACAGGAGAATCTATCAATAAAAACAGGAAATTTAATTTTATAAAAACAATAAAGTTACGAAGCGTAGATCAAATAATTACAATGTTTTAAATCATATAATGTTACCCTAATTTTATACGTAACTTTCAGCTGGAAAAATTGATATTATGGATGATTTCATCGCTGCACGTGCTCAAATGGCGCTTTCTCTCGGTTTTCACATTATTTTCGCCTGCGTAGGAATGGTTATGCCATTTTTGATGGCATTTGCTCATTGGAAGTACCTGAAGACTGGTAATGAAATCTATAAAGGCCTTACAAAAGCATGGAGCAAAGGTGTGGCTATACTTTTTGCTACTGGAGCTGTATCCGGAACGATGCTTTCATTCGAACTGGGATTACTCTGGCCGGGATTTATGAAACATGCCGGACCTATTTTCGGGATGCCGTTCTCATTAGAAGGAACTGCATTTTTTATTGAAGCGATTGCTATAGGATTTTTTCTTTACGGCTGGGATAAATTTAATAAATGGTTTCACTGGTTCTGCGGTTTCCTGGTAGGATTAAGCGGATTAGCATCTGGAATTCTGGTTGTTGCAGCCAATGCATGGATGAATTCTCCAGCCGGTTTCGATTATATTAATGGAGAATATGTCAATATAGACCCTATCAAAGCAATGTTTAACGAAGCATGGTTTCCACAGGCATTACACATGACAGTGGCTGCTTTTTGTGCCACGGGTTTTGCTGTTGCCGGTGTACATGCATTCTTAATTATGAAAGGAAAAAATGTCGATTTTCACACAAAAGCATTCAGAATTGCTGCTGCTTTTGCCATGATCGGTGCATTTGGAGCACCTTTAAGCGGTGATGTTGCTGCAAAATCTGTTGCTGAGAGACAGCCGATCAAATTAGCAGCTATGGAAGCCCATTTTGAAACTGAAAAGGGTGCAGCATTCGTTATTGGTGGAATTCCTGATGAAGAAAAAGGAGAAATTAAATATGCTTTGAAAATTCCGAAAGTGTTAAGTTTTCTGGCAACCAATGATTTTAATGCAGAAATAAAAGGTCTTAATGATTTTCCAAAAGATGAATGGCCGCCCGTTGCAGTTGTACATTACGCTTTTCAGATTATGATATTCTTTGGAGTGATCATGATTTCCATTGGAAGTTTTTATCTATATGCTTTCTTCTTCAAAAAAGACTGGTTGAATAAAAATTGGTTGTTAAAAACATTTCTTTTTGCAACACCTTTTGGCTACATCGCACTGGAAGCAGGATGGACGGTTACCGAGGTCGGAAGACAGCCCTGGATCATTTACGGAATCATGAAAACCGTTGATGCCGTAACACCGATGCCTGGAATACAGTACTCATTTTACTTTTTCACCGCCATCTTTATTTCATTATCATTAATTATTGTCTTTTTGCTGAGGAGACAGATTCAGATGGTACCGAAACTTTATGACCCAACAGATGTGCAGTTTAATAGTAATTCTAAAAACAAAAAATCATGATTTACGTAGTAATTGGTTTTCTATGGCTTTCAGTCTGTCTCTATGTCATTCTGGGTGGCGCAGATTTCGGAGCGGGAATAGTAGAATTAATGACCAAAAAGAAAAACAGAAAGTACACCGAAAAAATAATGTATGAATCGATTGCTCCTGTATGGGAGGCCAATCATATGTGGCTGATTATTGCTATCGTAATCCTGTTTGTCGGATTCCCGGAAATTTACACGACTATGTCTACTTATTTACATATCCCGTTGGTCATGATGCTTGTTGGAATTATCGCGAGGGGAACCGCTTTTACTTTCAGGCATTATGATGCTGTAGAAGACAGATGGCAGATCATTTATACCCAGATTTTCTATTATGCCAGCCTTTTAACTCCATTTTTCTTAGGTTTAATTGCAGCTGCAACCGTTTCCCAGTCGATCAATCCTGATTCAAATAATTTTTTGGATCTGTATGTTTTCAGCTGGCTTAACTGGTTTGGCATTGCTGTAGGACTGTTTACGGTATCACTGTGTGCCTATCTGGCATCTGTTTTTTCCTTGCGGGAAATCAGTGACCGTTTAGAACTCACGTTAATGATCAAAAAGACACAGCAAACAATGGTTTTTGTAGTGATTGCGGGATTACTGGTATTCATAACCGCTTATTTTTCTGGAATTCCTTTGGTAAAATGGGTATTTTCAAAACCATTGGGCGTGATGTCTATAACTTTTGCAACCGTTTCTTTAGGTCTGATTTTAAGAGCACTGCATAACAGAAAATTACTTCCGGTAAGAGCACTGGCAGGATTTCAGATCATTATGATTTTGGTTGCTGCAACCTATCAGCATAATCCGGATATTATTTTGTTGGGTAACGGACAGCATCTCTCTTTACTGAAGCATATTGCAGCTCCCAAAACGATTTCAGCATTGGGCTGGGCATTGATTTTAGGATCATTATTTATTTTACCTTTTTTATTTTATCTGATGTTTTCATTTTCAAAGGCATCAAAGAAATGATCCGAATATTTCATTAACAAGCAAAATTGATTTAAGGACGGAATTAAAAATGCAAAAAAGACAATTTGATCGAAATAACAATTTTAAGTTGTAATTATTTTTTAATTAAAACCAATTCTACACGTCTGTTTTTAGTGCGGTCTTCTTCTGTAACCTCCGGAAAAATGACCGGATTGAGATGACCTCTTCCCTCTGCTCTGATGCGTTGTGAATCAATTCCCATTTTAACCAAAAACTCTTTTATAGAATCAGCTCTGGTAAAAGAAAGATTGAATGTTCCCAAATCCTGGTCTTCACCGTCAAAATTCTCATAATCACAACAAATATGACCTTGGAGTTCAACCTCTAATGTTGGATTGTCTTTTAAAATTTTTAAAAGCTGATCTATTTTCGGTTTTGCTTTGGGAAGCCAGACGTGACGGCCGCCAATAAAATTGATATCGGGAAGTGAAAATGTGTCTTTCACTTTCATAGTCTCTATTTTTGTATCAAAAAAACTGGGATATTGTTTTCTGGAAATCTTTTCGCCAACAGCCAACGGTTTCTCAATAAAAATATCTACACGACGGTTTCTTGCCTGCAAAATTTCTGTACTGTTGTCGTTGACCTGTTTCGAAATCCCTAAACCCACCGAGCTGGAAAGTTTACCATTTTTTCCGATCCGTTTTTGTAAATATTCAGTGACTGTTTTAGCTCGCCGGTCAGAAAGTATTTTGTTTGCCTCTGCATTTCCAAGTGGGTTGGCATTGCCGAAAATTCTGAAAGTGAGATGAGATTTTAATTGAGCTAAACTGTCGAGTTTCTTCTGTGACTCTCTGTTTAAATCGAAAGAATTGTTTTTGAAATAAATAGATGTAAGTGTTTGTGCTTCCATTTTAAAACAAAACAGAAGAATAAAAAAAGGCACAAAATATTTCATCTCCAATTGGTTTTATTAAAAACGGAAATTTACCGTTTTATTGTTTACACCCGCAAATAAAAAAATCTTACTTTGTAAATTACATCATAATCTTCTCGCACTAAAATAAAAAAAAGCAGACTTTTTAGTCTGCTTAGATTATTTGTATGTTTTTTAAACTGATTCTAAACCAGCTTCATTAAAACACTGTCATCAATTTTTTCAACCTTCACCAGGTTGTTCTTAGTTAAAGTTTTAGATGCTTTATCCCATTTTTTACCTGACAACTGACTTCTCTCTTTCACTTCAGCCAGAGAAAACACCTCTTCACGAGAATTTAAAATCTCCAGAATCACTTTTTCATCTTCTCCCAATTCTACCTGAGGAACCGTTTTTTCCGGCTTCATTTGTGGGAAGAACAATACTTCCTGAATAGATGCATTGTCAGTCAAGAACATAATTAATCTGTCCATCCCAATCCCCATACCTGAAGTTGGCGGCATTCCGTATTCCAAAGCTCTCAGGAAGTCCTCATCAATAAACTGTCCTGCCTCATCATCGCCTTTCTCGGCTAATTTCAGCTGATCTTCAAAACGTTCTCTCTGATCAATCGGGTCATTTAATTCTGAATATGCATTTGCAATTTCTTTACCGCAAACCATCAATTCAAAACGCTCGGTAAGACCTTCCTGACTTCTGTGTTTTTTGGTTAAAGGTGACATTTCTACCGGGTAATCTGTAATGAAAGTCGGCTGAATAAAGTTTCCTTCACATTTTTCACCAAAAATTTCATCGATTAATTTTCCTTTCCCCATGGTTTCATTCACATCGATTCCGATCGATTTAGCAAAATCAAACAGTTCCTGCTCTGATTTTCCGGTAATGTCAAAACCTGTATATTTTTGAATTGCTTCCGTCATTGAAACTCTTGCATAAGGTGCTTTGAAATCAATTTCCTGATCACCAAACTTAGCTTTAGTAGTTCCATTCACAGCGACTGCACAGTGTTCTATCATTTTTTCCGTGAAATCCATCATCCAATAATAGTCTTTATAGGCAACATAGATCTCCATTACTGTAAATTCCGGATTGTGCGTTCTGTCCATCCCTTCATTTCTGAAGTTTTTAGAGAATTCATACACGCCGTCAAAACCGCCAACGATCAGTCTTTTCAGGTACAATTCATTAGCAATTCTCATGTATAAAGGAATATCTAAAGCATTGTGGTGTGTAATAAACGGCCTTGCCGCAGCTCCACCTGGAATCGCCTGTAAAACCGGAGTTTCAACTTCAATATAACCGGCATCATTGAAAAACTGACGCATTGCGGTGTACATTTTTGTTCTCTTCACAAAAGTTTCCTTCACATGAGGATTCACAATTAAATCTACATAACGCTGTCTGTATCTTAATTCAGCATCATTAAAAGCATCATACACCACCCCATTCTCATCAGTTTTTGCCTGTGGAAGCGGTCTTAAAGTTTTCGTTAAAAGCGTGAATTTTTTTACCAAAACAGTCTTTTCACCAACCTGAGTCGTGAACAATTCTCCTTCGATCCCGATGATATCTCCGATATCTAAAAGGTGTTTGTAAACATCGTTGTATAAAGTTTTGTCTTCTCCCGTACATATTTCGTCACGGTTGAAATACACCTGAATTCTGCCTGTCGAATCCTGCAATTCAGCAAAAGAAGCCTTCCCCTGGATACGGCGGGACATCAATCTGCCCGCAATCTTTACCTGTTTACTTTCAGAAAAATTCTGTTTTATAGATTCTGTAGTATCTGTAACCGTATATTCTTCTGCCGGGAATGCGTTGATTCCCATTTCAACAAGCTTAGTCAGCTTTTCTCTTCTAATGATTTCCTGTTCTGATAATTGCATTATAATTCAATTTTTTCGAATTGCAAAAATAGTGAATTTTAAGGGTTTATGAAACTTGAATTTATTTAAATTGCAAAGTCATTTTTTTTATCAGGGCTGAAATTATTTTTTTAAAAGTTGGCTAATCAAAATCTCTTATTTTTTAAGGCGAAATTTAGCGTTTGAAATGAAAAATACTGAAAGGTTGAAGTGATCAGTAAATCATATCCCATTTATTTAGAATTAAATGACCAGACCAGAATCCTGCTCACTTTCTGACCCTGGGCCATGTCAATCGTTTTTATTTTGGCCGCTTTTCCTTTTTTTAAAAGAGAAGTCAGTTTAAAAAGATTCTCTTTTTTTGAAACCAGACAGGTAAACCACAGAATCTGTGAAGAATAAAGAGTACTTTCTTCAATCATTTTTGAGATAAAAGCAAGTTCACCGCCTTCACACCACAGTTCAGACTGCTGTCCGCTGAAATTGAGATTAGTTTTATGAACTTTAGATTTTTTCAGATTTTTTGTTTTCCTCAGATTGCCTTTCAGCGCAGATTCTTCGGAATCATGGAAAGGAGGATTGCACATTGAAAACGTGAATTTTTCATCAGCTTTAATGATGTTTTTAAAAACACAATCTGAGCCTGGCTGAAGTTTAAGGTGAATACCAGAAGAAAAATCAGGATTTTTATCTCTTATTTTCCGGGCATTCTCCAGAGATTTCTGATTGATCTCTGTCCCGGTCATTTCCCAACCGTAAGACTGACGGGCAATTAACGGGTATATCAGATTGGCTCCGGTTCCGATATCCAAACCTTTTATTGATGAACCTTTTGGAATTTCTTTAGAATTCTCAGCCAGTAAATCGGCAATATAGTGTATATAATCTGCTCTTCCCGGTATTGGCGGACAGAGATTTTCCTCAGGAATATCCCAATCAATAACATTGTAAAAATGCTGTAACAATGCTTTATTAAGCAATTTAACTGCTTTCGGAATACTGAAATTGATGGTTAAATTTCCGTAAGAATTGGTAAAAACATAATGTTTCAGTTCCGGCACACAGGAAATCAGTTTTTCAAAATCGTAAGAATTACGATGTAGATTTCTTGGGTGCAGCCCTGATTTTTCAGCGGTCATGAATTATTTCTTTTGACTGAGAATATATTCCACCATTTTTTTTGCATCAGCCTTTGAAATCTGCGGATGCGGCTGCATCGGAACACTCCCCCATACCCCGCTTCCACCTTCTATAATTTTTGAAGCAAGGATTTCAATATCTTTTTCAGAATACTTTCCGGCTATTTCTTTATAAGAAGGACCAATCAGACGTTCATCAGCATGATGACATGCCATACAGTCAGATGCTTCCATCAAACTCTGCCCTGAAACATTGGCTGAAATTGGTATAGAAGCATCTGATGACGGCTGTATTTCTGAATTTTCTTTTTTAGAACAGGATACAGTAAACAAACTTACCATCCCTGTTAAAAACAGTTTTTTCATTATTTGGCTGCTGCTGTAGAGTCTGTAGACGGTGAAGGAGCCGGAACTGCAGTTGCAGGAGCTGTTTCTGTTTTAGCCGTAGAATCTGTTACAACAGGAGCAGCAGGCTCTTCCAGCATAATATTGCTGTCCTGTAATGATTTGTCAGTTTTTTTTGAGCAGCTTACTGCGAATACACTTCCGATGAATGCGATTGCTAATACTTTTTTCATAGGTGAAATTTTATTTTTTCTATATTATGAAACCAAAAGGTGATCTCATTTTTTAATTTGATGACAAAAATATAAAAATAAACTTTCAAACAAGACAACAGCACGTTTTTTAAATCACATTTCGGAAGATTAGAGATAATTAATAATGATTATATTTAACTATGGTTTTAAAACATCTGATATATCAATCATTTCCGGAATTTTATTTTTCTTCAGTCATCATGGCTTTCTCTCTATCCTGATATTCATTATGTTTTTTGGCATTTTAACCATTATTACCAAAAAGGGATGGTGGCTGATCTTCATCCTTCTACTATCAATTGCCAATAGTATTGCCGGGCAGTTTCTCAATGCCAGGTTTCTGAATAAATTCGGTGTTGAAAGTACCGCAATTATCACCTCTGACATTGAGACTAACTCTATGCTTAACGAACAATACATTCATGATTATGAAGCAATAGTAAAGAAATTGGATGGTCATTACGTTGAAACTTTTTTTTCAACGATGTCTGCAGCAATTTACCCTATTGAAAATACAATCAGGATTCTCCGTGTGGGCTCAGAATTTCCTGTAAAATTCATTCCGGGGTGTGAAAAAAATATCGTTATTCTTTACGGAAAGTTTGAAGAAGGCATAAGGATACAGAAATATGAATTGCAGATTCCTGTCAATTCAGCAAGAATCAAGTATGAGGCTGACCGCACCAACAAAAAATTTATTGAAGAATACATCAAGGCCCTGGAAGATTATCTGAAAGTATATGCCAATGAGGAATACAGCTTAAAAGCCTATGATCTTAAAAAGGAACTTTCCGGTTTGAAAAAATAAATTTTATTTTTTTCTCTTTTTTTGTTTCTGATATTTAAAAAAGTTTTACATTTGTCCCATGATTATTACAAGCAACAAATTTTGGTGGTGGCACTCAAACTCTTCGTCGGGTCTGATGCTATTGTCATGTTGTTAATTAACAACTTGAATCCTATAGAAAACATATAAGACTTTGACGATCGCGTTGAAGTCTTTTTTTTGTTCATTATTTAAAAATTATAAAATGTTTAGCACTACCATCAACATAAAAACCAGTTCAAGAAAATCATTAGGAGATCTGCAGACCCCGATGAATATTTATCTTCAGATAAGAGATAAATTCCGTGATACCATTCTTCTGGAAAGCTCAGATGCAAAGAATATCGATAATAACTTTTCTTTTATTGCGGTCAATGCAATTGCAGGGATAGAAATTAAAAATCATCATGAATTTGAAGTTAAATTCCCTAATGAAAATCCGGAGAAAAAAACACTGGATAATATTAAGGTAACCAATCTCCTACATCATTTTTCCAAAGTTTTTGTCTGTGAAAAAACCCATGATGCGATTGAAGAAACTGCACAGAGCCTTTTTGGATACACCAGTTTTGATGCAGTTCCGTTATTTGAAAATATTCATTTCAAACCTCAGAGCCAGGAAGTGGAAATCCCAATTCTGCGTTACCGGTTGTATCAGTACGTCATTGCCATCAATCATTTTAATGATGAAATGCATCTGATCGAAAATCAGATTGAAGGAGTGAAATCTGAAATGCGTTTACTGGAGGATTTAATTAAAAATAAAAACACGCTTGTATATCCTTTTGAAAAAGAAGGTTCTGAAACTTCAAACCTCACTGATGAAGAATATCTTGATCTGGTAAAAACAGCTCAAAAACACTGTATGAGAGGCGATGTGTTTCAATTGGTACTGAGCAGAAGGTTTGAACAGAAATTTAAGGGAGACGAATTCAATGTGTACCGCGCTTTGAGAAACATCAATCCCTCCCCTTACCTTTTCTTTTTTGATTACGGAAACTATAAATTATTCGGATCAAGCCCTGAAAGCCAGTTGATTATCAAAAATAACAAAGCAATCATTCATCCTATTGCAGGAACATTTAAAAGAAGTGGTGATTTCGAGACCGACCTTCAGTCTGCTGAAGCCTTGAAAAAAGACCCTAAAGAGAACGCAGAACATACGATGCTGGTAGATCTTGCAAGAAATGATCTTGGTAAAATGGGAAAAAATGTAACTGTAACCAAACTAAAGGAAATCCAGCTTTTCTCTCATGTGATCCACATGGTCAGTGAAGTGACCGCTGAGCTTCAGGAAAACACAAACCCTTTTGATATCGTTTCCGCTACTTTTCCTCAGGGAACTTTAAGCGGAGCCCCAAAATATAAGGCACTTCAGCTTATCGATGAATACGAAAAAGACTCGCGTGGATATTATGGAGGCTGTATCGGTATGATCGGTCTTAATGGAGATTGCAATCAGGCGATCATGATCAGAACATTTTTAAGTAAAAACAACACCCTGTTTTATCAGGCAGGAGCAGGCCTGGTAGCTAAATCAGTCGCTGAAAATGAACTGGAAGAGGTCAACAACAAGCTGAATGCTTTGAAAAGAGCAGTTGAAAAAGCTGAAAAATTGGTTATCAGGTAGTCGTTACAGTAGTAATATATTCAGAATCACATTCAATTATAATAAATAAAATGACAAATATATCAGAACTCACAGCCAACAGCCAGCAACCGACAAACAAGGTTCTGGTATTTGATAATTACGACAGCTTTACGTATAATCTTGTTCAGATGATCGAGCAGATCCTGAATCAGAAAGTAGATGTTTACCGTAATGACGAGATCTCTCTGGAAGAAATTGAACGGTATGATAAAATCATTCTTTCTCCGGGACCTGGGATTCCTGAAGAAGCCGGGATCCTTTTGGATTTAATTAAAATGTATGCACCTACCAAAAGTATTCTGGGCGTATGCCTTGGTCAGCAGGCCATTGCTGAAGCATTCGGGGGCAACCTGATTAATCTGACCGAGATTTTCCATGGTGTTGCCACTACTTCCAAAACCATCCGGGAAAATGTTAAATTATTCAAAGAACTGCCGGAAGAAATTGAAGTGGGAAGATATCACAGCTGGGCAGTAAATACGGAAAACTTCCCTGAAGAATTGGAAATCACGGCAGAAGACAAAGATGGAATGATCATGGCTTTACAGCACAGAAGTTATGATGTGCATGGCGTGCAGTTTCATCCGGAAAGCATTTTAACTCCTGACGGAGAAACGATTATCAGAAATTTCCTGTTGAATTAATTTCAAAAAGTTAATGAAAATTTTAAGCTGGAATTTTGAACGCCCAAAAATGAATCAGATTAAAAAAATAAATCAGATTCAGGATTTAGTGCAGTCTGAAGATCCGGATCTTATTTTTGCTGCCGAGAGCAACCTGTGTATAAATTTTGGGAATGAATATTTTATTCTACATTCGGAAGCTCTGCCCTCATTTCATGACGGTCAACATTATTATGAAGGGGAAAACAGAATCAGCATTTATTCTAAATATCCATTCAGGAAAGCCATTGCAACTTACGATTCGCTGACAAGCGTGTGCGGACAGATTGAAACGCCTATGGGCGCATTGACTGTTTACGGAAGCATCATTGGGAGTTTCGGTGGAAGAGGTATTCATTTTAACAGCGACCTTGAGCAGCAGAAAAAAGATATTCAGAGGTTAAAAGGAGATATCTGTTTTTCAGGAGATTTTAATATCTCATTTTCAGGATGGAAATATCCAAGTCTAAAAGTGATCGATGAGACCAAAGATTTCTTTGATACTCAAAATTTAGAAATAGTTACAGAAAACAACGGTAACAGCGTAATCCACACCATTTTTAACAGGGATTTTTTAGCTGATAAAATATACACATCAAAAATAATTGAAATCCAAAGACATCTGTCTGATCATCACCCTGTAGTTTGTGAGGTTTCAAAAAAAAATTAAAAAAACATGAAAGAAATACTAGAATACCTTTTCAATCACCATACTTTATCAAAATCTGAAGCAAAAGCGATTATGATTGAGATTGCACAGGATAAATTCAATACTGCTGAAGTTACCGCTTTCATCAGCATTTTTCTGATGCGGAATATCACCCTGGAAGAACTTGAAGGTTTCAGACAGGCGTTACTGATGATGGCAGTTGAGGTAAATATAGAAGCCGGAAACACCATAGACATCGTTGGAACGGGAGGTGACGGAAAAAACACGATCAACATTTCAACGCTGTCAAGTTTTATCGTTGCAGGCGCAGGACAAAAAGTGACCAAGCACGGCAACTATGGGGCGTCAGCAATTACCGGCTCATCAAATGTGCTGGAAGCTCTGGGATACCAGTTTAAAAAAACTTCTGATGAACTGAATAATGATCTGGAAAAGTCCAATATCTGTTTTCTT
This sequence comes from Chryseobacterium sp. HNCC26DJ238, assembly GCF_057180465.1. NCBI lineage: Bacteria > Pseudomonadati > Bacteroidota > Flavobacteriia > Flavobacteriales > Weeksellaceae > Chryseobacterium > Chryseobacterium sp. HNCC26DJ238. The sequence goes on from NZ_JBXUGI010000003.1 coordinate 247,299, forward strand.
CATGCTCCTTATTTTCATCCTGCATTGCAGTCGGTGGGAGCCTTGAGGAAGTCTTTAGGTTTACGTACATTTTTCAATCTGCTGGGGCCGCTGGTTAATCCGGCAAAACCACAGTTTTCTGTGATTGGAGTATATAATTTGGAAATTGCCAGAATTTATCAGTATCTTCTTCAGAAAGACAGCAGGGATTTCGTTTTGGTGCATGGCCTGGATGGATATGATGAAATCAGTTTAACCGGTGACAGCAAAATTATTACAAAAGAAGGAGAATCCATCTATTCATCAAAAGATTTAGGTTTCAGTCCTGTGAATGCTGAACATATTACCGGGGGATCAACAATCCAGGAATCAGCAGAGATTTTCAGAAACATTTTAGAAGGTAACGGCTCGACAGATCAGAATGCAGTGGTATTGGCCAATGCTGCAGTTGCCCTTCATCATACCAAAAAATGGGGAACTTATCAGGAATGTTTACTGCTTGCACAGGAAAGCCTTGAGAGTGGAAAAGCCTTAATCAGTTTAAATAATCTTATCAGAAACTGATTTGGTACGCACTTTTCCTTTCTGGCTACCATAAAGAAAATAAAAACAACAGTGATCGCTACGCAGAACACAGGCACTTCAATATCAATATAAATTTTCGTTCCTTAAAGTCTTGAAGGAATGAGTTGCAAAAACAGGATCAAGAGATGAATATTTTAGATCAAATTATCGAAAGAAAAAAACAGGAAGTAAACGATTCAAAATTGAACACTCCTCTTCATAAGTTAAAGGATTCAGAATTTTACGCAAGAAAAAGTTTTTCTCTGACAGAATCTCTGAAGAATAAAAGCGGAATTATTGCTGAGTTTAAAAGGCAATCTCCCTCAAAAGGGATTATCAATGATAGGGTTCGGCCTTTGGAAGTAGCTTCTGCCTACGAAAATTTTGGAGCATCGGGGATTTCAATCCTTACCGACCGTAATTTTTTTGGAGGAAGTTCTGATGATATTCTGAATGTAAGAAAGCACATCAATATTCCCATTCTCAGAAAGGATTTTATGGTCGATGAATACCAGTTTTATGAAGCTAAAAGTTTAGGTGCCGATGCTGTTTTACTGATTGCAGCCTGCCTCTCCCCGGCTCAGGTTAAGGAATTCACAGAATTGGCGCATGATTTGGATCTGGAGGTTTTGCTTGAAATTCATACAGAAGAAGAACTGAAGCATTTTGCTACTTCAATCGATCTGGTAGGAATTAATAACAGAAATTTAAAAGATTTTAAAGTTGATCTTCAGCATTCCGTTCTTTTAAAAGACCAACTTTCAAAAGAGGTTTTATCTGTAGCAGAAAGCGGCATATATCATATCGATGATTTTAAATATTTAAAAGAAAAAGGATTTGACGGATTTCTGATGGGAGAATATTTTATGAAAAATGAAAATCCGGGGGTGAAATTTGGGGAATTTGTTGATGATTTGAAAATGTAGCAGTTTTTTAATGTAGCAATTGTGTAAAATGTAACAATGTAGCAATTTTTTTAATGTAGCAATTCTGTAGTGTAGCGATGTAGCAATTCTTTAATGTAGCAGTTTACCAATGGGAGTGATGAGCGGTCAGGGACGAAATCACAGTTTTAAAATAACAAGTTAATAATGTAGCATGATGAGCGAGAAACCAGAAACCAACAGCCGGCAGCAGTTTAAAGTATGTGGACTGACCAGGCCTGATCAAATTCGGGAATTGACAGGATTAGAAATTGATTTCCTGGGTTTCATTTTTTACAGAGCATCACCGAGATTTGTCCTCAACCATTTGAGTCTGGACGAAATATCTAAAATTGTTCATCCCGGAAAAGTGGGTGTTTTTGTTAATGAAAGTATTGAAAATATCGTCGAAATCTCAGAAAAAGCACATTTAAACTTCATTCAGCTTCACGGAGATGAGACTAAAGATTTTATTATTGAGCTGAAAAACAGGTTGAAAGAAAACATCGGGATTATTAAAGTGATCCGGATTGGAAATCCATCTTCTGAAGAATTACAGACAATCATCAGCGTACAGCCGTCAGTTATCAGCTATCTGCTTTTTGATACAGATTCAAAAGCTTTTGGGGGAACAGGAAAAACCTTTGACTGGAAGATTCTGAAGGACGTTGAAATTCCATTCCCCTATTTTTTAAGCGGCGGAATTTCTCTTGAAAACATGAATGAATTAAACAGCTTTATTGAAGAAATGACAGGAAATGAAAATTTGACTGATAGAAAGCCACCTTTTGCTTTCGACATCAATTCGAAATTTGAGACGGAACCCGGAAATAAAGATGTAGAAAAAATAAAAAAGTTTATCAGCCACTTCAAAAGCCAGACGGGAACAGTATAACGCTTTCAAACCCATAAAGAAAAATAGTATCTCATGAAAGAACACCATTACAGATCGAAAACAGAATGGACAGGGAACACCGGTGAATCCACAAAAAATTACCGTTCCTATGAAAGAAGTTACACCGTTTCGGTTGATGGAAAAGCAGAAATCAAAGGCTCTTCTGATCCCGCATTTTTAGGAAATCCCGAACTTCATAATCCTGAAGATTTATTATTGGCTTCTGTTTCTTCATGTCATTTGCTGTGGTATCTACGTTTTTGCGCTGTCCATAAAATTCTGGTGCTGGAATACGTGGATTTTGCAGAAGGAACAATGGCAGAAAGTGAAAACGGAAGTGGAAAGTTTACAGGAATAACCCTTAAACCTAAAATTTTAGTTGCAGAAGAAAAGATGATTGAAAAAGCGGTCGAGCTACACCAACAAGCCAACCGGTACTGCTTTATTGCCAATTCACTGAACTTCGAAGTACAACATCAACCTGAAATTACTTATAAAAATGATTAAATCAAACTATAAAAACCCTGATCAAAACGGATATTACGGAGAATTCGGCGGAGCATTTGTTCCGGAAATGCTGTATCCAAATGTAGAAGAACTGCAGAAAAACTATCTTGAAATCATTGAGTCTGAAGAATTTCAAAATGAATACCAGGATCTTTTGAAAAACTATGTAGGCCGGGCTACTCCACTTTACTTTGCGAAAAACTTAAGCGATAAATACAACACCAGGATCTACCTGAAAAGAGAAGATCTCAACCATACGGGAGCGCATAAAATCAACAATGCGTTAGGACAGGTTTTACTGGCAAAGCGTTTGGGAAAGCACCGAATTATTGCAGAAACGGGAGCCGGACAGCATGGAGTGGCAACAGCAACAGCCTGTGCCCTGTTAGGCCTTGAATGTATTGTTTACATGGGCGAAGTTGATATCGCAAGGCAGGCTCCGAATGTAGGGCGTATGAAAATGCTCGGCGCAACGGTCATTCCTGCAACATCAGGTTCCAAAACACTTAAAGATGCTGTCAATGAAGCATTAAGGGACTGGATCAACCATTCCACGACAACTCATTATGTCATTGGAAGTGTGGTAGGACCGCATCCGTTTCCTGATTTGGTAGCGAGGTTTCAAAGTATTATTTCGAAAGAAATCAAAGAACAGCTTTTTGAGCAGGTTGGACGTTCCAATCCTGATTACGTTATTGCATGCGTGGGCGGAGGCAGTAATGCAGCAGGAACATTCTATCACTTTGTAGATGAAGAAAATGTAAAAATCATTGCCGCTGAGGCCGGAGGCTTAGGCGTAAATTCAGGAAAATCTGCAGCCACTACCTTTTTAGGGACCTTAGGGGTTCTGCACGGAAGCAAAAGTCTGGTTATGCAGACTGCAGACGGACAGGTTATTGAGCCGCATTCTATTTCTGCAGGTCTGGATTATCCGGGAATAGGACCTTTCCATGCTCATCTGTTTAAGGAGGAGCGTGCAGAGTTTTTCAGCATTACCGATGAGGAAGCTTTACAGTCCGCTTTTGACCTGACCAAATCAGAAGGGATCATTCCTGCCCTAGAAAGTGCCCATGCCTTGGCTGTTTTAGATAAAAAGAAATTTAATGAACAGGATATTGTTGTAATCTGCCTGAGCGGGCGTGGCGATAAGGATATGGAGACCTATCTGAAGGTACAGGAAGACGTAAATCAGAAGATGTAGTTTTAATCCGTTTAAAAATAAAAAAATTTCAACTCAAACCTATCAAAATTATGAATTCAGATAACTTCAATCTCCCGCTTCAAAAAAAACTTAATATCTACTTCACGGCCGGAATTCCAAAACTGGAAGATACTGCTGAAATTGTAAAACTTATTCAGGAATCAGGAGCAGACATGATGGAAATAGGCATGCCTTACTCGGATCCTGTCGCAGATGGTCCTGTGATTCAGAAAGCTCATGAGCTGGCTCTGAAAAACGGAATGACGATCTCCGCATTACTTTCTCAACTTAAATCAATCAAAAACGAAATTAAAATCCCTGTAATCTTAATGGGATACATTAATCCCGTTTTAAGCTTCGGTTTTGAGAATTTCTGCAGGGAATGCGCTGAAAGCGGAGTTTCCGGCCTGATTATTCCCGATCTTCCGTCAATTGAATTCGAAAAAAATTATCAGGAAATTTTAAATAAATACGGTCTGAATTTTACCTTTCTGATCACTCCTGAAACATCAGATGAAAGAATTCTGTATCTTGATTCTTTGAGTTCAGGCTTTTTATATGCAGTCAGCTCATCCTCTACTACCGGTAACGAAAACACGGTACTGAAAAATGAAGAATACCTTTCAAGAATAGCTTCACTTCCGCTTAAAAATCCTGTGATGATCGGTTTTGGGATTAAATCAAAAAGCGATTTTGACAATGTGACCGAAAAAGCAGACGGTGGAATTATCGGAACTGCTTTCGTCAATATTTTGCTGGATGATAAAGATTGGAAGATAAATGCCATAGATTTTATTCATTCATTAAAAAATTAAAAAACACTAAATTTGTCTGTTAATAAAAGGCATGAACACACATCAGAATAAAATCGTTGAGTTTGAAGATTTAGGCATAAAAGATTATCAGTCTTCGTGGGATTATCAGGAAAAACTGATGAAAGATGTCATCGAAACCAAGATCAAAAACCGTGATCTGCCCACCGAGGACCGTATAACCACCTCCAACCATTTCCTTTTGGTAGAGCATCCTCACGTTTATACTTTGGGTAAAAGCGGGCATGAAGAAAACATGCTTGCAGGTATCGATAAATTAAAAGAAATAGACGCAACTTTTGTCAAGGTGAATCGTGGAGGAGATATTACGTATCACGGTTTCGGTCAGATTGTAGGCTATCCGATCCTGGATCTTGAAAATTTTTTTACTGATATTCATTTGTACATGCGGAATCTTGAAGAAGTCATCATCAGGACAATGGCAGAATTTGGTTTAAAAGGGGAACGCTCTCCCGGCGAAACCGGTGTATGGCTGGATGTTGGAAAGCCTTATGCAAGAAAAATCTGTGCAATGGGAGTGAAGGCATCCCGATGGGTAACCCTGCATGGATTTGCATTCAATGTCAATACAGATATGCGTTATTTTGAGTATATCGTTCCATGCGGCATCAGGGACAAGCAGGTTACTTCTTTAAAGAGAGAGCTGGAAAGAGAACTTACAGCAGAAGAGATGGAAGGAATTAAGCTGAAAATCAAAAAGCATTTTGGAGATGTTTTTGAAGCGGAACTGATAAGCAGATAGTAGATGTTTAAATGACTCTCATGTTTATTTAATCCGATATCAAATTTTCACCCAATACTGTAAAAAAGTAAAGAATGATAGACTGGTGATTTATATTTATGAATTACCATCGAGAAAAATTAAAAACAACAGTACTGCTTATTTTCTTAAAAATATCTTCCCTTTTATGATTAATTTCAAAACGGTCTGACGATCGGTAAAAACTTATAGCATTCGTTATTCACTTAAGAATAACGCAGAACTGTGTAGGGATATGTTACTCGAATTACATCAATCCTAAGTTCAGATTAATTTCACATACCTTCAGGAAAGAGTTTTTAATTCCATTTAATTATTCCAGACATTCACGCTCCAAAAATAAAATTTCATTATACCATTATGATCGGCTTCAGAGATCATTATATAAATAATGTACAGGTAAATTTTTGAAAAAACAACATTTTTTGATCTCCTGTAAATTATCGTATCATTCGTTAAAAAAAATCACAAATTAATTCTAATAAATTTCACAAAATTAAATTGCACACAATTTAATTGTTTCGTACCTTTGTGGTGTTATTTGATTCAAATAATATATCGACGTAATTTTAACTTATAAATAATAGACAATGTCATTAATCGCAGATTTAAACTGGAGACATGCGGTAAAAGCATACGACTCCACGAAAAAGGTATCAGAAGAAGATTTAAATAAAATTTTAGAAGCTGCAAGACTGGCTCCTACTTCATCAGGCCTTCAACCTTTCCGACTGATCGTAGTTGAGAATCAGGAATTAAAAGAGAAAATGGTAAAAGGTGCATTAAACCCTGAAGTGATGAGAGATTCATCTCACGTTTTGGTTTTTGCAGCCTGGGACAGCTATTCTGATGAGAAAATTGATAAAGTGTATGATCATCATACCGATGTAAGAGATTTGCCAAGAGGTCGTTTCAGCAGTTATACGGATAAGATTAAAGAACTGTACGGTTCCCAGACTTCCGCAGAACATTTTGCCCACACTGCAAGACAGACCTATATTGCATTAGGCCTTGCAATGGCTCAGGCTGCTGAATTAAAAGTCGATTCTACTCCTGCAGAAGGATTCAGCAACGAAGTGGTCGATGAAATTCTCGGTTTGAAAGAATTAGGCCTTAAAAGTGTAAGTCTACTCTATCTTGGTTACAGGGATATTGAAAATGACTATCTTTCTCACATGAAGAAAGTAAGAATTCCGATGGAGGAATTTATCATCAGAAAATAATTTATTTCAATTTTTCGTCATCAAACTTTATGGAAAATCATAATGCAAACCAATTAGGAAATCAAATCTGTTTTCCGCTGTATGTCATCGCAAAAGAAATCACAGGTTTATACCGACCCTTTCTTGATGAAATTGACATCACCTATTCACAATATCTTGTGATGATGGTGCTTTGGGAAAAGGATGGATTGACCGTCAATCAGATCGGCGAAAAATTATATCTGGACAGCGGAACCCTGACCCCTCTTCTGAAAAGACTTGAAGGGAAAGGTCTTATTAGCAGAAAAAGAAAAAAAGAAGACGAAAGAGTTGTTGAAGTTTTTCTTGATCAGTCAGGCAGGGATTTACAGAAAAAAGCTTCCGGAATTCCGGCGAAAATGAAAGAAAAACTGAATCTGAGCACAGAAGACCTTCTTGAACTCAAAGAAACGGCTCAAAAAATTTTAAATAAAATTCAAAAAAAATGAAAACATTATATACAACCAACGTTACCGCTAAAGGCGGAAGAAACGGACAGGTGAAAAGCGAAAACGGAGTACTGGATCTTGAAGTAAGAATGCCAAAAGGATTGGGCGGAGCGAATGACGATTTCGCTAATCCTGAAATGCTTTTCGCAGCAGGATATGCCGCTTGTTTTGACAGCGCATTGAATTTGATTATCGGTAAATCTAAAATTGAAACCGGAGAAACTTCAGTTGCTGCGAAAGTAAGCATCGGACAAAATGAAGACGGAGGTTTTGGCCTTGCTGCAGAACTTGATGTTAACATTCCGGGAGTTTCCCTTGAAGAAGCTCAGGAACTTACAGAAAAAGCACACCAGATCTGTCCGTATTCTAATGCGACAAGAAATAATATTGAGGTGAAGCTTTCGGTAACCAACAACTGAAATTGATTTTCATCATACATAAATCTGCTTCTACAGAGGCAGATTTTTTTTGTGCATTATCACAATTTTCTGAAGGAAAACACCTATTTTTAACAGAAATAAAAATCTTTTAGATTCCGAATCATTTATACAATCACCTGTGAAAAAAATATTCCTGTTCTTGTTCACAATTCTCATGATCAATCTGTCTTTTGCCCAAACTGAAGATTATAAAACTGCGATTGAAAGTTTTGAAAAAAGATACAATACTGATCAGTATGATGAAATTTTCAACAGTTTTTCACCGGAAATGAAACAGGCATTACCACTTAAAAATACAAAAGAGTTTTTCAACAGCTTAAAAGCTACAGCCGGTAAAATTGAACATACAGAGTTTATCAAATATGAACAGGAAACTTACGCAACATATAAAACTAAGTTTGAAAAAGCTGTTTTATCAGTTAACATTTCGCTTGATGACGATGATAAAATCAACGGTTTTTTTGTAAAACCTTATCATGAAGCATCAATATCAACAGGTAATACCGTAAATGCATTATATAAATATCCTGATCCAATTGCCACGATTATTTATTTAAAATCTAAAAACTTCCCGGATAATACTCAATTTTCTATTGCTGTCATTCAAAATGGAAAAACAGATTATTACGGAATTATAAAAGAAAACGATTCTATAAAACCAATTGAAAATCAAAACAAGATCTTTGAAATCGGCTCTGTCACAAAAGTATTTACTTCCACTGTTCTGGCATCTCTGCTGGAAAACAGGAAGATAAGTTTTACCGATAACATCAATTCCTATTATCCTTTTCCTTTTAACAATAAGACAACAATCAGTTTTGAAAGCCTGGCCAATCATACTTCCAGATTGCCCCGTTTGCCGGAAAATTTAGATTTGTCCAATGATTCCAATCCTTACAAAAACTATGGCACAAAACAGATTGAAGATTACCTGAAAAACATTCTTAAGCCTGTAAACAAAGCATCAAAATCTTATTCTTACTCCAATCTTGGAGCAGGACTGTTAGGATATACTTTAGGATTATCCCAAAACACAAATTTTCAGGAATTATTACAGAAGATTATTTTCAACAAATACAAAATGAAAAATTCGTTTACCCGTTCTCAGGGTTTAGGCACCGGATTGGTGAAGGGTCTAAATACAGATGGAAAAACAATATCCAACTGGGATTTTGATGTTCTGTTTGGCGGTGGTGGAATATTATCAACAACCGAAGATCTGACATTGTTTGTAAAAGCCCAGTTTGATCCCGAAAACAAAGAACTTGCGCTGACAAGAAAACCTACTTTTACCATTGATGAAAAAATGAGAATCGGCCTGGGATGGCATATTTTAAAATCTGAAAACGGACAGGATTTGTATTGGCACAACGGTGGGACAGCCGGATATTCCTCTTCAGTAACATTTAATACGGATACAAAAACAGGAGTTATCATCTTATCAAATGTTTCTGCATTTCACCCGGAAACCGGGAACATTGACGGGTTATGCTTTGAATTGATGCGTGAAATAAGCAAAAAGTAATATCACTAAGCCTATTTTAAAAATTATTTTAAAATCAATTTTATCTGGTCACAGAATCACTTTTTTTATAAGCATCTACTTTTATATACTCGTTATTCAGTTCTTTTTCTTTTTTGTCTGAAATTAAAATTCCGAAAAGATGATCGGTTTCATGCTGAAAAATAACGGCTGTAAAACCTTCTACAATTTCTGAATATTTCTGCCCTTTCAGATCAGCATATTCCAATTGAATGACTTTGCTTCTGTAAAACTGGCCTCTGAATTCAGGAATCGACAAATCACCTTCCGGGCCGAGGTTCTGCAGCTCAGATTTCCAGGTGATCACAGGATTGATAAAGTATTCCAAAGGCTCTCCTTCTTTGTCAAAGCGCTGAACCCAAATCACTTTTCTGTTGATTCCAACCTGTGGCGCAGCGATGCCTACTCCACCATCTGTCGAGAGAAGAGATTCTTTCATTCTTGCCACTAATACTGCAGTATTGGGATCTGTAGGATCGATTTCTTTTGACTGATCCAGTAAAGTAGAGTGCTGATGGGCATCTGTTGTCTGAAAGATAGATAAAGCAGTTTTGACATTACCTTGATTGATGAGGGCGATCTCGGTCGAAGTTAGTTTTTGAGCGTTGATAAAACTGACGAAGAATAGGAGAAGTAAAGAGACTTTTTTCATTTTTTGTTGAAATCTTAAACAAATATAGATGTTTTTTTTAAACACATTCTGGATATTGGATTGATAAATTTCTTTCGCAGATTTGCTGACGGAGCAGATGTTTTCTGCATAATCATCTGTGTAAATCTGTGGAGACTTGTAACCGAATATTTTAACACATTAGTCACTTTAGATTTTATTTTATACTCTGAATACAAGAGCACATTAGTTTTAAAATTCTACGATTTTTTGGTATTACTTTCAAACTTTCCCATAGTATTTTACTTGCTTCTTCTAGTAAGTTTTCGTCATATCCGCAGGAATAAAAAGATTAAAATCAGTCGGTATATATTCCTTTTCAGGTATTTTCAATTCAGGATCTTCAGACTCAAAAACAGAGATGACCGCCATTTTCACATTCGGGTTTTTCTGTTTGATATACCAGTAAATTCCTCCAAATTCTTTGGTGTGAAAATTTCCGTTGTAATGAATAAATATTTTACCAGGCTCAACATTTTTCAGGATCGATTCAGCCATGGTAGCATCTTTTACTGCCTGTGCAGAAATAAAATTCATGACTTTGGTTCCTTCTGCATGCTCCCCCATCATAGTTTTCATTTCAGGATAGCCCGGTGTTTCTAATGTTACACTGATTGGCAGCTGAGCGATGTAGTTTTTTTCTTTGTCACTCAGTTTACTTAATGATTCCAAACCTTCTTTTGCTGTTTGGGAAGCATATTTTCTAGGGATATTGGTTGCCACAAACTTCAGCTTTTTATCTCTGGCAAAATCAACCAGCGGCTTATAATCAGTCGCATAATTATTCCATAAACGGGCAGAGTCTTTAAAAGTCTTAGCATCAAATTTTCCGTTCAGATATTGATTGAGCTGTGACTGATTATCCCTTTCAAACATTTCGGCTCCGAGGATAAGCTGTCCGTTTTTCTTATGAAATAAAGCTTCCGTGATTTTAAGCTGAAGCCAGTGATTGATCGAACTGTTGTGATTTTCACCAAAGAAAACAATGTCATATTCTTCCAGTTCCTTTACCAGTTTTTCGGTGGAAACCTTCTTACCTTTTTGATTATAAAACTGAAAAGCTTTTATTTCCTGAGCACTTACCATACAGAAACACGCCAGTAACAGGATGATGAAAATATTTTTCATTTTTTAGATATTATTTTTTAAACATTAAGATCACAGATGATTTTCACAAATATCACAAATTACACTAAATTGAATTGTAATCCATGGTATTTTTCAACTGTTTGCATTTTTTATACATTTAAGAACCGAATTTTGATTTTGCGTTTATTCCCAAAAATATCCGGCAGTCTATACTGAAAATAAAAAAGACCGCTTTGAGTTTCAAAAAAAACAAAACGGTCTTCATCAATCAATTATCAATTACTTTTCTAAATCTGCTACAAGATCTTTCCATTCCTGTAATTCCGGGATTCCCGGTTTTCTCTTACCGAAAAACTGAACGATGAAATCACCTTCTTTATTGAAAACTTCAATAGCAGTCACTTCCCCATCTTCGGTTGGCTTTTTCACGATCCACACCTCTGCAATTTTCGTAACATCTAAATGAAGGTTGAAATCCGGATCAATTACATTAAACCACTGTTGGTGCCACATGGTTTTGTTTACTTCCCCTGTATGAATCTGTATAATCCCTCTGTTACCAACAAAAATCATGATCGGCAGATTCTTTTCGGAGGCATCCTCCAATACATTCACCACCTTTGAAGTTTCTATTTTCTTCGCATATCCTTCAGGAGCCAATCGTAATGCCTGAGTTCTTGAAACCCCGAATTTCCTGGTCATCATAAAGAAGTCATGGGTATCTTTTAATTCGGTCCATGCTTTTTTAAATCCGTCAGCATCGATGTCTGAATCTTCTTTTTCAGGAGCTTTTGCAGCTACTGCTTCAAATTCAAAAGTTTCACTTTGATTTTCGGCTCTGAACTGATCAACAATCACATCAAATGCTTCTGCATTGCTGTCTTTGGTCAGGTATATTTTGTGAAGAGCAAGACCGTCTTTTCCAAAGAACTGAAGGCTTTTTCTATCTCCCTCAACGACTGCAAATGCGAACTTCCAATGATTCATAAAGATTCTGAGATCAATATCTTCACCTACAAAAAGCTGTGCATGAGGTCTGCTGAAATCAGCATTAAGATAAGTCCCTTTTCTTTCGTGTACACACTCATCGTTTCTTGTCAGTGCCATTACTTTACCCAACTTTTCAACTTCGGTCAGGATATTGGTAAATTCAGCCGTCAGAACCGTTACTTCTTCTCCAACATTTGTCAATAAAAGTTCTGCTTCGCTTACGCCTAACTGTTCAGCTGCATTTCTTATTCTCAAATGTGGGTTTTCTGCTTTAAGAGCTTCCCATTTTTCTTTCAGTTCGTTAACTAATATGCTCATTGTCTTATTTTTTTATGGTTAAAACTGTATAAATTCTTTTGATGAGTCCGTCTCCGGTTTTGCTTTTTATTTCTTCTTCTTTTTCGGAGATTTTCATTCTTTTGAAGTGGCTTTGAGAAATCAACTCCTCCATTTCTGCGTTATCATAAAGTTTAAAATGATATTCGGTAAAGGGTAATTTTTCCATAAAATCCCTCTGTCCGAAACTAAGTACAAATGTTCCGTTATCTTTTAAGACCCTGTAAATTTCATTTAAAAATTCCATCGGGTTTTTCCAGAAATAAATGGTATTGACGGTAAATATTTTATCGAAAATTTCATTTTCAAACGGAAGTTTTACTCCGTCATACAGTACAAAATCAGCCTGATCTTTATGATCTGAATTTAATTTTTTTGCTTCATTGTGCATCGTTTCAGAAATGTCTATTCCTGTATACTTCACATTTTTAGCAATTTTTAAAAAACTCTTAAGGTGTCCGGCATTTCCATGACCGATCTCCAGAATATGCTCGCTGTCTTCAACAAGTAAAGCATGAATACTTTCCAACGTCATTCCAATGTTGGTGGCATGCATCATCCTACCGATCTCAATGCCTTTCTCCCCTTGCGGATTGGCCAAATTTTCTGCTAATATTTTTAAATCTTTCTGTTCCATTTATCCAAAAATAATCATTGGGTTTGCATTGACAGGATGTGGGCAGATCGTACATGGAAAATTGTATGCCTGTGAAATATTTTCTGAAGTAAAAACTTCTCCTGGTGTTCCGTAAGCGGAAACTTTCCCGGATTTCATTAATAAAATCTTATCTGCAAACTGCGCTGCCAGATTCAGATCGTGTAAAACTACAATGGCTGAATTGGCTTTCTTCGTAAACTTCTTAATGATCTCCAAAGCTTTGTACTGATGTTTAACATCCAGGTTGTTCAATGGTTCGTCAAGAAAAATCAGTTTATGCTCAATTTTATTTTCAACCTGAGCCATCACCCTTGAAAGATGGACACGCTGCTTTTCACCTCCTGACAAGGTATTGTAATCCCTTTCTTTCAAATGATACACATCAGTTTCGTACATGTGCTTATTCATTGCTTCAAAATCTTCTTTCCGGGGCTGTGAATCGAAATAAGGATAACGCCCCATCATTACGACATCCTTTACCTGCAAAGGAATTTCGTTTGAATTATGCTGTGAAAATTTAGCTTTATGCATCGATAACTCACGGACTTCCCAATCGGAAATCGGCTGATCCTTAAATATGATTTCCTGTTTTCCCTGTCTGACTTCATTTGCCAGGATACTCAGTAAACTTGATTTTCCGGCTCCGTTGGGCCCTACAATGACTAAAAACTCACCATATCCTAAAGTGATATCAACATCATCCAGAATAAAAAATTCTTTATGCTTATAATTGATCTGTTTCGCCTTTAACATCAAAGTGATTTTTTAAATTTAATCAAAATTGCGATAAAAACAGGTCCTCCGATAAGGGAGGTCAGGATACCGATCGGTAATTCGGAAGGTGCTACTATACTTCTGCTGATGGTGTCTGCAACCAAAAGCAGAATACTTCCCAAAACTGCCGACAATGGCAAAATGAAAGTATAATTTGATTTGAACAGAAGTCTTAAAATATACGGAACGATGAGTCCAACGAAACCAATCGTCCCTGAAAAAGCCACGCAGGTTCCCACCATTAATGAGGTGATCACAACAATCTGTTTTTTTAAACTTTCCACATTAATCCCTAAATGCTGGGCATCTCTTTCACCAAGCATCATGGCATTCAAAGCTTTCCCTTTCGGCAGTAAAACAATGTAAGAAATAATGATTACAATGGTCAGAACACTGTTTTTTGTCCAGGTTGCAGCAGCCAGGCTTCCCATATTCCAGAACGTCAGGTCTCTCAACTGCTCGTCTTTTGAAATATAAATAAGAAACCCTGTGATGGAGAAACCGATAGAGGTAATCGCAACACCACTCAACAACATCATGACCACATTTGTCTTTCCGGCGCTTGTAGAAATCCTGTAAACCAGCATCATGGCCAGTAAGGCTCCTATAAAAGCTGAAATACCGGTCAGTGAAAACTGCACCATCTCAGGAAGATACTGTTTGAAATGCCCTCCCAAAACAATTGCTATCGCTGCCAGTAAAGTTGCTCCCGAAGTTAAACCTATTGCCTCACCCGTTGCCAAAGGATTCTTAAAAAGACCCTGCAGGCTCGTTCCCGAAACCGCAAGCATACTGCCTATTAAAATTGCCATGATAATACGCGCAGCCCTGACATCCCAGATCACATACCGGTCACTTAATGCTAAATTGGGATCATCTGTAATAAACTGTTGTAAAACTGTAAATGGCGAAACCCCGTTAAAATCATAAACACCGATATAAAGTGCCCCTATTGCCAGCAAAACCAGCAGAAGGGCACTTATGATTACATAGAAATATAATTTACTTTGTGCTTTCAACTAAAAGTTTGTTTAGTGCAACTGCAGCCTCACCTAATCTTGGTCCGAAACCTGAAACAAGACCTCCGTCCATCGCAATGATCTTTTTATTCTTACCTGCATTGGTCTGAGAAACGCCCGGCATTTTCAATGCTCCTTCATTCCCTCCAGAACCTTCAAGACCGCTGGAGAAGAAAAACAGGACATCGGGATTTGCTTTAACAACCGCTTCCGGGGTTAAAGGTTTGAAATCTTCAAAATCATTAATGGCATTTTCACCTCCGGCAAGATTAATCAAAGCCGCCATAGGCGTATTTTTTCCTGAAACCATCATCATATTCCCTCTTGCATAAATGAATAATACTTTTGGTTTTTTGGCAATAGGCTGTACCAGTTTAAGATCTGCATCTATTTTATCATTTAATTTCTGAAACTCTGTGCTCCCTACTGCTTTTGCAACCTCAGCGATCAGTTTTTTTGTTCCGTCAACGGTAAATTCCTGTTTAAACAATTCAGTTTTGATTCCTGAAGCTTTGATCTTGTCTAATAAATCAGGATTGATATCTTTATCCGAAGCTAAAATCAAGGTCGGGCTTACTGCCATGATCGGTTCTATGGTCATTGATCTTACGTGACCCAGATCTTTAGCAGTCGCTTTTAACGTTTCAGGATAGGTACTGGTAACGTCGGTAGCTACAATTTCGCTTCCGTGACCTAAGGCACTTACAATTTCTGTAATTCCTCCGTTCAGAGAAACTATTTTATTGTTGGTCTTTGGAGTTTCGGATGAAACTTCAGTTTTGTTCTCTGTTGGCTTCCCTGCTTCTTTTTTGCATGAGTATACCGCCATCAGCACAGAAGCTGCAAGAATGAATTTTTTCATTTTTATTGGATATTTGATTGTTTCTATAGAGGTTTATATTCAAATTGAGGGAAGCCACGTTCTCCCGCTGTACTGGTAATTCTTGTAAATCTCAATTTAAAATAAAAACCTTCAGCATCTTTGACGACATAGAATCGGTCACCGAAAACCTCCAGACCGTTTGCTCCTACAGGATTTCTCCAGTTTGAACCAATAATACGCTGATCATTGTAAACAAATTTGGACTGTTGGATATCTGAAAGTTTAAAATTATTATACGCTTCTATTCCCGAAGCCGGCGCAGGTATTACCACTTCATAAGCACCTACTCCTCCCACATTGTTATGTGTGACAAAGTCTGCATAAATGTAACTTCCTGCCCCTGTAATTGTGTTGGTAAATACGGTAAAGCATAAATCCCAGTTTTTCTTTTCAGGCTGAATAAAAACCTCTTTATTATTAACAAGGCTGACAAAACTGTAATTATAAGCAGTATTTTTACTTATGATAAGCTCTCTGTGTTGAGATTCATTCAGATTTGCATATTTGATTTTGTAACCTGCTCCGGCTCTTGCGACCTGCACTTTCATCCAGCCTCTGTTATCACCTCCGGTAACAACGGAGCCAACCGGCACAGACCCGCTGTATATTTCTTTTCCCATATTAACCAGATAAACTGCATTATCGGCTTCAATCACTTTTACATCTTCAATTGCCGTATATCCTGACGGAAAGTTACCGTTTACATCATCTATATAAGTTACATTCGCAGGATTAAAATTAGCAACCTGAACCTGATTTTTAAGTGCTGTAACACCGGCATCTGTCACCAGATCTATATTAGTTGCATTCTCAATCTTTCCTGCTGCCATCATAACTGATGAATTCAGCACTATTTTAAACTCATTTCCGGAATACAGACCAAGGTCCCAGTCTGTTCTCTTTGTCAGTACTTCTTCCTGTTTACTCAGATCATACCACACCTGATTCGGCTGTGTAGGACCACCTACTACTGCATCAATTATTGAACCTTCTACAGGCGGCACCCCTACAGGATCTTCGTTATCGTTGATACAGGATTGAGATATGAATGAAGCCCCAACTAATAGGCAAAAAAGTATTTTTTTCATTTTAATTCTTATTAAAAATTATAGTTTAGACGGGCAAAGTAGCTTCTGCCGTAGAACAGGTTCTGCTGATCCGGACCGGCATTGTGGGAACCTCCGGAAATTACCGTATTTCTTACACTTGATACATCAAAAATGTTTTTGATTCCTAAACTCAGCTCTAAATGATTATTGAAAAACGGCTGTGTAAGGGTAAAGTTCAACATATTAAAATCACCTACTTCCCCTAAGATATATTCAGGAGTTGCTCCGGGATTCTGGTTAAACTTCTGAGTAAACTGTTTTCTGACTCCTGTATATTTATAGAATAATGCAAATAAAGTTTTCGTTTGATCCAATGTATAATTTGCTGCAAAATTGGCTTCCGTGTAAAAATTATAGTCATCCGGTGACACTACAGTCCCTGAAATCAGTTCCTGAGAAATTCCCATAACCGAAACTCCTGCACTCAGCATTAAATGGTTTTTACGCAGTGACACTCCTCCTCCAAACAGAAGGGATTTATAATTATTGATATTCAGATATGTATATTTCAGCGGCTCGTTGCTTACCACCACGCTTTCTATTCTGTCTTTTACATCCAAAAACATTCCTGACAAGCTTACATCAAGTTTCCATGAATTGGAAGATGGTAAACTGTAGTCATAAAACAATCCGAAAGAGTATCCTGTTTCCGGCTTAAGGTTTTCATTACCGCGGATATCATGGTTATTATCTACCACATAGGTGTAAAGCTCTTCGTACGTAGGAAATCTGTTTGACGAACCGAAAACAGCTCTGATATCTGACCTTTCAGTAGTATTATATCTTGCTGTCAGTGAATAATTATATTGTGAATCAAATTTATCACTTAAGGCTAATCTTACACCCGGACGTAATGAAAACCTGTCATCTAATTTCCATTCTGCCGAAAGGAAATTAGCATAATTAAAGATTGATCTTTTTATATTGATTCCATTATTATTAAATTCAAAAGTCGATGAACCTGCAAAACCACTGGTATTATCAAGCTCGTATCCTAACTGGAAATTAATTTTTTCACTGTCTAAAAAATTACTGAACATCCCTCTGGAATAAAATACTTTTGTATCGTAATATGTACTTTTTTCATCCTTTGAAATAACTTCTCTATTAGGAACATCATATAAATAATCCTGAGATTTTCTTTCCTGGGTCTGATAAGAAAAATCTCCATGATAATTAATTCTTGAGCCTAATCTTGTCTGAATATTAAATTGATGAATCCATCTTTTCGTGAAGTAGTCCCTGTCTTCTGATACAAACGTTCTTTCTCCTCCACCTAAAGGATAATCAGTAATTCTCGGGTCTCTGAAATTGATATTTTCTGAAAGGAAATTAACTTTATAGAAAAATGAAGTATTGTTTTTAGCATATCGAAGTGCCGCATTTCCTGTCATCTGATCTTTAGGAAGCCATTCGTATCCTCTCTTTTTGTCGTTACTTAAGTTGAAATATTTATACCCGTTCAAATCACCCTTGTAACCCTGAAAATCGTTATGATTTACATCTGCAGTCAATGACCAGTTATCTGAAAGTTTAAAACCAAGGTTTAAAGACTGGATATGGCGTCCGTTGCCTTTTTTATACCAGTCATAATCTTTCCCTACGGTCTCCTCCTGTAAGGAAAGAAGTGCGGTCACTTTCTTAGTATAATTTTTTTTAGTGATTATATTGATTACACCCGCTACTGCATTATTACCATACTCAACTCCCATCGCCCCTTTTACGATCTCAATACGCTCAATATTATTGACATTGATCTTACTCAGATCAATCTGGTTACCCATTCCCTGATCACCCACTACAGGAATATTATCAATTAATACTTTTGTGTAAGAACCTCCCAAACCCATTATCCTTGCGTTGGAATCACCGCTTCCGCTATTAGGTTCTATTAATATATTAAGATTTTGATTAAGTACTTCTGCTGCAGTTGTTACCGCCATATTTTTAATCTGCTGTGCATCAATCACCTCAACTTTATAAATAGATTTATTGATTGACTGCTGCATATACTGACCTGTGATGACGACCTCTTCTATTTTTTTCTGATTTAGAGAATCTTTTTCCTGTGCATTTATCCACAATACAGCTGATAACGACACGATTGAAAGGGCCTTCTTCTTCATAAATTCAAAATTTTCGACAAATATAGTGCTTTATTTAGAATAATTAAAAACAATTGAGATTTTACAAAATAATTTTACAGATTCAGTATTGATAACTAAATATTGAAAATGATAACTGATGTATGGATGATTATTTATATGGATGTTATTTTTTAAACAATATTTTATTAATAACATAAAAACAGGATAAAAATCATTGTTTTATTTAGAATAATTAAAAACTAATTGTTATTTTTGCTTCATAATTTAAAATAATAGAAAAAATGAAATTAAAATTACTATTTACAGGATTAGTTTTTTCAGCTTTCACCGCAAATGCGCAGGTAGCATCTATAAATGAGACGTTCGAATCTTTTACTACCGGAACGGCAGCTGTGTGGCCACAGAATGGCTGGTCTAAAATCGCCGGTAATTCCACTCCGAGAGTATATGCAGATGGTACCACTGACAAATATGTACAATTATATGGGTTTTTCTTCCCAGGAGTTGCCGCTTACTTAGTTACACCTCAAATTATTGCGCCAAACGGAACCAAATCACTCAAATTCACTTACGCACTTACAGCAGGATCAGGTGGTAACGGTACTTTGCAAGTAGGATTAGTTTCTGATAATACAACTGCAGGGGCACCAACTTTTACATCAATCAGCCCTGTGTATAATGTAACTTCTGCAACAGAGCAGACTGTAACTATATCAGTTCCGGCCTCAACCTCTCAGTATATTGCTTTTAAATTTGTCGGTGAAGTGAATCACTCAGCGATATTAATTGATGATGTCGTTTACAATACAACAGGAAGCTTATCCGTTTCTGATAATTTTAAGACAAGTAATGACATTAAATTTGCAGTAAATACAGAAAATACAGCTCTTCAGTTCGTTGGAAAAGTGCAGCCTAAAAATGTGGAAATCTATTCTGCTGCAGGTCAGAAAGTAGAAGCAGGTAAGGTAAATAACAGCAGTTTTGATATTACAGCTCTTCAGGCAGGTGTTTACTATATTCTTATTGAAACTACAGAGGGTAAGGCAGTAAAATCTAAATTTATCAAGAAATAATTTAATTCTATTTAAATATCCAGAGGCTGATTATGATCCATAGTCAGCCTCTTTTGTATACATAAAACTGATAATCAACCGAATAATCAAAAAAAAATGTCTTCAAATTATTAATAACAGGATAAATATCATGTTTTTATTTAGACTTATTAAAAATAATTACTTAGTTTTGTAGAATAATTCTAAATAAGAGATTTAACTATGAAAACAAAATTACTTCTGGCTTCTTTATTTGCCCTGACAGTTCAGCAAACCACTCTGGCTCAAACGGATGCCAACGGATACACGACGGTAAATCTTAGTATGGGAGCTTCTTATCAAAACAGGGTCTTCTATGATTTCAGCGCAAATACCATTGTATCCCAGCCTGCCAATACATGGGATATTGCTTTTTACAGAAACTCTTCAATGAATTTCGGAACAAGAATCAATGATGCTCAGAATGTTGAAGTTTATCAGGCTTCCAATAATGCAGCTAACTGGAACAGTATTACGACAAATAATATCTCAACTTACGGAGCACCGTTATATAATTTAGACAATACAACCGCTATTCAGCAAGGTGCTTTTGAACAGGGTTCTGCCACTTATGGATGGGGTGAATATAATCCCGGGAATCACCATGTAGTAGGAAGCGTCATTTTTATACTAAAATATCCTTCCGATGTATTCTATAAATTTATGATAGAAGATTATTTCGGGGGTTATACTTTTAAGTATGCTAAATGGAATGCTGGTACTTCATCGTGGGATTCCACTCAGACCAAAACTTTAGCCAACGGCACTGATGATGCTTTCTTCAACTATTTCTCTTTCACAACCGGAGAGAAAGTTTCTAATCTTGAACCGCCAAAAGCCAACTGGGATCTTATGTTTACAAGATACTGGAATGACTATCCGTACGTTGATCAGCAGGGAAACCCACAAACAATGAAATACAGGTTGTCCGGTGTAATCCAGAATACGAATATTACCGTAGCCAGGGTACAGCCGGAAATTCAGGCAACTTCAACCGCTACTTTACCGGCAGCAGCATCATTCTCCAGCAACATTACGACGATAGGACATTACTGGAAACCAACAATGGGTATTCCTTATTCTAATGTCGTTTTTTACATAAAACAGGGTAGTGATTATTACAGGATGTATTTCGTTTCAAATGACGGTTCATCGACAGGAAATATGTATTTCAAATATAAAAACATAACATCAGTTCTGGGAGTTACAGAAATCGGTAAAAAAGCTTCTTTCGGAATCTATCCTAATCCTGCGACTGCAGACAAAAGAGTCACGGTTTTATATGATGTAAAAGAAAAAGCCAATAACAAAGGTGCTGCGGAAGTGTATGATCTTTCCGGAAAAAAAGTTCACCAGGCTGAATTGTCAAACCAGGCAGGATTCTACCAGCAGGAATTGAATTTATCTCACCTTCCATCAGGTAATTATCTGGTGAAAATAACTTTTGGCGGGCAAACTGAAACCAAAAAATTAATCGTGAAATAATCAACGTTGAACGGTATAAATCAGCTCAGTTTAAAATTACAGTTGACTGTACAATTCAATATTAAATAATACTTTCTATTTTTTCTATAAAGGCAGTTTCATCATTCTTTGAAACTGCCTTTGCATTTTAGGTTGGCAAATTTTAATTCAATAAATTTTAAAACCTTTGTACACCTGTGCTGTTTCCGTTAAAATTCGGGAAGTATTCTGTCTGAATTCAAAAAGATGATCGGTTCCGTTGTGACGGTTGTGATGTTCCACACTTTCCCACAGCTCAATCAGGAAAAAAGTTCCTTTCTTCTCATTGTCTTCAATCAATTCGTACTGAAGACATCCCTCTTCCTTTCTGGTTTCTCTCACCAGTTTCTGAAAAAGATCTACTGCTTCCATCAGGTAACTTTCGTTAAACTTAAATAGTGCAACAATATGTAAATTCATACTTTATTTTTAGACTGTAAAAATAAAATATTTTCACTGTCTGCAAATATTCCTTATCTTAAATATTCTATAAAACTGAATGCTTCAGAAAATTGATTTGCAGATCGTAATCGAACTCATGATGATGACCAGAATCCCGATCACAACAAACATTTTTTTAACAGGAAGTTTTGCGGTAAGCATGGCAGAAAAAGGCGCCGTAATGATCCCGCCGATAAGAAGACCGAGAATAATGTTCCAGTGCTGGATTCCTAAGGTCAGGAAAAATGTGATTGCTGCAGTAATCGTTAAAATAAATTTTGCGACCGTTGAACTTCCAACGGCAAATCTCGGTGTAAAAGCATTCTTGATTAAAGTTCCGGTAACAAGGGGTCCCCATCCTCCCCCGGCAAAAGAATCGATAAATCCGCCAATGATTCCTAATCTCGTGAGGTTTGTTTTCTTTTTCAAGGCTTTATCCTGCTTAGGTTTAAAAGCATTCGATAAAATCCTGATCCCAAGGTACAGTGTATAAAAAGCAATAACGGTTTTGGTAATTTTAGAATAATATTCTCCCAGATAAGTTAGGCTCAGAGCCCCGATCACGGCTCCGATCACGGCAGGAACTGCCAGTCTTTTAACAAGACCTTTACTTACATTTTTCAGTTTGATATGGCTGATGCTTCCAGCGGCAGTTGTAAAACTTTCTGCAGAATGGATACTTGCACTGACAATATGCGGTGGAATGTTTAGAAATAACAGTGTGGTTGTACAGATCACTCCATATCCCATACCCATTGAGCCTGCGACAATTTCAGCAAAAACGCCTACCAGGAGCATCCAGTAAAAAATGTAATTGTCTTTTGCGAGAATGACCTGAAGTTCATCCCAATAACCCAGATTATAAAATAAGATAAATGCAGTAACCAAAACAGCAAGGGTGATAAGAAGCACATTGATCCTGATCTGAATTTTTCTGGAGATATCCATGATTAAAAGATCTTTACTTTACGCTGATGATCTTTAATATGTAACATAAAATTCTGCCCGGAGACAGAAATATTTTCTTTTGGAATCATACTTTATTCATTTGGAGTATTGCAAATATCTGATAAATTCGCTATCCTACCAAACGGGTAGACTACATATTCGAAAAAATATTTCTGATCAGTCGATCAGATCCAGCAGTGTTTTTTCTTCCAGTATTTTTAATGAAGCATCCCGGACTTCGATCAGGACATCATGAAGGCTGCAGTGATCTTCGTTGCAGTTTTCACATTTTTCATAGAAATTGAGACTTACACAGGGAAGCATGGCTATGGGTCCATTGATCAGACGAATGATCTTCGCCAGATTTACTTTTTCAGGATTCTGTCGCAGGAAATATCCGCCGCCCTTCCCTTTCTTACTGTCGAGAATTTCAGACTTTTTCAGTTCTAATAAAATATTTTCAAGAAACTTTAACGGAATTTTCTTATACTCGGCAATTTCTGATATAAGAACAGGCCCCTCATTCCTTTTTTCTACAAGATATGAAAGTGCCTTAAAAGCATATTGAGATTTTTTTGACAGCATCACAGCAAAAATAAGAAAATAGTTTGATATATGTATTCATTCGTTGATAAGCCGTTGGATGCCGTCAATAATTGATTTGAGTATATAAAACATCGGATTGCAGTTTTCATTTTCCGGTTAAAATTCACTAATTTTGTTCTATGTTCAGTAAACAGGAGGCTCAGCAGTTAAAGAAAGAATTTTGGACGGCTTTTGGAAAATCATTTCCGAGAAAGTGGATTTTGTATGATACCAAAGTCAAAGATTTTTCTTTTAAATTCAATGCAGACAACAAAAAAGCAGAAGTTTCTTTAGAGATCGAAATGAGGGATGAGGTTTATCGAAATGCTTATTATGAAAAGATCTGGTCACTGGAAGATATTTTAAAAGATTTCATCGGGGAATTTCAGAAGGAAGAATATTTCACGTTGGAAAACGGAAAAGTAATTGCGAAAATCTGGATCGAAAAACATAATGTATCCGTATTCAACAAAAATACCTGGCAGGAAATTTTTGAATTTTTTGTGGAAAAAATGGATGCTTTTGAAAGATTTTATTACGAGTATGAAGATTTTATAAAAGACGTTTAATATAATTGTAATGATCTTATTTGAATTTTTATCAGAACTGATAACTCCATTACTTCGGATGATCTTCGAAGTCATTTTTGAGCAGTTCATTGGTGAAATCTCTCGGTTTGTCTTCAGAAAAACCGATCAGTTCCTCAGATTTATTTCAGACAATCTATTTTAATTGTCATTGCAAAAGTCAACCTTTTGTTTAATTTTCAGTATTTTAGTTTAACATTCCTTATCAGTCTTCGGTGAATTCAAATTGTTGAAGCTGAAAGTTACACAAACCAATCAAATCACATTATTTAAACCATGGAAAACAGTACCCTATTTTTTGCAGACGGTGCCGATTCAAAAATGATTGCCGCGTATAAAAACGCTCAGGAAACTTTCAAATATTTCTGGAGAGAACAATCCTGGGAATACAGAAGAATTATTCCGGGACTTACCGTTTCATGTGTGAAAGTAGCTTTTTCTCAGGAAGACCCTGATTCTGAACAACCGATCGTCGAACATATGTGGATCAATGAAATTGACTTTGACGGCGATAACGTAAAGGGATACCTGATCAACGAGCCTAATGAACTGACCAATATCCAGGCAGGAGATTATGTTAACATTCCGTTGGGTGAGATCAGCGACTGGCTTTTTGCTATCACCCCGACAGAGAAAAAATCAAAATTCTCCCAACTTTTCTCTTCTCCTTCTCTTCCCAAAGCTTACGGTGGATTTACTATTCAGAAAATGCGCGCAGATATGTCCGAATCTGAAAGAAAAGACCACGACAATGCCTGGCAGCTTGATTTCGGAGATTTTAATATGGTAGAAGTAGTTCATGAGCAGAAAGAAAAACCTGAAAATCTTACCGAACATCCGATGAGCATAAATATGAAAGAAGATTTTGTAAAATTCCTGAATGAATATCCTGCCGAACTCACAAATGCAGACGAAAACGGGATGACCCTTCTACACAGAGAAACGATTGCCGGAAATTTAAGTTCGGTAGAAGTGATTCTTGCGTCGGGAGCTGATCAGAATATAAAAACCAATCATGGTAAAACGGCTTTGGATTACGCCAGGCAGCTGAACTGGAAACACCTGATCCCGGTGTTGGAGAAAAATTGAGTTTGAGAAATGCGAGAAAATAAAAACTGTAAAATTCAAGCCCAAAAATAACAGGAGAGACTTTCAGAGTTTCTCTTTTTATTTTTAATTAATATTTACCTAATGACGAATCCTGCAAAAATTTCTTTGTCTAAATTGCACCTATGAAAGAACTGTTTGATTTTATTTTGAGATTCGGGAACCTCAACCCCCAGCAAATCGATTTTATCAAAAGTAAAGCAACTGAAATCACCATTCTGAAAGATGCTTATTTTTCAGAAGCAGGAAAAGTTGCCAGTCAGGTGGGTTTTATACATGAAGGAATTCTCAGGGTCTGTTATTACAGTAATAAAGGAGAAGAGATCACGAAATACTTTATCGAAGAAAACAATCTCGTGGTAGATCTTGAAAGTTTTGATAATGAGCTCCCTTCAGTCGCCTATGTACAGGCGGTTACTGATTGTAAACTGATCATTTTTCAGAGAAAAGACTGGCTCGAACTTTTACAGACCATCGTAGGTTGGGATGCCATTGTTCACAAAATAATCTCGAGAGCATTGATGCAGAAAGTGGAAAGAAGAAGCCCTCTGGTCTCTGAAGATGCAAAAACACGCTATCTGAAATTTCTGGAAATCTATCCTAATTTGGTCAACCGAATTCCCTTATCCTATATTGCATCCTACTTAGGGATTACTCAGTCATCACTTAGCAGAATCAGGAAGAACATTCATCTGTAAAGATTGGAAAATCTGAAATTTTCTGAGCCCGCAAACTTTATGATGGCTGATTTTAATACTCATCTACCAAGTTTCCATATTTTTTTTATCCAACAAATGTTTTTTGCCAAATGACAAATCAGATCATCTTAAAATAGATCAACTTTGCACTGTACAACATAAAAAAATAAGAAAATGAAAACCGTACTCATAACAGGAGCCAACAGAAGCATCGGTCTTGAAACCGCAAAACAATTTTCACAGAAAGGATTATTCGTTTACCTGGGAAGCCGAGATATCGCAAAAGGTGAAACTATTGTAAAAGAACTTTCTGCACAGGGATTTGATAACATTAAACCTGTGGAAATCGACGTCACCAATTCAGAATCAATTTCAGCAGCAAAAGAAACTATAGAAAAAGATAAAGGGAAACTCGATATTCTGATCAACAACGCCGGCATTTTGGGGGTAAATCCTCAAACAGCTTCAGAAACTTCTGTGGAAGATATTAAGGAGGTGTTTGAGACCAATTTTTTTGGAGTCATTCGAGTCACTCAGGTATTTCTTGATCTTTTAAAAAAATCTGACAGCCCGAGAATCAGCAATATCACTTCGGGATTAGGCTCATTAACCTTACACAGTGATCCGGTTTGGAAATACTATCAGGTAAAAAATGCTGCTTACGGTCCTTCAAAATCTGCTTTGAATGCGTATACCATCGTATTGGCGTATGAACTAAAAGATCTGCCCTTCAAAGTAAATGTGATTGATCCAGGTTATACAGCGACAGACTTCAATCATCACAGCGGTCCCGGATCTGTGGAGAGTGCTGCAGATTTTATCGTTAAACATACGCTAACGGACGAAAATGCACCGACCGGACAGTTTTACAGCAACGATATTGAGGACGAATCTGGAATCAGCCCGTGGTAGTTTTTGTATTAAAATGCTTTTAATCATCAGATCATTGAGAAACCCGAAGGTTTCTCTTTTCTTTTTACCGAATGGTAAATCTTAAAATACCGTTTTTACTTAAATTGCACCATGAAAGAATTTATTAATTTTCTGCTGAAATTCGGAGATCTTAATGGTCATCAGATTGATCTGATCAAAGAAAATGCTTTCGAAAGAGCACTGAAAAAAGATGATCACTTTGCCGAAGCAGGAAAAGTGGTTAAGGAAATTGGTTTTGTAACAGAAGGTATTTTAAGAAATTATTATTACAATAATCACGGGGAAGAGATAACAAAATATTTTGTTGAAGAAAAAAATATGGTGATCTGTAAAGCCAGCTTCGATAACGAAATACCTTCCACCTCTTATCTTCAGGCGGTTACAGACTGTACCCTTATTACTTTCCCCAAAAAGAACTGGGAAGAAATTTCAGATACCATAATGATATGGGATCGCCTGATGCAGAAAATCATTTCAAAAGCACTGATCAGGAAAGTGGAAAGAATAAGTCCTCTGATTTCTCAGGATGCCACTACCCGGTATCTTGAATTTTTGGAAGAATATCCCGGTCTCGCCAACCGTGTTCCTCTTTCCTACATCGCTTCGTATCTGGGAATAACACAGCAGTCTCTCAGCAGAATACGAAAGAATATACGCTAAAGCACTTTTTACCAATTGGTAAATCGTTTGATCCTGCAAAGGTTCAATTTTGCTGTTATCAATTTTAAATATATAAAAAATGAAAACAGCATTAATTACAGGCGCTAACAAAGGAATTGGTTTCGAAACTGCAAGAAAGCTTCTACAGAAAGGTTATTTCGTTTATCTGGGCAGCAGAAATATTGAAAATGGTCAAAACGCTGAAAAGCAGTTAAAGTCAGAAGGCTTTTCAAATTTTGAGATACTGCCTCTTGATGTCAACCTTCAGGATTCTGCAGATCAGGCGAAAAAACAGATTGAGCTGAAGACCGGAAAATTAGACCTTCTCATAAATAACGCGGGGATCAGCGGAACATTACCACAGACTGCTTTAGAAACACATCCCGCAGAATATGAGAAAGTTCTTCAGACCAATCTCTTCGGTGTGATGCGCATTACTCAAAGTTTCATCAGTCTCTTAAGAAAATCAGAAGCGCCCAGAATTGTAAATGTCAGTACAAGTGTCGGTTCGCTGACAACACAAAGTGATCCGGAATGGATGGCTTACGACAGTGCCAAATATGCTGTGTATGCTGTTTCAAAAGCTGCAATGAACATGTATACTGTTATACTTGCATATGAACTCAGAGATTCACGTTTCAAAGTCAATGCAGTTTGCCCGGGTTACACTAAAACAGATTTCACTTATCAGCAAGGTGGAGATGTAGAAGTTGCTGCTGAACGAATTATTAAATACGCATTGATCGGTGATAATGGCCCCACAGGAAAATTCTTCAGTGAAGAAACCAATCCTGAATCCGGTGAAATAGCATGGTAATGTAAAAAGACTTTTTTAATGACTTTGCCTATAAAATGGATTAAAATTCCTCTCCTATGGAGCGGTGGATTTTTACAGGGGAAGAAGACTGGGTGGTTAAAGAAGGTTACATTTAAACAGCTAAAGCACTACACGAACCGAAGTCTCCCGTCAGTTCGAGCTCCGTCAGTTCGAGTGTTTTTCACAGCAAAGCGGAGAAAAATGTATCGAGAACCTGTGAACCACAGACAAAATTTGTCTTTAAAAAAAACTTCTCAATACGGTTTTTTACAAAACCTACTTGAAGTGACGCCCTGTCCACACTAACCGAAGTCGCCCGTCAGTTTGAGCTCCGTCAGTTCGAGTGTTTTTCATAGCAAAGCGGAGAAAAATGTATCGAGAACCTGTGAACAACAGACAAAATTTGTCTTTAAAACAAAACTTATTGATACGTTTTTTTCAAACCTACTCGAAGTGCCGAATAGAAATCCATGTTGAGATTCTTTCAGAATGACAAATGCTGTGGTAATTTTAATATGACTGAAAGTAATATTGCTATAACAATTACGTCCGGTTTATATAAAATTACGAAAGAATTAATCTCGGGAACCATCGAACTGAAAACACAATAAATAGTATCATTTTAACAAGCGGTTCAACGAAATTTTCCTGAAATTTGCAGAATACTTTTTGCATATTTTTATATCATAATTGTTTATCGCAATAAATAATATTAACTTTCAGACAAACTGATATTTATCATTTAAAAAAACAATGAAATGGACGCCACTCGTTTCATCTTTATTAGGTGAAAAAATAGTAAATTTGCCAACTATTTCTAAAATATTAATAATGCGAAAAACACTACCTCTTTTATTCGTCACCCTGTTTTTTATTTTCTCTGACGCTCAGACAGCAACACCTTTACATATCAATACCCAATCTTTGTCAAATCTTGTTATCGATTACAAGAAAATTTATATAACGACAAAAGATATCATCTCCAATCTTTTAGCAGAAAATAAAAGATCTGCTAATGAACAAAAAAACGGAATTATACGAGCCGACCGACTTTTCTCATATGCTGAAGAAAAAAAATCTCTGAAAACAAATCCCACGTTTAAAAGTGCTCCCACGATCAACTGGACTTCAGAGGTTAATTATAATTTCAGTCCGGGTTTTGCAGAAGAAGATAATATCTTTTACCGCGCCAGAATATCTTCCGGACTTGACTGGCTTGCTTTGGGACAGGGCAGCGAGAAAAACCAAAAACTGCAGAATTCAATAACAGCACGCTCCGCTGAATACAGCTTACTTGAAAAGAGCCAATATCTGAAACAACATTCGTACACTGAAACACTGAACAATCTGAGAGTTGCTTTTGATCTCAAAAAGATAAAAATATTGTCTGACTACGAAACGGTACTCAAACTCACCCAGCAATTGTATGAGAAACAAAATAAACTGGCATTAAAAAATGACGCAGAACTTGCCTATAAACGACATCAGCTCACTGCCGTTTCTATAGAAAAAAAATCACTTCAAAATCTTTTGGGCACCAATCCAAGTGAAGGTATTTTTAACAGTGACTTCATGCAGTCTTCACTGCCTGAACTCATTCCTGTGGAAAAACTGGATCTGACGCATGTCGTAAAAGATAAGAAAATGGCTCTGCAGCTTCAGAAAGAGATGCTTCAGTTTAACCAGAAGAAAGACAGACAGCTTGACCTCCGCGTCAAACTGCGTTATAATTATTATTCAACGCCTGTCAATGACAGGAATTTTGCAAGTGTGGGAGCCAGTATCAATCTGCCGGTCACCAGAAGCAAATCTGATATGTATGACGAGGCTGCTTTACAATATAAAGAAAGCGAGCTTGGAAACCTGCTGAATGTGTACCGTGACCAGCTTTCTGCAATCTACAGAGCGTACTATGAACTGCATGCTTCCATTCAGATTCTGGAGAGTGAGAGTAAGTATCTTGAATCTGAACTTAAGGTAAAGTCTGAAAATGAAAACAGCAAAACCTTCAGTCCTGCAGCTTATCTTGAGACCGCTGAGAAATTTTTCAACAACCAGATTCAGCTCTGCGACCAGAAATATGAACTATACAAAAAATACAGCGAGTACAGAATGATGTCCGAAACAGAATCTCAGAAAGAACCCCTCTCATCAGCCGTCAATACGGATAATGCAGGGCTTGAAACCTATATATGGAGCAGTTTGTTTAACAATTATTCTAACGATTACATTATCACTCTTTTAAATCACTGGCATATCAACAGGGTTTTTCTATCCATCGGGAGTGTAACGGATATGATCAAAGTTGAAAATTTTAAAACCATGGCTGCTGCCAATAATATTCTCGTTTACCGACTGATCGGAGAAAACTCTTATGCTGCAACAGATAACGGATTCGTTAACTTACAGACAGCATTGATCAATGCAAAAAATGCAGGTTTTGCAGGCGTTCACCTTGATATTGAACCTCATACCTTTGCAGATTATAAAGATAATGTAGAGCTTTATTCTCAAAGGCTGATCAACCTGTTTACCCTTTCAAAAATATGGTGTGACCAGAACAATATGGCCATGGGGGTGAGCGTCCCGATGCACCTCCCTACGAATGTTGCCTACTCTTTAAAAGAAAATAATGTCATGACTTATATTATGGCTTACGATGTACTGAAGCTTGATAAAAAAATTGCAAAAACCTCGGTTATAAGAAATATATTAGGAAATGATTTTTCAGTATGGGTATTCCGTATTAATGATTTTCAGAATTTCTCTGATCTGCTCGATGCTGAAGCTACCGTTCAGAATAATAATATTAACCAGATCGGATACTACGATCTATCCCAAATGAATAATTTTAAACCCTAATGAATATTGATTTTACAAAAGACAACATTCATGATAACCAGTACGAACAACCCGTAAAAAAAAGAAAATGGGACCGATGGATTTATCTTGGCATTTTACTGATGATTCTGTTTTCGTTATTGAGATGGATGATAAGTTCATGGATTTTCAACTATGCGGACGGATTTCTGATGCAACAGCAATTTGATGTAAAATTTACAAATGATATCCGGATCCTGACCTACTATCCAAAAGAAGGCAATACCATCAAAAAA
This sequence comes from Chryseobacterium sp. HNCC26DJ238, assembly GCF_057180465.1. NCBI lineage: Bacteria > Pseudomonadati > Bacteroidota > Flavobacteriia > Flavobacteriales > Weeksellaceae > Chryseobacterium > Chryseobacterium sp. HNCC26DJ238. Next base: position 278,756 of record NZ_JBXUGI010000003.1, read on the forward strand.
GGGGATACTTTATTCAGTTATGAGTTTTTTTCAGATCTTGCCATGTTTAAAAACCTCAAACAGGACTCTATGAAAAACCTCGTCAGTGATGTGACATTTCAAAATGACATCTCATCATTTGATGCGGATATTGCCAAAAAAAGCGTCCTGCTGAAAGATATCCAGAGCAGAATCACCCACTGGAAATCCGAGAGGAAAAGAAAAGAAAGTTTGGTTTACCTCAACCAGATCACTCCGATCGAACTTTCGACGACCGACCGGCAAATCGATGATCTGAAATATCAGTACCAGACCATTAATGCTGAAATTTCAGCCCTGCGATACCAGAAATCTGCACTTCTGGCTCACAACATGAAAAAAAACGCATTGGTCTATCATCAAAATAAATCTTCTAATTTCCAGAACTTCTACACCTCTCCTATTGCAGGAAACCTTGACCGTTTCAGGATCGGAGCCGGGCAGGCAGCCTACAAATCTGATATCATCACATCGATTACGCATAAAGGACAATTTGTAAGGGCGTATATCAATATTGAGGATCTGGACGATTTTCATGAAGGGGATCACGTATCTATCAAACTTCCTTACGGATTTAATTCAACCCTTACAGGAAAAGTCAGAAAAATGTATTCTATTTCAGAAATCAGGGATAAATCCACAATCGATAATTCACTCAAAGACGAAAAGTACGGAGTGGTGATGGATATTGTACCTATTACCGGAAAAACCTGGGAAAATGTGAAAATAAGCAACATCCCTGTAAAAGTAAGGAAACTAAAATTCAGCTAAAAATGATTCATACATCTCAGAACACACTCGCTCTTGAAAATGGAATAACCGCTGTTTTACTGCATGATAGTGTTTCAAAAAATGAAATCCCGGATCACAGTACTGCTGACGTATGGATTATCAACCATGAAAAACCATGGGTTGTCAAACAGTTTCTGCAGAGTATCATCAGACATCCGGACCCGCGTGTTTATCTGAAGCCTGTATTTTTACAGAAAGACTTAAAAAAAGCCTACCGGGAAAAGAAAAACTACAACCTCAAACATCTGTGTGACGGATATATTGATCATCTCCGTCTCGATAACCGGGTTGCTTCTGTAGAATTTATTCTTCATTTCATCAAAAATATACCCAATCCTGAAGGCATGTACGCTGACGGGATATTACAAAAAACATTACTGTATTATTATTCCAGGAATAAAGACATTGATTTTCACGAAAGTTCAGACTCACTCAACGGCTATACCTATCCAAGGATCGAATCTCAGTATTCAAGCCGTAAAGAATCATATCTTTATGCAAAAGAAATGCTGACTGATGCTTATAAAAGCGGGTTTCTTACCCGAAATTATGCAGACACTTCACACCTTTGCCACAAATGCAGTTCGGGATTTTTAAATTACAGGGAGGAATGCCCGAAATGCGGAGGACATAATCTCCAGGTCAGAAGCCTGATCCATCACTTTCGCTGCGCTTATGTAGCTTCAGAAGATCATTTTCAGAAAGGAGAAAGAATGATCTGCCCAAAATGCAGTACAGAATTAAAAAATCTTGGGGTAGACTATGACAAACCAAGCAAAATATTCTACTGCAGAAAGCACGATTGCAGGCACGAATTTCAAAAACCCCTGATCGGCGTACGGTGTATCAACTGTAAAACTGAGCAGTCACCTTCTGAGTTAACAGTAGAGAAAATCTACAACTATGAAATCACCTCTAAGGCCATCGATGACCTCATAATGCCTCATTCCATTGGATAGTTTCTGGAACGGGCTCTATTACGCTCTGCATCATACGGATTGGGAAACAATGCTTAACTGGGGATGGTATATTTTCTTAATAGACATTCCCCGATTTCTGATTCTTGAAATTGCCGTTTTGTTTGCGCATTTCAGGAACCGGTATTTCAATCAGGATCAGTGGAAGGAAGCCAAAAGAAAATTATGGGAGGAGCAGCCTCTGATCACGGTTCTTGTACCCGGACATAATGAGGGGAAACATCTGTATAAAATGGTGGTTTCTATGCAGAAACAGACCTACCGCAACATTGAAATTGTTGTTGTAGATGACGGATCTACAGATCACACCTTTATTATTGGCAGTTCTTTTGAAAAACGGGGTCTTATCACAAGGTTTCTGAGAAATGACATCCGTGGAGGGAAGGCATCCGCAGCCAACCTTGGGCTCAGCTATTCAAAAGGAAAATATGTTGTACATATTGATGCAGATTCTTCCTTGGCTCCCGATGCGATAGAGAAAGCACTTCTTCCGTTTTATAAGTATAAAGATGTGGGTGGTGTCGGCGGAAACCTGATGGTAAGAAATGACCGGGATTCACTGACTTCTACCATGCAGTACCTTGAATATCAGCAGTCGATCAGTATCTCCAGAATCGTCCTGTCAGAAATCGGAATTTATAAAATCATATCCGGGGCATTTGGCGTATTTCCGAGAAAAATCCTGGAGCGGGTCGGCGGATGGGATGTCGGTCCGGGTCTCGACGGAGATCTGACGGTGAAGATCAGGAAGATCGGCTACAAAATAAAATTTGAAGCCCGTGCAGTCTGCAATACGCATGTCCCGACAGAATGGGGGAAGCTGGCGAAACAGAGACTGCGATGGTCCCGGTCACTGGTGCGGTTTCGGCTCCGTAAACACCGTGATATATGGATTCCCAACAAAAATTTCAGGCTTTCAAATTTTTTTTCATTCTTTGAAAATGTATTCTTCGGACTCGTTTTAGACATCACCTGGATGTTTTATATGCTGCGAATAATAATTGAATATCCTGAGTTCCTAATATTTTGGTTACCAGTAAAATATTTACTATATTTGTGCCTCTATTTGATGCAGTTTTTAACATGTTTAATAATCGTTAAAGACAAGAAAAAGTTTATGTCAAAAATCATCTACGTGCCACTCTATCCGTTATACATGGGTTACTTTATGCGGACCGTGCGAACGATTGCCTATTTTGACGAACTCTTTTTTTATGACTCTTATAAAGACCCCTGGAATCCTCAAAAGACCTCCAGGAAAGCAGATGAATTTGATGCTTGATTCCTACACCATTTCCCAATACGTCAATACAATAAACAATACCAACAATACTAATCTCCATGATTAAAAAATTATCAGCTATCGCAGGATTAATTCTGCTTGTTGCTTCTACAGGATGTTCATCTGAAAATCCATTAACTTCTGAAGAAACAGAAAACCTACAGTCGATCTCCAACAGCGACATCACGCTGCAGTACGGCGGAACTGCCCTGAGTAAAGAGATCGAGCTCAAAAACAACCCGATCCAGTTTGTACAGTTCGGAGGGGCAGGTCAGAAATCATCTGCTTCTACCCAGAAGACGGTTGTCTACACTCCCAATCTATCCGGAGCAATCGCTGCCACGGGAGGCAACTGGTACAATATCAACAACGGGGAAACCTATTACATTCCCGAAGGTACTACTTTTACAGGAGGATTTAATTTTAACTCTGCCGGAAAAATTATCATCTTAGGTACCCTGGGCGGTTCAAACTGGACCAATGTACCGAACGGCGGACGTGTTGAAGTAGGAAACAACGGAAAAATAGTTTCTTCTGCGAATTTCCATCTTAATTCAGGCGGAAGATTGGAGAACTACGGTATCGTAGATTATACAACGTCTTCTGTAGACGGTCTGATCAATAACTACAATAACATAAAATTCACAAAAGACATCAGCCTGAATGGAGGTTCTACGGTGAATAACTACTGTAAAATGGTTTTTGAGCAGCAGTACAACTACATCAACTCGCAGCTTAACAATTCAGCATACCTTACTTTTGCAAAAGGATTTCATATTAACGGTTCGGGAATCCTTAACCTTCAGCCACAGTCATATACAGAGATTACCGGCGGAAGTGTATCAATCGACGGAAAAATAAGTAACTCAGGGAGCAGCTTTGCAAGAATTGATTTTGTAAACTCTTCTTTCAGCAATATCAACGCTTCTCCTGCCGTAACAGGTCTGATCGATATGAACTTTACCAATACTTCATATTCTATCTTACAGAGCAATAACAGAATCAACAATCAGGTAACTCTAAACGGTAATACATATATTGCTGCAGGGGAATGTACACCACAGAAAGGAACCTCTCCATGTACAGACAGCCAGCTGCAGTTTTCTCTGGTAGCCAATGTCGTAAGCCCTGTTCTTAATAACAGTACGCTCAGTGCTACAGGAGTAAGTGTAAACAATGGTTTTGCCTATGTGTCTTACCACAGCAACGATGCAACTTCTTCTGCAATCACCCAGGGTGCTCTGAGAATTATTAATGTAGCCGACTACAATACTCCTTCAATGGTCAGCCAGGCTTTATTTAATAATATTGAGTTTAATCATGTAGATGTTGCCAATAATAAGCTTTATGCTACAGGAGGTGATAAGAACGGTGCCAAATTAGTGGTGAGCCCTCTTATCAACAACGTATTTAATACCCAGGACCTGTCACAGTTCATGACGTATAAACTTCCAAGTTCTACAGCGAAGAATTCTTATTTTTACAATAATGCTCTGTATGCCGTAACAGGTGCTACAGGCGGGGGACTTTTCAAACTTGACCCAAGTACTAATTTTACGGTGAGCAGCACTTTATCCGCTACCGGAGAAAAATCTAAATTCGTGGCGCATAATGCCAGTTACCAGGTATACTTTACGACAGGAAGTACCGGTGCTTCTCTGAGAATAGCCAATGCGGATGGCCTGAGTGCACAGACGTATAACTACCCTACCCTTACACAGACGGTTACAGACGGTAAAAATGCGATTACTTTAGATGATGAATATGCATACCTTGCATTAAGTGACAAAGGGGTTGCAAAAATTAAACTGAGCAACGGTCAGCTGACCAGTACTTTTGTACCGAGATCATTCCAGATCAGCAGCCAGAATGTATTCAGCCAGACCGGTCTTACGAATGCCGTGGCAATCAACAACTGTTACCTGTACCTTGCCAACGGTACTGACGGTGTGATTGTTCTTAATAAAAACACATTCAATGTAGTAGGATACTTTAAGCTTAACGGGTCTGCCAATTACATTTATATAAACAATAATTTAGCCTATGTTGCTACAGGCAAAGCAGGTCTTAATATTATTAAAATCAACTAATCTTATTCAGATTGCAGGGACATCCTGTGAATGATTAATATATGAAGAAAGGCTGTCCGAAAAAGGACAGCCTTTTTTTATGCAGAGATTTTAAAAATTTCAAAATAAAAATTTATATCCTGATATTCAACTTTGAGACGGATTATTAATTTCAGGTTAAAGCCTCTAAAATATATCTGCAAAAGAGATGCACCTGATTATTGGTACATCAAATTTTTGAATTTGGTATTAATCAATATAATTATTAAAACGATTTGAATTTGCATTAACCCTTGAGGCAACGGCTGGATTAAGGGAAATACCTGTCTGATTGGTGAAAGTTCCGGAAGGATTATCCAAATAATTTCTTCTGGCCTTAGTAAAAGTTAAAAAATCTGTTTTAATTGAATCTTTAATCAAAATTATCGGTTTACTTACTTTTTTAAAACTGACCATAGAAAAAGTCATATAATTATTTGTATCATAAACTTCCAGAACTAACCCCGGCAAACCTTTAAAAACATAAGGTCCGTCAGGAATTGCAATCTTTTCGGCGAACCAGGCTGTATAATTTCTGTTTTTATACCTTCCGGTTGCTTTTCTGCATAAATAAGCTGCAACCGTTTTTGTCTCTACTTCTATTTTCCACATGACAGTATCTTCCAGGGGATAAGCAAACCTGTTTTTTAATAATTCTTTATAAACAGTCTGTTTTCCGCCATCTAAAAAAACTTCTGATTTGAAATTCACAGCAGGAACATTTCTCATGTCTAATATAACTTTTCCATCAACCGGACTTCCAAAACTTTTTTTCCCTATTGCCATAGCAACCGAATCACTTATTGCTTTTTTAGTGCTTTTAAATAAAGATCTGTTGTTGCTGATCAACAGAGAGCTATTTTCCTGCATTACATTTTCCGGTTGTAAAGTATCTGATAACATTCTAATTGAATAAATAACTTCATATTCAGAATTGAAAATGCCTGATTGAGAAAACAGAAAATTACTTACAGATATAAAAAACATCATGTAAACCCTCATTTTTTTGATTTATTTAATTACCAGCTCCACGACCTGTTCCAACTCCTGCGCCACAGGTAAACTCAGTTAACAGCTGAGCATTACGGATTTGATCCGCGACCGCCTGTTCGTAAGAATCTGTTCCTGTTCCTGATCCCCAACACATAGTATCAGAAACCATTTCGTCAGTACACCACACATACATGCCTACTGCCTGGCAATGCCCTTTCGCTGCCGCATCTTTTTCTGCAGGTACTGTCTCTTTTTTTTCTTCAGCGTTTTTCGCACTTGCCAAAACTGTTACAGTAAATGCCGCTAAAACCAATAATTTTTTCATTTTTTAAAATATTTAAGTTTGTAGTTATAAAAAGATATTATAAGTTGATCAGTCTTTTAACATCTTGCTTTTACATAGTTACTCCAAAAAAAAGATGTGAGATTACTGGTTTTCGTAAGGTAAATAAATATTTTTTTTTGTGCCTCTAAACGTGATATATTATTAAAAAAGAAATTGATCTAAACACCATTTAAATCTTTATTTAAGATGAAAAACCTGTGCCTTTTTCTTTAGACCCTGCTCTGCAAAAATGTACGTTTAGCGTTGGTAATGATAATTTTTATCAAATTCCGGCTGCATTAGGATTTTTACCTGATAATTTTTAACTTTACCCTTCGTACAGCAATTAGACTGTATCTTTACCACTCAGAAAAATAAAACACATGGAACAAAAAGTACATCAGGGGCGCAATATCAAGAGATTCAGGGAAATGCTGGGGATCAAACAGGAAGCTTTAGCGTTTGACCTGGGTGATGACTGGAACCAAAAGAAAGTATCCCTGCTCGAACATAAAGAAATCATTAACGATTCCCTGCTTCAGAAAATCTCTGAAGTCCTGAAAATCCCTGTGGAAGCTATTCAGAATTTTAATGAAGAACATGCCATGAATATTATTTCAAATACCTTCAACGAAGATTCGATCATTGGAGATGATTCAGTAATTGCAGACGATTATGATTCAATAGTTGGAGATGAATCAATAGTAGGAAATACTGCTGAAAATATAAAATGTTCATTTAACCCTATTGATAAAGTTGTTGAGTTGTATGAGCGTATCATTGCACAGCAGAAAGACATGATTGACAGGCTGGATAATATTATTAAGGATAAATAGAAATTTTATCAGCACTGGAAGATTCGGCAATTATTAAGTTATCTATCAATCCAAAATTCAGAACAGTGGATCATAAAATTAAGAGAAACTTTCGGGTTTCTCTTTTCACCTGTCTTTATATCTTTGAACAAATTTTTGAAATTGATGTTTTATTTTCGGTAGAAATTTCTATAACACCATGAATCCGCTTATCCAAAAACTAAAGGAGTATGGGAATATTACTTCCGAAATTGAATATGAACTCAACAGACTGATCAAAAGCAAGACCAGTTCAAAAGGAGATTATTTTCTGAAGCAGGGACAGATTGTCTCGAGTTTATTTATTATTGAAAAAGGGCTTGTAGGTTCCTACTATTATATTGATGACCGTGAAGTCAATTCCTGGTTTGGATTTGAGAATATTATTCTGGGAGCTATACTGCCTCTTTTTTATGATCAGCCGTCATCAGAAAATATTCAGTTTCTTGAACCGTCAGTTTATTACTATATTTCAGCTCATGATCTCAATTATCTGTATCGAAAGTACAACGAAATGAATACTATTGGAAGAAAGATGGCTGAAGAATACTGTAAAATCTTAGAAGACCGCATAAAATCACTGCAGACTGAAACTGCAGAAAAACGCTATCATACATTAATTGAAAATCAGCCCGATGCGGTCATGAGAGTCACTTTGGGACATATTGCCTCTTACCTGGGAATCACTCAGGAGACCCTCAGCAGGATACGAAAAAAGTAAAATAGTTTTGACTTTTGTCAAAAAAAGACAGGAAGATTACCTTTTTCTTTGCATCATAATACAGAATTATGATACTAATTACAGGAGCAGCAGGAAATTTAGGAACTGCAGTCATCACCCATCTTTTAAAAATTTTACCATCCAACGAAATTACCGCATTCGTCAGAAACGAAAAATCAGTAAAAGCACTGAATTTTAAAGGAGTACAGACCTGCATCGGAGATTACGCAGACAAAGATTCACTGGATCAGGCATTACAGAACATTCACAAATTACTGCTGATCACCAGCAACGGGCCAAATGCTCTTCAGGAACATATCAACGTTATTGATGCGGCCAGAAAAGCAGGGATAAAACATATTTATTATACCAGTGGTGCACTCAATAAAAATGTAAAAAAAACACAATTGGGTCCTCTCACAGATTCCTACATCACTACGGAAAATTACATTATCCAAAGCGGGTTGACGTACACTATTTTCCGGAATGCACTTTATACGGAAACGATCCCTTATTTTATTGGGTACGAAGCTGTAAAAACCGGAATCTGCTTCCCTGCAGGAAAAGGCAAAGTCCTGTTTGGATCAAGAGAGGAAATGGGTGAGGCTATTGCCCGGGTTTTAGCCTCAGAAAATCACGGCAATTTAACCTACATTCTGGGTGCAGTTCCTTCTTTTTCGTTTACTGAGATTGCGGATATTCTGACAGAAATTTCAGGAAAGGAAGTGACATACTACGACATAAATCCAAAAAAATATGAGATCAGGCTCAGAGAATATGGAGTGGCCGAGGGAGATATTGGATTTTCAACTCTGCTTGCAGCAATCATCAAAAATGATGAGTACAATATTGAGGTTTCAGATTTAGAAAAATTATTAGGAAGGAAACCGACTTCTTTAAAAGCCTATCTTACCGAAACATTTACTGAAACAGACTGATTACCGAAAAGAAATTTTCGCTTTTTAATAACCCGCAATACTATTTCATCTGTTGATTATTCAGAAATAAAAATTATATTTCAGGTCTGAATATTGATTTTAAAAAAGATGACCGATGACCTTCACTACCGAAAAGCAAAACCTGATGAATCTATTTCAGATTTTGTGGAAAGCTTCTGGATGCTCCATAATCAATCGGAAAATGATAAGCAGACCATCGGGCTGCCGGACGGACGCATCGATTTATTTCTCATACGGTCAGATACTGAATCTTTCAGAATCGTGCTTCTGGGTTTGGGTACCCACTATCATCAGGAAGGTATCATACCGGCAAAAAGCCTGAGATTTGCAGTGAGCTTCAAACCTCTTGCAGTAGAATATATCTGTCATGACCGTATTTCGGATCTTGTTGATAAAGGAAAAGTGTTACCGGATGATTTCTGGGATTTTAATCCTGACGATCTCAATGATTTTGAAAGCTTCTGTGATAAGGCAACCCAAAAAATAAAATCTCTGTGTATCAAAGAGATTGATCCGCGCAAAAAGAAATTATTTGACCTGATTTACGCTATGCACGGCTCTGTAACCATCAAAGAGCTTTCCGAAAAAGCGGGCTGGAGCAGCCGCCAGATGAACCGGTATTTTAATCAGCAGTTTGGCCTATCATTAAAATCATTTTGCAGTATCCTCCGCTTCCGGGCTTCACTGGATCATATTGCAAACGGAAAACTTTTCCCGGAGCTTGATTTTGCAGATCAGACCCACTTTATCAGGGAAATAAAAAAGTTCTCCGGTGTCGTTCCCAAAGAACTGTTTAAAAATGAAAACGACCGATTTATCCTATTATCATCATTAAGGGTATACTAATTTTGCATCATTCAAAACTATAAAACGAAGATGCAGATCAGTCATAAAAAAACAGCAATCATCGGCGGAGGTCCCGGTGGCCTTACCTTAGCCAGGCTTTTACAGATCAAAGGAGCCGATGTAAAAGTGTATGAAAGAGATTTTGATCAGCAGGCAAGGGTTCAGGGTTCACCGCTCGACATGCATGAAGAATCAGGAATGTCCGCACTGAGAAAAGCAGGTTTATCCGAAGAATTTAAAAAAAATTTCCTTCCCGGTGCAGATAAAACACTGATCGTCAATGAAAATGCAGAAATCCTTTTTAGCGATCACGACACAAATATTGAGGAAGACTTTGGGAACAGTCATTTCCGTCCTGAGATCGACCGCGGCAGATTAAGAAAAATACTGCTCGACTCCTTACATCCCGAAACCGTCGTCTGGGACAGCCATTTTATTTCAATGGAACCTGAAAACGGAGGCTGGCTTATTCATTTTAAAAACGGTATTTCGGTGTACGCAGATATCGTTATCGGTTCGGATGGTGCGAATTCCGGAATCCGTCCGTATGTAACGGATCTTAAACCTTTTTACTCGGGTGTCACCATGCTGGAGGGTAACGTCCATAACTCAGAAGAATCTGTTCCGGTCATCAGCCAGTTGATCAACGGAGGAAAAATCATGGCTTTCGGAAATGAAAAAAATATACTGATGGGACAGAAAGGCGGAGGTGATCTCGGATTTTATGCAAGTTTCAGAGTAAAAGAAAACTGGGCAGAAGAAAGCAGAATCAATTTTTCTGACCGGAAACAGGTCTTAAGCTGGTTTAAGAAAGAATATTCAGAATGGAGCCTTATCTGGGATGTGCTGTTTGAGAAAGCAGCAACTCCACTGATTCCGCGTCCCATTTACTGCATGCCTTTGGATCAGACCTGGGAAACCTCATCCAACCTTACCCTGATCGGTGATGCTGCTCACGTGATGCCCCCATTTGCCGGCGAAGGTGCAAACATGGCGATGCTTGATGCTCTTGAACTGAGTGAAAGTCTGACCTCCGTTGGTCATCTGTCAGTACAGGCAGCCATTTCACATTACGAGAAAAATATGTTGCCACGCGCTTCAGCCGCGGCAAAGGAATCACTGGAAAATGGTGAGAAAATGCATTCACCGAAGGCTCTAAACACAATGCTGGAATTTTTCAGTGCCCATTAAAGTCTTTTTTTAAAAAACAGTTATTCCTTTAAAACAAAAAACATCTGCCGGGGCAGATGTTTTTTTGATTTATGCGGTACAGATTATTTCTGAGCAGCTTTCACATCAATTCCGATCTCGATATCTTTACTGATCATCCATTCAGAAGGGTCAGCCTCAGAAGTTCCGAATTTGATTCCCCAGTCTGTACGGTTAACAGTAAACTGAGCTTTTACAGTTGCAGATTTATCAGCAACATCTACTTTAGCCGGGAAAGAAACGTTCATTGTTTTTCCTAACAAAGTCAGGTTTCCGCTTACGGTCTTGTTGGCACCTTCCACTGCATTCTGAGCACCGGCAGCAAGATCTTCCACTTTAGTGATCTTAAAATCAGCCGTTGGAAATTTTTCTACATTAAAGAAATCCTCATTTTTCAGGTGACCTTCAAGGTCTGTATATTTTTTATCTTTTTCAGTAACTGAAGCCGGATCTACTTTGATCGATTTCATATCAATGATAAATTCTCCTGAAGTCAACTGGTTTTCAGCTACTGATAATTCTCCTGAACTTACAGCCAGAGTTCCCCAACGCGGAGCAAAACCTCCTTTGTGAAAAGCTTTCCAGTTTACTTTTGAAGCAGCAGCGTCAACAGCAAAAACATCTCCCTGCTTTGCAGCAACAGCCTGCTCCTGACCCGCAGCGGTAGCTTCCGTTTTTTTATCTCCACAAGATGCAAGAAGTAAACCCATTCCTGCCAAAGCGATTACACTAATTTTCTTCATTTTTTTAAATTTAATATTATTATTAATTGAGTGTTGTGTTTATAAGATGATAAATTTACAATTTTATTTTTTCAACACTGCAAACCTCGTGAAAATTTATGACCTGAATCATTAACATAGGATAAGAAATAAGAGAAAGGGAGATATTTTTTCCTGCATTTTGTTTAATAATATACTGCTTTGCTTACAGCTCATTCTGTTCTACCAACCCCTGGGAAGCATTGATTTCCGACTGGGGGATCAGCCAGGTCCAGCGCTTATCGCCTGCGGGGACAAAATTTAGATTGTTGGTTACCGCTGAAACATGATTCGCTCCTGTCCTGTCAAGTGGCAGGTTCAGTCTTTTTAAATCCAGAAACCTGAAACCTTCTCCCCACAGTTCAAGCCTTTTGCTTGTGAGGATCTCATCAATATAATGCTGACCTGTCGTTGCAGCTCCGGAATAGGAAGGGTTTCTGTTCAGTGTCAGTTCATTAAAAACAGCCTTCGACTCTGCCTCCCTGTTGTCTCTTGCCAGCGCTTCAGCCTCTATCAGGTACATCTCAGCAGACCTCATAAAGGGTATATCTCCCAAACTGGTATTATTATCTGCCGCTCCTTCGGCATTGACAGAAATAAATTTCTGCGAGGTGTAGGGAAATCTGTTGAACGTTGAAGGTAATCCCAGTGCAGCGTGGGCACCCGTGGGATCTATCACCTGTATTCTGACATCTGTAGCAGGAAACTGAGCATACAGCAAACTGCTGACTACTTTGGGAGCCTGCCTGATCTGGGTAGAATTGTAATTTCTGGACATAAAAGCCATGAAATTCCCAAAGTAATCTGAAGTTGCTACAATCGGTTTGTAGCCCCAGATCCATTCCGGATTGGAATAGTTGTTAAAACCTGATTTATATTGTGTATGGGTCATCAGGCTGAATCCCTGTCTTGCCTCCCCTGCAAACGTTGCGGCATCTGAATAACGTCCCTGTACCAGTGCCACTCTTGCCATCAGTCCCCGTACCACGGCAGCATTGAAATGTGATTTATTAGCCCGTGCTTTACCGGTAAGCAGCGCATGAGCCTGTTCAAGGTCAGAGTTGATCTGAGCATACAGTTCTTCTACAGAAGACCGTGGAACCGGAGTAAAAGAATCATCAAGTCTCAAAGGCACTGCCGGCTGCGTATTGTCAGTGCCTGCTACATATCTTTTTCCATAGATCTGAGTAAGCATAAAATAAAGAATAAGCTCTGAATGCATACGCCTCTCCCATCACCCTGTCTTTATCTGTCTGCTCACCAGAAACATCCGGAGCCACTTTCAGAATAATATTGGCTATTCTTATCTGCCGGTAATAAAAATTGTAGGGATAAAACAGTCCACCCGAAACAGCATTAGAACTGTCCAGCCATCTCAGGGCAGAAACAAACCAATTATTACCTGTGCTTGGAAACACAAGGTCTTCTCCCATGACGTCCATATAAATCATGATTCCCGTATTCCCATTCTGCCCCTGATTGGAATTCTGCCTGTAATACATATTCCTGTGCATTCCGTTGAGTGCCACTGTCAGGTTTTCGAGATTTGAAGTTACTAAAAGTTCACTGGCAGACTCAGTAGGATCTTTTTCCAGGTAGTCACGCTCACAGGATGAAAGCATGGCTAATAAGACAAATCCTGAAATTAAAAGTGTTTTATTGTTGATAAAATTCATTTTGTTGCATTTAAAAAGTTGTACTTAGACCGAAAGTAATTATTCTGGCAGGTGAATACCTGTTGCTCACCGTACCGTTAAAGGTAGAGTAAGGCTCAAGACCCTGCCTTTTGCTGGTTACCCAAAGATTTTCTCCGCTGATAAATAATTTTAATGAACTGACACCGACGCTCCTGATGATATCACGGTAAAAATTATACCCCAACGAAGCATTCCTTAACATCAGATAACCGGCATCAATCAACCATCTTGAAGAACCCGCACCGGAAGCCACAGCTGTTACAGAATTCAGAGCCGGCACATCTGTAATCTGCCCGGGAGTGGTCCACCTATTATTGAGATCAACATGTGCAGCCCCTCCCTGAGGGTAGGCAGACATCAAAGCCGCATAGTTGGTATCGTAGATCTTTCCTCCGAACTGATAATTGAATGAGGCCGACAGTTCCCAGTTTTTAACCGTAAGAGTGGTTGAAAAATTACCGAAAAAATCAGGTATCGCAGAACCGTGATAAGCATACTCTCCTTTGTTCTGACTGGTCGTCACCAAAACTCCGTTGACCGTTCTTACATCTGATGCAGCAGTATCGGGAAATAAAGTCTGGTCCAGAACAAAGAGGGGTGATCCGTCAGCCGGGTCTACTCCATACCAGGTTCTCAGCCAGAAGGCATAAAGATCTCTGCCTGCCGTCAGCTTTTTACTCCCGTTGATCAATTCTGCCTGGGAAAGTCTTGTGATCTCATTTTTGTAAGAGGTCCCGTATGCTGATAAAGTCCATTTTAGATTTTTCTTTTTTATGATATCTGCGCTTAGGGTGATCTCATATCCTCTATTCACAAGATTCCCTACATTCCTGTCAATACTGTTCCCTGGTATCCCTGCATTGATGGGAGTCTGATAAGGAAAAAGCAATCTTTTGGTTTCGGATCTGTAATATTCAAAACTTCCCTTTACTCTTCTCTTTAATATTTCAAATTCAACAGCGACATCGGATTGCGCCTTCGTTTCCCATGTCACTGCTGGATCTCCTACTGATGTTAATAAAACTCCGGGTTCAGCACCATTATTGTACCCGAAAGAAAACTGAGTCTGATAAGCATAATTACTGTCCAGAGCGTCATTCCCTACTTCACCGTAGGATCCTCTTATTTTCAGAAAGTTCACCCATTTATTCTCTTTTAAGAAATTTTCTTTGGAGATCACCCATCCTGCACCTGCCGACCAGAAAGACTGCCATCTTACATCCGCAGCAAACCGGGAAGACGCATCCCAGCGTACAGAGCCCTCCAAAAGATATTTTTCATCATAATCATAATTGATTCTCGAAAACCAGCTCTCTTTGGTTCTTTCTCTCAGATAGGAGCTGACACTGGTATTCTCTATAAAATTTCCCAGTTCAAAAAAATCATCCAAGACCTGATTGCGTTTATATCCGGAGAGATAATCTCTTTTAAAGTCAAAATTTTCATGTCCTGCCAAAGCTGTTACTGCATGTTTACCAAACTTTTTATTGTAGGTCAGAATCTGGTTCCAGGTAAAATCTCTGGTTAAAAACACTGTTCTTCCCGCAGAACCTATGCCTAAAGCATCACCGATCAGCCTGTTTCCATACGTTTTGTTTAATATCCCTCTGAAATTATAAGCTGCATTGGTACGGAATCTCAGTTCCGGCATAAGCTTAAATTCTGCATAAACATTTGACTGCATGGTATATGCATTCGTTCTGTTATTATTCAGAAGGGTTTCCCAGACAATGTTGCGTCCTACAGCACCATCAGGACCTCTGAGTGCGCCGTCATCGTATAAAACATTTCCGTTGGGATCATATAATCTTGCACCGGTTACCGGATCATGCTGATAAGGACTGTAAATCGGCCCCATACGCCTTGTCCATGAGTAAGGATTTGAATAAGAAGCATTATTGTTTGCTCCGTTGACAGCGAGCCCCGTGGCTGTTACGCTTCCATTCAGGCTTGTTCCTGCTTTAAACCAGTCTCTGATCTGTGAATCTGCATTGATTCTTAAATTAATACGCTCAAAATCCGACTTTGTGATGTACCCGTCTTCTTTCGTATAACCCAGTGAACTGAATAAAGTATTTCTTTCATTTCCTCCTGAAAAACTGATGCTGTGGTCCTGTCTCAAACCAACACCGATTAAAGGCTTTGCCCAGTCGAAATCGTTGTAACGTAGCTGCGCATCAGGATTAAGAATACCGTCAACAACGAGCTGATTATCGGGAACATTAAAAACATTTGTTCTTACATTTCCCGAAATCAGATTATTGGTCGCCCAAAGATTGGCGGCAGCAGCAGTCTGATTCGGAAAACTCGTTCTTCTCCCGTTACGCATTGCTTCCCAGGCAAGGACATAATAATCTGCAGCACCTACCCGATCATATTCTTTGATAAACCTGGAAACAATACCCGTATTAGAATTAAGCGTAAACCGGGACGAATTTTTTTTCCCTCTTTTTGTGGTAACCATGATAACCCCATTGGCAGCACTTGAACCATAGAGTGCCGTTGATGAGGCATCTTTCAAAACATTCAGGCTCTCAATATCATTTGGATTTAAAGCATTGAGATTACCGGGAAAAGGCACTCCATCAACGATTAACAGTGGCTCATTTGAAACAAGATAAGAACCCGTTCCCCTGATCCTGATAGATGCACCATCGCCCGGCTGTCCTGTACCTGCAGCAATCTGGATACCTGCTCCGGCACCATCCAGTGCCTGCAATACGTTTGAAATGGGACGGTTCTCAATCTTTTTGGAGTCTACCTGGATATTCGATCCGGTTACCGTACCTTTTTTCTGGGTACCATATGCAACAATGACGACTTCATCAATGTCTTTTGTTTTTGTTGAATCGATCTGCGCCTTTACAGCCTGCCCTGTAAAAAAAGCCACTGCAGCAGATAAAACTTTCAATTTCCCATTCATATTTAACAGATTTTAATATTATTTACCTGTAAATATGTTGTTTATCTAAGTTCTATTAAAGTAATCACATTAGATGCCTTAAATTGTGTTAAAATGATAAATAAACGATAATTTTTATTCCTGATTTATTTTAAAGCTATTTTGTTTATGCTTTTGATTTTGTTAGTAATAAGTAAATATATTTGAATCTAAAATATGCTAAAAAAATAGAAATCTGAAATTTGAGAATTCTTTACTCTTTTCATTTCTGGTTCTGTGATAAAACTTTGCGTTTAGAAAATTCAATTATGCAATTTCATGATAAGCCAGGATTTTCTGGGTTTAGATTCCTCCGGAAATCGAAGATTCGATGAAATCAATGACAAACTGAGCGCTGAGAGTTGATTCTGTTTACTATTTTAATTGATTCGCTATTTTCAAACGCAAAGTTTTATTTAAATAACGCATCATTAAAGGAGTAAAGAAAGGAATCAATAAAATTGATTCTTATAAAGCTAGCTTCATCAGCGGCTGCGCCGCCACTCTTTGCTCCTTAAAACTAAGCAGCTTGCATAATAAAACTTTGCGTTAAGAAAATTTAATTCTGCAATTTCATTACAAGCCAGGATTTTCCGGGTTTAGATTCCTCCGAAAATCGAAGATTCGATGAAATCAAAGACAAACTGTGCGCTGAGAGTTGAGTATGTTTACTATTTTAGTTGATTCTGTTATTTTCCAACGCAAAGTTTATTTAAATACTGCATCATTAAAGGAGCAAAGAAAGGGAATCAATAAAATTGATTCTTATAAAGCTCGCTTCATCAGCGGCTACGCCGCCCCTCTTTGCTCCTTAAAACTAAGCAGCTTGCATAATAAAACTTTGCGTTAAGAAAATTTAATTCTGCAGTTTCATTACAAGCCAGGATTTTCCGGGTTTAGATTCCTCCGGAAATCGAAGATTCGATGAAATCAATGACAAACTGAGAGCTGAGAGTTGAGTCTGTTTAGTGAATACTTGAAAGTAAATTACAGGTATTGATTCAATAATTCCAACAGTCCCTCTGTCTTTCATATGACTGAAAGTTAAGCGACATTTTAAAATCCGTCAGTTCGAGTAGAATTCTGAAAGAATTTGTATCGAGAACCAGTGAACTTAAAACAAAATTTGTCTTTAAAACAAAACTTATCGATACGGTTTTTTCAAAACCTACCCGAATGAACGGTTAGAATCCTTATATTTCATTGATAAGTTTACGCCTTTGTTTATCTTAAAAGCGTAAAGTTGTTGAAAAAAACTTGGTCTAGCTTTGCGTTAATCTTGAATAATTAAAGAAGCCAAGAAAGGAATCAATGAAATTGATTCTTATAAAGCTAGCTTCATCAGCGGCTACGCCGCCACTCTTTGCTCCTTAAAACTAAGCAGCTTGAATGATAAAACTTTGCGTTTAGAAAATTTAATTGTGCATTTCATTACAAGCCAGGATTTTCTGGGTTTAGATTCCTCCGGAATGACAAACTGAGCGCTGAGAGTTGAGTCTGTTTACTATTTTAATTAATTCTGTTATTTTCCAACGCAAAGTTTATTTAAGTACTGCATCATTAAAGGAGCAAAGAAAGGGAATCAATAAAATTGATTCTTATAAAGCTCGCTTCATCAGCGGCTACGCCGCCCCTCTTTGCTCCTTAAAACTAAGCAGCTTGCATAATAAAACTTTGCGTTAAGAAAATTTAATTATACAATTTCATTACAAGCCAGGATTTTCTGGGTTTAGATTCCTCCGGAAATCGAAGATTCGATGAAATCAAAGACAACTGTGTGCTGAGAGTTGAGTATGTTTACTATTTTAATTGATTCGCTATTTTCAAACGCAAAGCTTTATTTAAATAAAGTATAATTAAAGGAGCAAAGAAAGGAATCAATGAAATTGATTCTTATAAAGCGAGCTTCATAAGCGGCTACGCCGCCACTCTTTGCTCCTTTAATTTAGCAGGTTGTATGATAAACTTTGCGTTTAAAAGACAGTTTAATAAGTTTCGCAGATCATCAAGACTAACTACCAATTGATTCAGACAAAAACTTTTTTTAAACACGTCAGGTTCTGTCGCCTCTCCAATTTATTTTTGCAGTCAATATTAAATTTGGATGAAATATCCCCACAACTACTGTCATATCCGTTAAAAAAAAGTTAAATTCGCCGCAAAAATAATTAAAAACTCAAATTATGAAAAAAACTTTACATGAATACTCTCTGCACTAGAAATCTGTCAGTCAGGATTTATTCTCCAAATCACATCCCCACTGATGCGCAATATCCCCGATGGAAATTTGAATCTGAGTACCCCTTAAGGTTTTAATCCTCTATGAAAGGAGCTTCAGAAATAATAAATAACAGTGATTATTAATCATAACCTGATTCAGGAGCTTATCTGATGAAGGTCAATAAGAATACCCGTAAAACAGCAAATGTTGAAAAAATCATATAATAAAATACAGTAATGAAAAAAATTATCACCCTACTGAGTCTGATGACAGGAATTGTGCCTATCTATAATTTTGCACAGCAACAACCCATTTCAGGCATTAACTTTGGAGATTTACCAAGACCCGTACCATCGGCTTCTTCTCTGGTAACTTATACAGATGCGCCGGTGTCCCTGTCAACAGGAGTTCCGGATATCAGTTTTCCCTTATTGAAGTTATCCTCAAGGGATAAGAATATAGCCGCCAATTTATCCCTGCAGTACCACCCGCTGAATACCGATGCATCAGAAGCGGGAAGTGAAGTCGGGATCGGTTGGTCTATGTTTGCGGGAGGGGTTATATCAAGAGAGGTCGTTGATGATCTGGATGAGCGGTTTGACGATTCAGGTTCCGCTAACTATAAAAAAAATGTTTTTAATGATATCTATTATTATAATCTTCCGGGGATCTCCGGAAAGTTCAAGATTGAAAGGAATACCGATACCAATACTTTCAGTCTCATTAATCTGACTCCCAATAATATTAAAATTGAATATACCAGAACCGGCAATACAGCAACGCTGGTAATCAATTCATTCACAATAACAGATGACAGCGGGTACAAATACATTTTTAATGAATACAGCCAGAGCAGAAGCTACAACAGGCCGCTGGCCTCCGGCAGCCTTTTTAAATCCGCTTTTTACCTGACGCAGATTAAGAATGCAGAAAACGCAGAGCTTTTAAGCTATTCTTATCAGAAAGATTATAAAAATAATCCGGGCACCGGTGAGCTGCTCTACCAGTCGTGTAAACTGAAAACCATCGTATCTCCCGGATCGGGATCCATAGGGATGGATTATCACTACGACCCCTCTCTGGAAGGAAGCATGAATGATCCCTACAGTATCACAAAAATTTCGCTTAAGAATAATAATGACGGGCTCATTTCACAGTATGGTTTTGAGTATGCCATTCAGGTTGAAAATAAACGGACTCTTACGAGGATCAATAAAATAAATTTATCCAATCCTGCAGGAGCCCCTCTTGAAACAACAAAACTTTTATACAGGGATTATCATTTCAACAATACCTCAGGAGAAAGAATCTGCTCGTCAGATCCTCAGGATTTTATCAGCAACACTGTGGGAACCCTTTACAGGGTTATCCTGCCTGCAGGAGGAATGGCGGAATATAATTTTGAAGCCAACCAGTATTATCTGAATAAAAACATACCGAACTATGTAACACCGGAAAGTTTTTCAGATCCTGAAGTCCAGGTCATTGAGCTGTTTGCAGGGATTAACTTCAATGTTCCCAGCGGTACCACAGGGACCTATACTTTCCAGGTAACCGGAGAGCCGGGAAAACTGAAAAAAATCTATCTTGATCTTGATGCTGTCAAATACTATCCGTCATTTGGAACTGCTGATCTTCCGTCATTCATTGACTACACTATTGATCATGATCCTAATCTTGCCTATACCTGTTACAGCTATAATGATAAGGAACCTGAAGGAAGGGCATGGTCATTTAAAACTGCATTTCTGACCCCGGGGACGCATACGGTAAAAATAGCAGGAACGGGCGGACACGGAATGCTCAGTGTTTCTGAAATAAACAGCAGGCCCCTGCCCTACGAAAATGCCGTCAGTAACGATAAAAAATTAGGGATACGTATCAAAGATATCAGATACTACAATTCTGAGCTGGATTATGAGGCTAAAAAAACAGTTACGTATGATTACCGTGCTTTTAATGACCCTAACAGTTCAAGTGGCTACCGTTTTTATCCCGAAATGGAAAGTGCATCCTCTGCTTATGCTCCGGTTGTCCTTTATAAGAATGTGAAAGTGACCAATGACAGTGACCAGGGATATGTCAATTATTATTTTAAAAATCCTGACGACTATCCCAAAATACCTCATACCTATCTGGGGAATCCTACTCTCTTGTGGCCGTATTATAATATGACAAAATCAGGGGTTATGGATAAAAAGGAGGTCTATAACAGTCAAAATCAACTGGTATCGGCCGTTCTGTATGATTTCACGTTTGAAACCCTGGACAACATGCCGGAAGTTGCTGTGGAAGGAGGATTTACTAAAAAAGCATATGTCAAAAACACAAAGGTGACAACAAGAGATTATACAGGAAACAACAGGTTTGTTGAAAGTAAGGTAGAAACAGTGTTTAATCCGGTAAATTTCAAAACCGCTTCTGTTAAGGAAACGGGATCAGACGGAAACATTTCTGAAAAACTGGTTACCTATTCGGGAGGAACTCCCGGGTATCAGAATTTAGAAGATGCGTATATGAACGGAATTCCTGTAAAAACAGAGATTAAAAACAATGGGAAGACGGTATCCGCAACACAGGTAAAATATGAAAAACCGGGGAGCCTGTATCCTTCCTCTGTCATGTCGCTAAACCCGAATGACGGCAGCAGTAAAACAGTTATACAGTACGACGCTTATGATGCTGCAGGAAACATCCGGCAGTTTACCTCCAACTATAATGCAGCAACAGGTGCCGGCAATTCAGCGGTATTGATCTGGGGATATCATCAGAGCGTTCCTATTGCGAAAATAGAAGGGGCAAAACTGTCTGACATCGGAAATCTTGCTGATGAGATTGTTTCGAAATCTGATGCAGAAGTGGACGATGTATCTGAAACGGCACTCATACAGGCATTAGACAGCTTCAGAACCCATCCTGCATTAAAAAATTTCGTAATAACAACGTATACCTACGATCCGTTGGTGGGCGCGACAACAGTAACCCCTCCCACCGGGCTCAGAGAAATCTATAAGTATGACCGGAACGGAAGATTGATTTCAACAAAGGATGTCAACGGAAACATCATTAAAGATTATAAGTACAATACAAAACCACAACTCCAATAATTTCCCTTAAAGTGAGACAGTTATGAAAAAAATTATATCCATCATCTCTTTTCTGGTTGCGGCTTTGTTTCATGCACAGAGTTTAACGGGTTCAGAAAATTACATCTACAGCAGAACCTACCTGGAAGCAGTCACTTCAGAACAGCCGGCGGCTGCACAGATTCAGGAAGTTCAGTACCTGGACGGACTGGGAAGAGCGGTGCAGAGCATCGCCATTAAAGCATCGCCCAACGGAAAAGATCTCGTTGTGCCATCTGTTTACGATCAGTGGGGAAGACCTGCAAAAAGTTTTTTACCTCAGCCTGTAGATACCCAGAACGGGGCCTATATCCCGGGGATAGGTGAGAATTCAGTCAATGCCTATTACGGGGTTGCCAATGCCTATTCGGAGGTACAGTATGAAAAATCGCCTTTAGCCAGGGTTGAGAAATCTGCAGCTCCCGGTTCAGACTGGCAGATCAGTGGAACTCATACCCAAAAAATGGAATATCTTTCGAATGACCAGAATGAGGTAAAAAAATACTCAGCGACCACCAGCTGGAATTCTTCTGAGCAGATCAACGATGTCACCATTACCACAGCTCCTGACGGTGCCTATGCAGCAAATGGTTACTTCAATGCCAATACCCTGTATAAAATGATCACTAAAGATGAGAACGGCAATGAAACCCGGACATTCATCAATTCAAAAAAACAGACCCTGCTGGTCCGTAAGATCAATAAAAAATCTGACGGAAGTATCGAAAACCTCGACACATACTATATCTACGATGAATTCGACAATCTTGCCTTTGTCATTCCGCCCAGAGCTGCCGTTACTACTCTGACGCCCGCTGTTTTAAACAGTCTGTGCTACCAGTATAAATATGATAAGTACAACAGGGTTGTCGAAAAGAAGATCCCGGGAAAAGGCTGGGAATATACAGTGTATGACCAGCAGGGCCGAGCCGTTCTTTCTCAGGATGCGAACCTGAGGACAACCGGCAACAGTTTTGCAAAGAGAGGCTGGATGTTCAGTAAATATGACAGGTTTGGGAGGGTTGCATATACAGGCTTCTTTGCGAATACCGCAGAACGGAAGAATATGCAGACGGCACTGAACCTTATGGCAGCCAATGCCAACAATAACGAAACTCCGAGTACAACGCCGTTTACCCTCAACGGTCTGGCTGTATATTATACAAAAAATGCTTTTCCTACCGGAAGCATGACCGTCCTGGGAGTTAATTATTATGATGAATACCCGGCAGAAGCTCCGGAACAGCCGGGACAGATCCTGAACCAGAATACACTAGGATCCGTTCCTCAGACTGTTGTTTCCAACGGGTTTAGTTCCGTGAGAAGTACAAAAACACTTCTTACGGCATCATATACCAAAAATACTGACAATGACAGCTGGACCTCGTCATTCATGTGGTATGATATGGTAGGAAGGGTGATCGGAACCCACTCCATCAATCATTTGGGAGGCTATACAAAAACGGAAATCGAACTGGATTTTACCGGACTCCAGCAGAAATCCTTTGTTTATCACGCCAGGAAATCAGGTGAACAGGGCGTAACTGTAAAACAGCGCTATGTCTATGATGCTCAGAAGAGGTTGAAACAGCAATACCATCAGGTAAACAGCAGACCCGAAGAACTTCTCACTGAAAATACGTACAATGAACTTTCCCAGATTATCAACAAAAAAGTAGGGAACAATCTTCAGAGTATTGATTATGCGTATAACATAAGGGGATGGCTCACAGATGTCAACAGAAACCAGATGGGTATTCCTGATCTCGGAGGGAAATTATTTGCTTATAAAATCAGGTATGCTCAAAGAGAAGGTCTTGAAAATCCTGATCCTGCTCAGTTTACAGGAAAAAATGTAAGCCCGAGATATGATGGAAGTATTGCCGAAATAGACTGGAGAGCGGTAGAAACAATAGGGGTAAATCCTTCTTTAACGCCAAAAAGGTATGGGTATTCCTATGACAGTACCAGCAGGATTCTTGCAGGATATTATCAAAATCCCAATAATCCTTACAGTAAGGAGAATACAGAATCCCTGGATTATGACCTGAACGGAAATATAAGCCATTTATACAGAACCTCCGTAGTGGAATCGGGAAGTAATACCGCTGCGGTAATTGATAATCTCACCTACGATTATGCCGGGAACCAGATGACCCGCATTACAGATGCCTCCCAGAACTCTTCGGGATATGAAGGCGGCGGAAATACGGTAACGTATGATCAGAACGGGAATATGCTGGACATGCCGGATAAAGGCATCAGCTCGATTACCTATAATTACCTGGATCTTCCCGCTTCGATGGAGGTCCATAAAAACGGGAACGAGTATGTTTCTGTTAAAACACAGTTCAGTGCGGATGGCACCAAGCTGAGAAAAGAAAGTTCGGCCACGGTCACAGGGGTTAACGGAAATACCACGAAAATCAGTATAATAGACTATCTGGACGGCTTTCAGTATCTGTCTTCAGGAACGCTGACCCCGGTTGAGATCAGCACTGAAATGTTTTCGAAAAGAGCCATGCAGCCGCAGGCTTTTTCAGTCGATGAGAGAAAGATCCAGCCACCGACGGCCTCCAAAACTCCGGATCTGCAGTTTTTCCCGACTGCAGAAGGATTTTATGATTATGCAAAAGATCAGTATATTTACCAGTACGCAGATCAGTTGGGTAATGTGAGGGTTTCTTACGGAAGAAACAGCGCAGGCGTTCTTGAGATCACAGACAGCAATGATTATTATCCTTTTGGGATGAATCATTTAAAGACAGGAAATGCGTACTTTGCCCAGGGAAGCTACAAGAGTACCAAGTATAACGGCAAAGAGTTACAGGAAACCGGAATATACAGCTACGGCTGGAGAGAGTATATGCCGGATATTGGGAAATGGAACGGTATTGACCAGCTGGCAGAGAGGTATTTTTCTGCAAGTCCGTATGCGTATGTACTGAATAACCCGGTCAATATGTTTGATCCTGACGGAAGGGTGACCATGGCGGCGATTACTGAAGCAATGTGGGCTAATACACCTGAAAATAGTAATTCGTATTGGTTTAATAATGGTTCTGGATTTACCAGCTATGACGGAGGAGATAAGGGCGGTAAAGCTGGTGGAGGAAGTTTAGCCTACGGATCTACAGTGAGTTACGGCAGTATATTTACGATGGGAGACGGAATATACACTTTGCCACCATTAGTATTAAACGGATATGGCAGTTCTAAGAATTGGGGAGTCACCGTAAATAATTATAACAAAAACCACAATACCCTTTACAATGGTATTGCAGGAATGCAGTCTGCCTGGAATTATGCAAACCGTCCTTTCGATCCTTTGGGAGCGATAAAAGCAGATAGAGGACTGGAAAGTGTGAGTATACTTTCAGTGCCATATATGTTGTTAGAAGCAGGTCTTACCGAAGGTTTAATGAGATTTGGTATGAATGGTGATGATGCTCACAGCACGGCACAATTCACAACATTTCTCTACGCCATGAAAGCTCCAAAAGGTGTGAGTGGAGATTTAGGGATTATAAACAAACCAGCAGTAAGAATTGATCCGAATAATCTACCAAAAGCAGTAACAAGTGATTTTACTGAGATTTTAGCTGGAAGAGGAGTCCGACAACTTGATGAATTAGGAATACCAGCTATAACTCAAAATAGAAGTGGAATAAATTTGAAGTGGGTCGGAGCAAAAGAATGGAAAATAAGAGATATTCCTAAAACTACCTTAAATGGGAGTCGATTAGTTCAACATCCTGATGGAAGATGGGGGTTAGTTATTAATCACGATTATAAGAAAATTATACAAATACCAACAAGTTCAGCAGTCAAATGGAAATAAAGATTTTATTAGAAGAAAAAACATTATTGTCAACAAAATATATAAAATTAATTGGCAAAAAAGACTTTGACAGGATAGTAATTAAAAACAGTGATATTAAATTTCTTGATTTACAGTGTGGTGCAATTTTAAGTAAAGATTTAATTATCACAATATCCTTTAAAAATTATGAAAAAGATTATCTTTTTAATGTTTCAGATATTTTAATCAAAACACGAGAAATTATTTTAACAGGGATTCTTGATGATCCTTTATATCAATACGATCAGGGAAATATAGATAATTTTAAGTTGCTTACTTATAAAAGAGAAAAAATAAGATGGTATGAATTGAATGACAGACAAAAGTATTATTATTTAAGAGGTTGTTGCTTATTAAATGGTGTTAAGGAAACCATTGATAACATGAATCCCGTTATAATAATTGATCTATCAAAAGCCAAAACAGATTTGGATGTTTATTATGAAATTGGAAAAGCTTTTTTTAAATCATATGGTTATTTTGGAACTGAATTTCATTCTTTTAGAGATTGTTTAGTTACCATTAATGAATCAATGAAAAAAAGAGAAAAGATGCCTGTTTTAAAAATAAAAGGATATAAAAATTTTGAAAAGAATTTTTCAAACAATATTTTATTTACTGACTTTTATGAAAAATTCACCAATGTTGGTTTTAAAATAGAAAATTTAAAATAAATACTTAACTATATAAATTCTTTGATTTTAGGATACTAATAAATTTAACAGATTTAGTTTTCAGTTAAGGAGTCTTAAGTCTATACACTATAAGAAAAAAGACTTTGTCGATTTAAATTCAAAAATATTGCTTGGTCACCTGTAAAATAATTATATATATATGGAAGTAAGAGATATTATTATAAGAAAAATTATATATTGAATTTAATCCAGAAAATCTTTCTAAGTTAAGTTTAGGTCAATGTAAAAATTTCCCTCCTGCTCTACGAAGTTTGTAACTTCGTAGCAGATCATAAAAAAATTCTGCCAACTGGCAGAGAGGTATTTTTCTGCAAGTCCATATGCGTATGTACTGAATAACCCGGTCAATATGTTTGATCCTGACGGAAGGGTGACCATGGCGGCGATTACTGAAGCGATGTGGGGTCAAACTCCGGATAAAAGTAATTCTTATTGGTACAATAATGGTAACGGAGGATTTACGAGTTATGATGGCGGTGACAAGGGCGGTCATGCTGGAGGTGGAAGCCTTCCCTATAGCTCTACAGTAAGTTATGGAGGTGTTTTTACAATGGGTGACGGGACTTATACGATGCCACCGCTTATTTTAAGCGGATATGGAAGAGCTGAACATTGGGGCGGTGCAATAAGTACATATAACATCAATCACAATATCCTCTATAAAGGTATGGATGGCATGAGAGCCGCATGGAATAATGCTAATCGCCCTTTTGACCCGGTAGATTGGGTAAAAGGTGATAAGGGAGGATTGGAAACTGTGAGTATACTTTCTGTACCGTATATGATTTTAGGAGCAGTTTTTACAGAAGGTCTCATGCAGGCAGGAATGGATGGAAATACAGCGAATACGGTTGCCGAAACAGGAATGCTTCTTTACGCTATGAAAGCTCCTCAAGGTATAGCTAATAGATTAGGAGCTGTAAATAATACTAACAACATAGCAAACAGTGGTAAAAATATATGGACTGCGACAAAAAAATTAAGCTCTGTAAAAAATACTTTTGGTCATTGGAGTAAACATAAATCTGAATTTCCAGAACTGTTAAATGCAAAACAATATGTTGATGCTACAAGGAATTTTTTGCATAACACCCCTATGGGAACCTTGATAAAGGTTAGACCTAATGGTGAAGTATTAAAATATGATGCCGTTACTAATACATTTGGTGTTATGACTGCTGCAGGAGTTCCTAAAACAATGTTTAGACCTGCTGATTGAATGCAATACTGGTTAAGACAATAAAACAAAATTAAATAATGAAAGAACATAATTGTAGAGTTTGTGGATTGTACATCGATGATGCTCCATGGGGAGAAAATGGAGATTGTCCCACTTATGAAATTTGTCCTTGTTGTGGAGTAGAATTTGGTTACGAAGATTATACTATGGAATCAACAAAAATGTATAGAGAAAAATGGCTTGAAAAAGGAGCAAAATGGTTTGATAAATCAGAAAAACCTGAAGTTTGGGATAGAATAAAACAATTTGAAAATATTCCACTAAACTTTATATAAAAACTTAAAAATAAAGATTTAGGGGTTAATATTTCAGATCCTTACCGAGCGAGATTTGCTCCAAAATGGGTAAAAGATATGAATAATTTAAATTGGAAATAAAAATGTTTGTATTATTTAAAAAAACTAAAAAAATATATGTGTTTACACATAAAGATGACCTTTTCCCAAAAAACAGGAACATTTAAAATATAGTTCTTAAATTTGCCATACACTATAAAAAGCAAATTCATAACTAGCATTATACAGGAAATAAGATTATACAATATATTTTTTTAATTTTCACTGTATTTTTTTATCTTTACTTTCTATATAAAGTTGAACCTATCGTAAGGCTTTTAAAAACAGACCACAAATGGAACAGAAAATACATCAGGGACGAAATATCAAGAGGTTCAGGGAAATGCTGGGAATCAAGCAGGAAGCTTTGGCTTTTGATCTAGGGGATGACTGGAATCAGAAGAAAGTATCATTATTGGAACAGAAAGAGATCATAGATCAACCGCTGCTTCAGAGAATATCGGAAGTTTTAAACATTCCCGTTGAAGCCTTTCAGAATTTTAATGACGATCAGGCGGTCAACATTATTTCAAGTACTTTTTCTCTGGATAACGGCTCTATATTCAGTGCTCATGATACCAATCCAGTTTACAACCGTGTAGATACTATTTTAAAAATACACGAAGAAAAAATTGCGCTGTACGAAAGAATGCTGAAAGAAAAAGATGATGTGATGACCAGACTTGAAACCTTCCTGAAAGACAAGTAAAGTTAACAGGTTATTGTATTTTATACGACATAAACCTACTCTGTTATAATTTCGTCAGCAACATAATTATGAAGTATTATGAAGTGTTATGAAGTATTAACTTACTGAAATTCAAAACAGATTTATAAAAACAAAAAAAAGAGAAACTTCACGTTTCTCTTTTTGTATCTCTATCCGAATTTCTTCTTTCTCAGCCAGAAGAATAAACCTCCCAAAAGACCGATAATTACTAAAGGAAGCAGTAAATTAAACCACTGCCAGTTTGCTTTTTCATCGCTGATCCTGTGACGGTCGAGAAGTCGTTCTTCGATATTCCTGTTTCTCAGTTCGATCAGATTACTGTCATCCAAAAGATAATCCAATGCATTTCTCAGGAACTGCTCATTGCCAAACTGTTCGTCGGTCAGGCGGTCAACTCCCAAAGGCAGAGGCTCTCCTTTATGGGTTTTGTTTCTGCCGACATCACCGTCAGCAATAACAATCATTTTGTTTTCAGGACTTGTTGCCCTGAAACCGGGATAAGACTGCCTTTCTATTCTCGATGCATAGGCAGAAGAGAATTTTCCTTCCAGAGCAACGGCGAAAATCCTTGGGGTGCTTGGTTTTTCCATCTGTCCAAGGCTGTCAACACTCGCAATTTCATTAAGCTCCACATAATTCGGAACCTGCTTTAATAAGGTTCTTTCACTCGATTCAAAAAGAACATTGGTCTTAAACTTTTTCCCGCCCAGTGTATCGATTGACGTCGGAAACTCAAATTTTACAGGATTGATATTTTTTGTAATCGGGTTGTTGTTTTCAGCAATTCCAAGAGGAAAATACGGCCACGGAAGGCTTGTATACTGCGGGTTCCCTCCTACTTCTCCCGTAACCAGTTTCAGCAGAGCAAATTTCTTCACATCTTTTACCAGGGCAGGATTGATTCTCAGTCCGTAATTAAAAAAGAAATCGGTCATGTTGATATCAACAGGAAACGGCATCACTTTTTTGGATCTTGTCAGCGTATCCATCTCGGCATTGACGGCATCAATCATCCAGAGGGTTTTTCCACCGTTCATGATGTACTGGTCCAGAATTACTTTTTCACCGTCTGTAAATGCTTTTCTCGGTTTTGCAATGACCAGAGCACTCATCTGTTTTAGAAGAGGAAGGTCTGCCAGGGTAAGTTCTACATTATTTTTGGGGATCACAGGACCTGCATCGTAACTTTCTAGAGCAAGGTTCATGAATCCCTGAAATTCCTCAGGTCTCAATTCGTCCTGATTTACCAAAACACCTACTTTTTTTCTTTGGCTGGTGGAGACTGCTTTAATATTTGAAACTAAATTATATTCTAAATTTTCAATGGATTTTGTAAGCTGCTCATCTGCATTAATGTTCGCCTGCTGTACAACCAGAGGTATTGAAGCCCCACTCCTCCCCTGTTTTACTACTGCATAAGGGAAAAGATAAATCTGGGAAACCTTCCCGTCTTTGATATCAGGAAGAACGGAAGGCTGCATTCCCATCGCCATCAAAGTATCCTGGGACATTTTGGTTTTGATGGGATCAATAAATTTAAAGTCTATTTTGGGATTGATCTTCCTGAATTCTTCGAGCATAAATCTTGTCTCGTTCTGCAGCTGCTTAAAGCTGGCCGGAAAGTCACCTTCCAGATAGACGTCGACCGTTACCGGCTTTTTGATTGATTCTAAAACTTTGACCGTACTTTCTGAAAGTGTATATCTCTTTTCTTTGGTTAAATCCAGCCGAATGCCTGAAAATACCAGAATGACGGTTAAAGGTAAAACGACAAACAGTAAAATTCCGAATGGAGATTTAAGTGATATCTTGTTCATGCTTCTACTTCTTTTTAGTGATAAAATGATTGGACAGTGCTAAGGTGAGGCCGATGACAAAAACAAAATAGGCAACGTCTTTAAAATCGATCAGTCCTCTTGTAAAACCTAAGAAATGCTGGTAAAAACCAACATTCTGAAGAATAAAATCTGCACCTCCCAACAGTTTATAACTTGCCAGCTGCTCGATCCCGAAATACATGATGAAACACATAAACACTCCAAGCAGATAGGCCATGATCTGATTCTGGGAAACCGATGATGCCAAAATTCCCACTCCTGCAAAGGCCGCAATCAGGATGATCAGCCCGAAATAGCTCCCAAAGGTCATTCCCAAATCAATATTTCCTTCAGGAACACCTAAAACATATACCGTATATAAGTAGATCAGCGATGGAATCAGACATAAAATACCGACGATCCATACTGAAAGAAATTTACCGGAAACCAGTTCAGAAACTTTCAGGGGTTGGGAAAAGAGCCAATTGAGTGTTCCCGTCTGCTGTTCTTCAGCAAAAGTTTTCATCGACAGTGCCGGGATGATAAACATCAAAAGCCACGGTACCAGTACAAAATAACTCTGTAATGAAGCGAGCCCGATGTCGAAAATATTAGATTCATTCTCGAAAAAAAACAGGAACAAGGTCGTTATCAGACTGAAAGCTGCAATGATCACCCATGCGCTCCAGTTTCCGAAATAACTCCAAAGTTCTTTTTTTAAAATTGCAATCATATTATTAGTTAGAAGTTTTATATTAACAATCTGGTTTTCAGATATAATAATTTAATTAAATTTCAATATCAGACCTCTGATTTTATAAAATTATTTCTCCGGTTTTAACCAAAGCTTTTTTTCAGATCTCTTCATGACAACCATAAGAGCTGTGAAAATTTCTGTTCTACCGATCTTCTTTTTACTTTTTATTTTTCTTACTTCTGTTCACCAGTTTTACGGTCATCATAATTAAAAATACAAGAACGAAAAATCCTGTAATTAATTGCCACCAGTATTCAATCACTGAAGATTTTAAAATAACGGTAAATACCACCAGAAACAAAATGAAGGTTGCGATCTCGTTTGCCTGTCTCAGTTTTAGATTGGCCGTTTCTAAAGTATCTCCATCAAGCTTTACCAGAAGGTTCACTTTTTTCCAGCACCAGTAGTGGTACATTGCCAGTCCGATGAGAAAAGTCAGTTTTAAGTGAAACCAGGGTGTCCTCATTAATCCGGTATTCAGAAAAATCAAGATTAAACCGCAGACCGCCATAATTACTCCTGCCGGAACGGTAATGATATTCCATAACCTGCGTGCCATAAAGGTATACTGCTCCCGAAGGATCTTCTTTTTGTCTTCAGTAAAACCATCCGTATCCTTATAGTACACAAAAATTCTGACGAGATAAAAAATTCCCGCAAAATAACTGACCATAAAAATGATATGCAACGCCTTAATGATGGTATAGAGCATCCTAAAAATTTGTGTGCAAAGATAATGATTTTGTTGATGTCTTTCGGGTAAAATAGAAAGTCAATCTCCTCTATTCATACTTTTAATCAATTTTAATTATGAAATATCCACAATAGTATCCAATAAATTAAATTTAGAAAAATACCCTTCTTAATTTTAGCACACGAATAGACTAACGCTTATTTTTATTGAAGGAAATACTGTCAACCTTTTTACCCTCCCTATATCTCTTACTGTATTTTAACTGCCCGTTCTCATCATAGTATTTCCAGTCACCGAAATAATACCAGTGTCTCTGTGCGTCAGAAATATCTAATTTTGACTGGCCCCTTTCCATGATTTTTCCGTTGGGATAATAAAGCTCTGTCTTCGTTACGTTTTTTCTGATTTTATCTTTCTGGTAAGGCCTATCTTGAAATGTTGTTCTCCAGACTCCCACCTTTTCGCCCATTTTATATTTTCCGACAGCTGTTAAAGTCCCCTGGTCAGAAGAATATTCCTCCTTCCATTTTCCGTGTCTTTTTTGCCATTTGTTTTCAACTTTTACATACTGATTGATGGGCTTGGTTGTACATGAAATAAGTACCGTCAGTACAAGAGCTGAAAGAATGGAATTTTTAACCATAAAAAAACAGAATTTCAGTAAATATAGAAATTCTGTTTTATTCTACAAGGGTAGAATTTTTTATGATAACCGGAGGTTATTCAACACCTGACTTAATAATATTAAGTTCTCTGTCCTTCGTGTAAAAGTACCTGATAATGAGATTGGAGATTTCAAAATTAAAATCACACTTATACACATTACACTAAAACACGTTTATGAATAAAACCTAAATAAGCTTTAAGAAATTACGCCCAAGTCTTTTCCTACTTTTTCAAAAGCGGCTATAGCCTTGTCTAAATGTGCTCTGGTATGAGCTGCTGAAAGCTGCACTCTGATTCTTGCCTTTTCTTTGGGAACTACGGGATAAAAGAATCCTATTACATAAATTCCTTCGTCCATCAACTTTTCAGCCATTTTCTGGGCTAATTTAGCATCATAGAGCATAACAGGAACAATAGCTGCATCTCCTTCCGGAATATCAAAACCTCTGGCTTTCATTTCTGTTCTGAAATATTCAGCATTTTCCATTACCTGATCACGGAGTGAGGTGTCTTCAGAGATCATCTCTAAAACTTTCAAAGCGGCACCCACAATTCCGGGAGCCAGTGAATTTGAGAACAGATAAGGTCTTGAACGCTGTCTCAGCATATCAATGATTTCTTTTTTACCCGAAGTAAATCCGCCTAAGGCACCCCCTAAAGCTTTTCCTAAAGTAGAAGTAATGATATCCACTCTACCCATTACCTCGTTCGCTTCATGAGTTCCACGCCCTGTTTTACCGATAAAACCTGTTGCATGGGAATCGTCCACCATCACCAAAGCATTGTATTTATCTGCAAGATCACAGACCCCTTTCAGGTCAGCAACGATCCCGTCCATTGAAAATACACCGTCCGTCACAATGATTTTGAACCTGTGATTCTTTTCTGAAGCAGCAATCAGCTGCTCTTCCAGGTCGGCCATATTGTTATTCTTGTAACGGTACCTTGCCGCTTTACAGAGACGCACACCGTCAATGATGGAAGCGTGATTCAGCTCATCAGAGATGATGGCATCTTCATCGGTAAAAAGGGGTTCGAAAACTCCACCGTTCGCATCAAAACATGCAGCATATAAAATAGTGTCTTCAAGACCTAAAAACTGAGCAATTTTCTCTTCCAGCTGCTTGTGAATATCCTGGGTTCCACAGATAAAACGTACTGATGACATCCCGTAGCCATGAGATTCTATCATATCCTGGGAAGCTTTCATAACTTCCGGATGATTGGAAAGTCCCAGATAATTATTGGCACAGAAATTCAGCAACTTCTTTCCGTTGGCTTCGATTTCAGCACTCTGCTGTGACGTGATGATTCTTTCCTTTTTAAAAAGACCGTCATTTTCGATATTTTTCAGTTCGTTCTGTAGATTTTCAAGATATTTTTCAGAGATCATTATAATAATTTTTTAGGTTCGCTAATTTAATAAAAAACGCTTTAACAGTTAAATTTTATCACTGATTATTGTAAATTATTGGCTTAACCAGGAATTTTAAACAAATAGTCTACTTATTTTATAGGATAATATTTTATATTTGTTCACTCAAAATACATTATATGAAATTATCTCAGATTATACGAGCGAAAAATATAGATGCAGATGACTTTTTGAAACAGTATATGAAAGCCGGTAAACCTATTATTTTAAAGGATTTCATAGAAGCAGACAGCCCGGCTTTTCAAAAATGGAATTATGAATATTTCAAGGAAATTGCCGGAGATACCAAAGTCAATGTGTACGGAAGCGAAATAGAATCAATTGACCGTGTTGCCAGCAAACCTGTCGGTGAAACTACTTTTGCAGAATATCTGGATTTAATTACTACAAAAATCACAGAGCACCGTTTGTTCCTATTTAATCTCCTGAGTCTGAAACCGGAACTTAAAAATGACATCCATTACAAAGATATCACCAGGGGAAAAGTTCTGAAATGGTTGCCATTCATGTTTTTTGGCGGACAGGGCTCAATTACAAGAAATCATATCGATATCGATATGTCCCATGTTTTTTTATCTCAATTCCAGGGAGTAAAACGGATCTGGCTGTTTCCGTGGGAACAGTCTGACCTGATGTACAAACTGCCTTACAATTTTCACAGTCTTGTGAATCTACAGGATCCCGACTACGAAAAATACCCGGCATTAAAACGTCTGAAAGGTTATGAAGCAGTGATCCATCCGGGCGAAACCCTCTATATCCCATCTGGCTGGTGGCATTATATACAGTATGAAACGGAAGGCTATTCGGTCTCCGTGAGAGCGCTCCCATCGAGTGCACTTGAAAAATGGAGAGGTTTTAAAAACCTTGTGATCATCAGGCATTTTGACAATCTGATGCGTAAGATCTTTAAAGAAAAATGGTTTAATTACAAAGTGAAAATTGCCAATAAACGTGCGCAGAGGGCAATGGGTAATTTTGACGACCTTGATTTCCAGGTTGAAATGTAAACATTGAATTAATAGATAACAAAAAAAGATTTCCTTGGAAATCTTTTTTTGTTATCTATCGAATACATTATTCTTTTATAAATTTAATATTCAGTTCCTGAATCTTGATAAAGTAAATTCCTTTACCTAAAGAAGAGATTTCAATTTTGCGGTCTGTATTTCCTTTTTTAACCAGTCTTCCGTCAGCTGTATAGATCGTAAAATCAGTCTGCTTCTTAAGACCGGAAACAAAAAGCTCATCTTTCGCAGGATTAGGATAAACCGCTAACTGATTTGTTGCAGCCTCTGAAATACTTAATGTGTTGTCCTGAGTAACGGTTGAGTTTTTCTCCAGAATCTGATATTCGTAATTGAATTCTACGTTTGCTACCGGAAATCCGACGGTTTCCGTAAAATATTGATTGTTCACGGTATTATTTAAAGCAAAATAAGCAACCTGCCCACCTGTCCCGTTTACTTTTACGGGAAGCGGCATATCAAAAAAGCTTACTGATGCGTGGCTTTGCGTCTGCCCTGCTCTGAATGTCACCTGATTTCCGGTCTGCTTCCATCTGATATCGTAAGTAGGATATCCCTGACCATAGATCCAGTCATTGAAAAAACCTGTAAAATCTTTACCTGTCGACTGAAGCAGTGAAGCGTTCAAATCTGATGTTTTCACGTAATTGTAAGCTAAATTGGGTCTCGCATGATAATCTTTCAGTGCCTGATAAAAAACAGTGTCACCCAAAATCCATTTGATCATTCTTACCACATATCCGCCTTTTGAATACGTCAGTCTTCCGTTAAAAATAGTTCCTACACTTCCTAAACTGGCATCTGCAACATATACACTTCCCCCCGTTGCGCTCGTTATATAATTTTTCTCACCTAAAAGATAATTTAAAAATTCAGCATTGGTCATCAGCAGTTTTTCGTAAGCAACATGCTCCCCGAACGTAGCAAAGCCTTCATTAAGCCAGATATCATTCCAGAGTCCACACGTTACCTTATCGCCAAACCACTGATGGGCAAGTTCGTGGGCAATGAGCTGTTTGCTCCATCCGCCCATTGAAGACATGGTCTGATGTTCCATTCCTCCTCCTGCCGTAAATTCCATATGCCCGTATTTTTCATTTCTGAAAGGATAAGGTCCGAAATATGTTTCAAAGGTATTCATCACCGTTTTGGTCCATTCAATATTGGCCATACTCGTTGCATTGGAAGATGTTCCCGGATAAATATAATTTACAAAAGGAAATGGTGGGTTTCCCATGGTATCATTGAGCTTGACAAAATTTGTAATCGAAAGGGCCACCAGATATGCAGCAACGGGATACTGTGTTCTCCAGAAAGTCAGTTTCTGACCGTTCCCTAAAATAGTTTCGCTCATCAGTTTACCGTTGGACGCTACACTGTACTGTGACGACGTAGTCACTTTGATATCAAATTTCTCTATCTTATCATTTAAACTTTGCTTCGTCGGAAACCAATCCTGCGCACCGTAAGGTTCATTTAGAGTAGAAAGTACAGGGGTTCCGGCCTGTGTATTGGTGAAGAATGAATTATTACCGGTAGGAGGAGTTCCGCTGTACTGTATGGTCAGTGAATCAAGGACATTTGCAGGAAGTGATGAAGTAAAATTAATCTTCAGTTCTTTGGTTGCCAATTGCTGGAATGCCAAAGGCTGACCGTGAAAAGTCACCTGCGAAACCGTCAGCTGATTGGTCAGATCAAAATATATGCTGTTTAATGCCTGAGTGGGTTTGAAATGTGAAGTTACTGATCCTGAAATCTGAGCAACAGAAGGATTCAGCGATACATCCATTCTCTGATACTGCAAATCGTAATTTAAGGTATTCGGATTGGTATTTCCTGCATTCATTTTAGCGGTAAAAGATTTCATTTCTTTTGCCATTAATCCTTTCATTTCAAGGTTTTCCTGTGCAAAAAAAGATTGAGCCGCAAATAAACTTAAGCATAAAAGATAAAATTTTCTCATTTTTACTGAATGTATTGAATGTTTATAATAATTACTGTATATGGCCTCAATTTGATGATTTCAAAAAAGAACAATTCATTTCCAGATAATTAATTGATAAAGATAAAAAAAACCTTTCAATCTGAGACTAAAAGGTTTGTATATCGATAAAATTCATAAATACTATAAATCAAGAGCCGGCTGAAGAATTTTTTCAATTCTGTTTTTTACCATATCCACTGATCCTGAATAGTTATTGACAAGAATTGAAAACACCAGTGTTCTTCCGGTATTCGTCTTCATGTAACCCGTCAGGGCTTTTACTTTATTGAGCGTTCCTGTTTTAGCAAAAATCTGTCCGTTTCCTGTACCCAGAAACATTCTCTTAAGCGTTCCTGACTGTCCTCCAATCGGAAGAGAGTCAAAGTAAGTCTTGTAATATTTCTGAGTCATCAGCGAGGTCAAAAACTTCACCTGAGAAATTGGGGTAACATGATTGCTTCTGGAAAGTCCGCTTCCATCCATATAATTCAGTCCTTCCACATCAAAAGCCACATCTTTTAAATGCTCATTCACCACAATCTTTCCTGACTCTGAAGTCTGATCACCCATTTTTTGAAATCCTACCGTTTTCAGTAAAGCTTCAGCCAAACCATTGTCACTACGCTGATTGGTGTAATAAATGATATCTGACAAAGTTGGAGATTTATATGCTGAGATCATTTTTCTGATTTCCGGTGACCCGTCTGTCGTCTTTGGAGTCACTTTTCCTGTAACACCTACTCCGCTTTTTACCAGAGTTGCTCTGAAAGTATTCGCCAGGTAAGCAGGCGCATCAGGAAGCTTAGTGGTTAAAATTCCATCTCCTTCATATTTTTCAGCATATACCATCTGATTGGCATAAGGGGAAACATAAAAGTATTTTTTTTCTGCAGCCTGACTATTTCCTTTTTTAACGATCAGTTTTTCATTAGCAGGATTGATTTCCCGGGTCGTACCAACCGGCAGATAGTAATTATTGTTTTCTAACCACACAACATTTTCCGGAAGTCTCGAAATGTTACCTTTGAAAAGCGCTGTCTGAATAATAATATCACCATTTACCTTTTTGATTCCCTCCCTGGACATTCCACTGACAAAATCTGAAACGATTTCCTTATAAGACCATGCACCGGCTTTATTGGTTCCCATCGATGGATCACCGCTTCCGATAATATAAAGATTTCCGTTTAAAACACCATTTTCATCAATTTCTCCCGAATACTCCAACTGTGTCATCCAACGGTAATTTTCACCCAACAGATGCAAAGCGGTTTCCGTGGTCAGTAATTTTGTGGTTGAAGCAGGTACAAGCGGTGTATTTTCGTTATAGGAAGAAATCACTTTCTTCGTCTTGGGATCATACACGACAAATCCCCAGGTTGCATTTTTCAGCACAGGATCTGCCATCATTGTATTTAGATTTACATCTACAAGTTCTTTTGGAGACAAAAAAGCCTTTTCAATTGCTGCTGCAGGAGACGGTAAATTTAAACCACTTTTCTGACCTTCTGAAGATGGAGAATAAAGAACGGTTGCTACAGTAGATTGGGCAAGGAAAAAACCAGTGGCCAAAACTGTAAGACCTGAAATATACTTTCTGTAATTTATCATCAATTTTTTCTTTTGTTATATTTTGGATGGCATAAAAAATGATTAGTTAAATCTTCTCTGAAATCCAAACACATAATAAACGTTCAAATGTAGATATTATTGTCATACAGTAGTGTATGAAGCGCTACTAAAAGCGCTTAAAGTTTGTTAAAAATTGTTAAAAATCCACAAAAACATCTTTTTTAATGCTTTGATAAGCAGTGATTTCATCGAATTCTTTCAAACTTAGCAATACCAGGCTCTTAAATTTTTCATAATTCCTGCCTCTTGGAAGCTTTAACATGATCTGGAACTGATACAGATTGTTAAGTCTTGCGATCTGAGCTCTTTCCGGACCTAAAATACAGTCCTCCGGAAGATATTTCCTTAAAATTGAACCTAAAAACTGAGAGGCACGGTTGACCTTGTCATCTCTACGATGTTTAAGCTCAATCATGATCAGTTTGGTAAACGGCGGATAATGAAATTTCTGTCTCTCTGTAAGTAAATATTTATAAATCTTTGCCACATTATTCATTTTGATCAACTGGAAGACCGAATGATCCGGATTATAGGTCTGAATCAAAATTTTTCCGTTTCCTGACACTCTTCCTGCTCTTCCGGAAACCTGCGTAATCAACTGGTAAGCA
Source organism: Chryseobacterium sp. HNCC26DJ238 (assembly GCF_057180465.1). Classification (NCBI taxonomy): domain Bacteria; kingdom Pseudomonadati; phylum Bacteroidota; class Flavobacteriia; order Flavobacteriales; family Weeksellaceae; genus Chryseobacterium; species Chryseobacterium sp. HNCC26DJ238. Next base: position 318,068 of record NZ_JBXUGI010000003.1, read on the forward strand.
CGCTCTTCTGCCCTGAAATCCTGAACATACAGCATAGAGTCAGCCTTAGGGATGGCCACCAGCTCAATATGATCAAAATCAAGACCTTTGGAAATCATCTGAGTTCCCACGATAATATCCGTTTCACGGTCTTCAATTTTCTCATACAACTTTTCGTAGGCAAATTTCTTCCGCATAGAATCTACATCCATCCGGTCGACTTCATTTTCAGGAAAAATCTTTGAGACCTCTTCATGGATCTGCTCAACCCCCACTCCTCTTTCGTTCAGATTTTCAGAATGACATTTCGGACAGGCTTTAGGTTTGGAAGCACGCTGACCGCAATAATGGCATTTCATCTCATTGGCTGCCTTGTGATAAGTCATTACAACATCACAGTTTGAACAGTAATTTACATATCCGCAGGTTTCACATTCGATCACATTGGCATAACCACGGCGGTTGTGCAGAATCATAGCCTGGTTTTTTTCGTTTAAAGTCTTTTTGATTTCATCAATTAAATGCAGGGAAAAATTGCCTGACACCTTTTTTGAATCCTGTGCTTCCTTAAAATTGATCAGTTCAAATTCGGGCAGCCTTACATTTCCAAACCTTTCGTTGATGAAAATATAATGTAATTTTTCTTTTCGTGCCAGATAATAACTTTCCACAGAAGGGGTTGCCGAACCCAAAATTACTCTTGCATCATAAAAACCGGCCAAAACCAATGCTGCATCCCGTGCATTGAAAAAAGGCGATACCTCCCGGGGTTTATAGGCAGAATCGTGCTCTTCATCCACGATAATCAGTCCTATATTATCAAACGGCAGAAAAAGAGCATTTCTTGTGGCAATAAGTATTTTAACATCATCATTCCTGATCCTCCTCCAAACCTCAACTTTTTCAAAATCAGTCAGCTTCTGATGGTAAAAACCAAGCTGACGTCCGTATTTTTTTTCTAATCGCTGTGTAATCTGTTTGGTCAGTGAAATTTCAGGAAGCAAAAACAAAACATTCTTTCCCTCATTCACACATTCTTCTATCTTCTCAAGATAAAGATGTGTTTTCCCTGATGATGTCACTCCGTGAATCAAAACATTTCTTTTTTCATCAAAAGCTTCATCAATCTCTGTTTTTGCCTCTTTCTGTGCTTCTGAAAGTTCTTCTATCTCTTCAATTTCGCCTTCATAACTTTCAATCCTGTCTTTCTGAAGGTAATATTCTTCTATCAGGTTTTTATCTGCCAACGCTTTAATGTGCGAGCTCCCGAAATATCCGTCTTCAAACAGTTCAGATTTCTTAATTGGCAAGTCAGGATTTTCCGTCTGTTTTTCAATAATATTCAGGAAAAGTTCTTTTTGTTTTTTAGCTCTGTTTAACTGTAACAGGATTTCGGTAAGGTTATGATTTTTTAAAACCTCATCTTTCACTTTAACGTAAGCCACCTCTTTCGCCTTGTATTTCTCAGCTACTTTTTCATCAATCTCAATGTATTGCAGATCAATCAGCGAATTGATGGTCTTAATGATTTCCTTTTTCGGGATAAAGGCTTCAATATCCGTTAAATTGATCAACTGACGAACTTCCAGTGCCTGAATGAGATACATCTCATTGACATCAAGATTTTCAAATTCAACCGTAGCATTGGGTTTAAGCTTTAGATAAGTTTCACTTTCCAGTTTCAGAGAAGAAGGAAAAGCAAAACGGTATATCTCACCCAAATTGCAGAGATAATACTCTGAAAGCCAGTTCCAGAATTTGATCTGCTGAGACGGCACAATCGGATAATCATCTAAAATACTGATCACTTCTTTTGCCACGAAATTTTCAGGCGCCTCGTCATGCAGTTCAAAAACAATCCCGGTATATATTTTTTTTCCACCAAACGGTACGAGCACCCGCATTCCGTTTTCAATTTTGGATTCGATTTCTTCAGGAATCTTATAGGTAAAAGATCCTTTTAGATTTAACGGTAAAATAATCTGGGCGTACTGCAAGGGGAAAATTAAAATGTAAAATTAAATTTTTCTGAAGAGAACTGCAATTTTTTATGCCTATGAAATCAATTTAGATAAGGCAGCTCAACTTCAGATGACCGGACAGACCCTGCCAGCTTTTGGAATGTTGAAGGGATTTGGATTTATCAGTAAAAATCAATTCTATATCTAAACTAAATCGCTGTAATAGTCAACCCTGCCAGCGTTTAGAACGCTGGCAGGGTTTGGTTTTCTCGAAACAGGTTTAAAAGAAAAATTCTATAATCTGATACCAGATTGCTGTAGTAAAAAATCCTGTGATAATACTGAAACCTATGGTAAGATTGGTTAGTTTTGTATTGAGCCTGAACTGTTCAGCGATAATACTGGAAGTCACTACCGTCGGCATCGCTGATTGGAATATCGTAATTTTTGCTACATCACTTGTGATTCCAAATAGAAACACCAATCCAAGACTAATCGCCGGAGCTAAGATCAATTTATAGAACATGGACATCGACATCTGGGGAATGAGTTTCTTCCAGCCGTTGAATTTCAGCTGTAATCCCACAGAAAATAACGCAAGAGGGCTTAAAGTAGCCGCTAATTTGTCAAAAAGAGGTTCTGCGAAAGTAAAATCAATGAATGGCGACAAAGTCAAAGCTGCAATACATCCCAAAAGAGGCGGAAAAGTAACCAATCTCTTAAAAATAAACCGGGCACTCACTGTTCCTGACTTATTCCCACCCCTTATTGCGATGATAATTCCCAATGTTGACAGTGAGAAAAACATAGTCTGATCGCAGATAATGGCGATACTTAACAGACTTTCGCCGTAGAATGCACTGATCAAAGGAAAACCGATGAACGATGTATTGCTGTAACCGCTTACCAGCTCTAAGGTACTTCTTGATCTTCCGGAATATCCTTTAAAGGCACTATACCACTTCATAAAAAAGAAGGCGCAGACTGCAGTCAGAAAAGTTGCCAAAACAGGAAACATCATTTCCGGAGACCATTGTACTTTAGGTAAATATTTAAATGAAACTGCAGGTAATGCAAGATAGAGAATCCATGTATTGATGCCTTTGTGAGCATCAGGATGGATGGATTTTGTTCCTTTGAGGATCATTCCCGCAAGAATGCAAACACCGATCAAAACAAAATTTACCATGATTCTGAAAAATAATCTGCAAATTTAAGGTTTATTATGTTCATTCATCGTGTCCCACAAGGTCATTACTTCTATTTTTTTCAGAGGTTTTGAAAGTGTAATTCTTTTAGCCGTTTCCGGAAGCAGATCAAAAAAGTTATCGCTAAAGTGGGTGTCCCCCATTAAATAAACATTTTTAGCCAGAACATCGGTAGAGATTTCGATTTCTGTTGCTGAAATTTTCCTGACTTTAACGTTTGGTTTTGTGAGTTTTAAATCCTTAGGTTTTGAGAAGAAATAATTGCTCTCTGCAATGACTTTTTCATCTCGTCCTCTTAAAATTAAATTTAAAAATAATCCGTCTTTATCTAAATCACCAACTAATTCGGCGATTGATGATGAGTCAAATTTTACAGTTTCATCTAATGTTTGCTTTTGAACGGAAACTGCTGTAAGAATATTCTCACCTTTGAAATCATTCAATTCCATTTCCAATTTTACATCTGCAAACTTCTCCAGACCATCATTAATTCCATAAAAATTCAAAACCCCGTCTTTTTCTTCCGCTACAATCAGCTGTTGCTCAAAACTTCTCCTGACCTGATAATGCAGGGCTTTCCAGTTCCCCAAATAATCAATCGATGACCAGGAAATCACGGGCCAGCAATCGTTGAGCTGCCAATATAATGTTCCCATGTTATATGGTTTTGCACGCCGGTGTGCTTCAATGGCAATCTGCATTCCGCGCGCCTGAAGCAACTGGGAAACGTAATTGTATTTCACAAAATCTGTTGGAACGACATAATCCCTCATCATGTATTCATTAATAATATGAAAACCTCTCGCATTTTTTTCATGCGCTTTGATGGTTGGATTATCTAAATTAAAATCAGCTTGTTCTGAAAACATTGATTTAACCGCCTCTAAACCTGGCATTCCCTGAAAGCCATATTCGGAAGCAAATCTCGGAACTTTTTCATTGTAAATTTCAAACGGAAATTCGCCCCACCAAACGCCCCAGTAATGAGAATCGCCTTCGGTAAGACTTTCTTTATGACCCCAGCCAATAGACGGTGATGTCGGCCAGTAAATGTTCTTTTCTGATGTTAAATTTTCCTTCAAAGCATTTGGAATGACCTCGTGAAAAACCTTTTTGTAATCTTTCCACACCTGGAGAGAATCATCTTTAGAATATTTGAACTGCTTCTGATATCCCCAGTTGACGATGGCTTCATCTATCTCATTATTTCCGCACCACAAGGCGATAGACGGATGATTTTGTAAACGGTTAACCTGATCTTTGACCTCTTCTTTTATATTATTTACAAAACCCTCATCTGATGGATAGAAACTTCCGGCAAACATAAAATCCTGCCATACAAGAATCCCGTTTTCATCACAGGCTTTATAAAACTCATCATCTTCATAGATTCCGCCGCCCCAGATACGGATCATATTCATGTGGGCATTTTTACAGTCTTTAATAAGCTGCCTATATTTTTCTCCTTTTATTCTCGGGGTAAAACTATCAGATGGAATCCAGTTGGTTCCTTTGGCGTACATCGGTTTTCCATTGACCTTAAAATAGAATGATTTTCCTTTTTCATCTTTATCCTGGATCAATTCTATGGTTCTGAGACCAATTCTTTGAGATGCATCATTTAAAATTTTCGATTCTTTTTTCAGCGAAATTTTTAAATCATATAATTTGGGCTCACCCCATCCGTTCGGCTGCCAAAGTTTTGGATTTAAGATTTGATAAGGAATTAAAATATTATTTAAACCCTGTTTTAAAGAAATAGCATGCGTTTCATTATTGATTAAAAAACTGTATTTTCCAGCTTGTTCGGTAAAAATTTCTGCATGAATAATAAGTTCTGCTTTTTGTCTGGTCAAACTTTTCTGCTCTGTTTTTACATTTTCAATCTTTGCCTGATTCCAGAAATTCAGTTTTACATCTTTCCAGATTCCTGCAGTAACCAATCTTGGTCCCCAATCCCAACCGAACTGATATTGCGCTTTTCTCACAAAACTTCTTGGTGATTCCGGCATGGTAAACGGAACTTTTTTTGCTAAATCTTTTCCTACATTGACAGAAGATTTAAACTTTATCTGCAGCAGATTTTTTCCTGTCTTCAAATAATTTTTTACCGGAATTTTCCATGTTCTGAACATATTGTCAGTCTTCCTCAGCAGTTCTCCATTTAAATAAATCTCTGAAAACGTATCCAATCCATGAAAAACCAAATCTGCATTTTGATTTTGCAATTCTTTAGTTGAAATTGTAAAAACCGTCTGATAGTCCCAATCTTCATTTTCAACCCACTGTACTTTTTTCTCATTTTCATCTTTGTAAGGGTCAGGAATGAGCTGATGATCCATCAAATCCAAATGAACCGTCCCCGGCACTGAGGCGGTCAGCCATTTTTGTTCTTTTGAATTTTTGAACTGCCATTTTTCTGAAGATAAATTCCGCTCAGAAAATTGTGCGCTGATGAATGTCTGAATGAAAAATAAGGCAAAAAGTATCGTTTTTTTCATTTAAAGTTTATTTACAATTCTGTGAATACCATCTATTATTAAAGGTGTATTAAAGTTAATGAGAAGCCCAAGTTTAATGCTGGTTAATTTTAAATATGTCAAAACCTGCGAATAAAAAATGGGATGAATTTCTAAAACAGATTTTACTTCAATAATTATTTTATCTTCTACAATTAAATCAATTCTGTAAGCATTTTCAATGAGTTCATCTTTATATTTTAAAGAGAGCAATAACTGTCTTTTAACCTTAAAACCAAGTTTTCTCAACTCATAAGCTAAAGCAATTTCGTAAGCGTTTTCTAATAATCCAACTCCTAATGTTTTGCGAACTTCTAAAGCAGCACCTATTATTTTATAAGATAATTCGTTTTCTGTCATTTGTGTTTGTGTTTTTTTTCTGTGTTGTTATTAAACGAAGAGATTATCTTTCTTTATGCAGCATAAAATTAAACTTCGTGTATTTATTGGTTCTATTATTTAACGCAAAGATTATCATTCATCACTCATAGTTTAAGAGGCAAAGTTTAGCAAACAAGTTGCTTAAGCTTGAAAATACATGCACTTTATTAAATTGTTTATTGATCTATTCTTTGCTTCCTAAACTTAATTGTATTCATAAGCTTAGACGATTTGTTCGTCATTCTTTGCTCCTTAAAATAAGCGGTTGAAACAAAACTTTGCGTTAAAATTTTTATTTATGTTATTTTAAAACATAACTATATTTTCACGCTTAGACGACTTGTTCGTCATTCTTTGCCCCTTAAAATAAGCGGTTTTAAAACAAAACTTTGCGTTAAAATTTTTTTTATGTTACAAATTCATTATCAATCTTTGCTCCTTAAATTTAAAATAAAACTTCGTGTATATTGTCTTCTTTTATTTAACGCAAAGATTATCATTCATCATCCATAATTTAAGAGGCAAAGTGTAGCAAACAAGTTGCTTAAGCTTGAAAACACATGCGCTTTATAAAATTGTTTATTGATTTATT